>NZ_JASCQN010000014.1:0-37184 GCF_030010475.1 Halomonas kalidii | reverse complement strand
CGACGAAGCGGGCCTGACCCGCGACATGCTCCGGGACATGCTCGCCACGCTCGGCATCGAGCGCGTGATGGATGAGGACCAGGACGGTATCGAGTGCTGGGAGAATCATCCGGAAAAGCGCCCCTTCCGTCAGGTGCTGGAACTCAGGCCGCGGCCCCAGGCGCCGCCGCTGGCGGCGCTGGTGGATGTCCGGCGTCGTCGCCTGGTGGCCAATCGGGAGGAGTCCCGCGATGACCGGGTGATTTCTTCCCGGCGCCTGCGACAACTGGTGCTGCGCGACCTCGGCTGGCTGTTGAACACCGGCTGCATGATGGACGTGGTGGGGCTCGAGGATTACCCGCACATCGCACGCTCGGTGCTCAACTTCGGCGTGCCGGAAACGGCGGGCATGCACCTGTCGGGGGCCGACTCGCCATTGCTGGCAGAGCGGCTGCGTGCCGCCATCGAGCGATTCGAACCGCGGCTTCGACATGTGCTGGTGACGCCCGTCGAGCAGGACACCGATGGCCCGCGCAATACCCTGGCCTTCCTGATCGAGGGCGAACTCTGGGGGCAGCCGCTGCCGGAGCAACTGTACCTGCACACCGAGCTCGATCTCCATGATGCCTCGGTCACCGTGCGAGAGGTGGCCGAGCGTTGATCGCTTCCCCGACCCCAGGCGTAGGCTATGGATCCCAGGCTGCTCAGACTCTATGAACAGGAACTACGCTACATCCGGGAGATGGGGGGCGAGTTCGCCCGGGACTATCCGAAGATTGCCGGGCGCCTGGGCATGGAGGGCCTCGACTGTGCCGACCCCTATGTCGAGCGACTGCTGGAGGGATTCGCCTTCCTGACGGCGCGGATCCAGCACAAGATCGAGGCCCGCTTTCCGGATTTCACCCACCAGCTGCTCGAGCTGGTCTACCCGCATCTCACCACCCCGGTGCCGTCCATGGCCATGGTGGTTCTGCAGCCGGATCTGGCGGCCGGTACCCTGGAGGCGGGGTACCGCATTCCGGCCGGTACGGCCCTGCGCAGCCAACTGGGCAAGGGCGAAAAGACTGCTTGCGAATATCGCACGGCCCACGACGTACGCTTGTGGCCACTACGGCTGACCAAGGCCCGCTACCTGGTCAATCCGGGGATGATGGCGGCCCGCGGGCTGCCGACGCCCGCGGGAGTCCGCTCGGCCATCCAGCTCGAACTCGAGCTCACCAACGGTGGCAGCCTCGCCGACCTGCCCATCGAGCGCCTCTCCTTCTACCTCCATGGTAGCGACGAGCTGCCCATGTGGCTCTACGAGATACTGCACGGGGCCTTTGCCGGCGCCTGCCTGCGCGATGATCCCGACCGGGCGGCCAGGGTCGATCACGCCATCGGCATTCGCCAGCCCGGGTTCGACCGCGGGGAGGCGTTGCTGCCCTCGGTCAGGCGCTCCTTCGATGGCTATCGGCTGCTACAGGAATACTTCGCGTTTCCTCAGCGGTTCCTGTTCGCCGAGCTCACCGGCCTGCAGCCCGCACTGCGTCAGTTGGCAGGGGGGCGGCTCGAGATCACGCTGCTGCTGCGGCGCAGTGACCCACGGCTCGAGCACGCCCTGGATGCGGAGGCCTTTCGGCTGAACGTGACGCCGGCGATCAATCTGTTCCCCTTCACCGCCGATCGCATCACCGTGACACCGGAGAAGACCGAGTTCCATGTGGTGCCGGACCGCAACCGCCCCATGGACCTGGAGGTGTTTCGGGTCGAGAAGGTCACCGGCCATACCCACAGCCGAGAGGGCGGCTACCCGTTCCACCTGTTCTATCGCGTCGGTCGTGATGTGGACGCTGCCGAGTCCGGCGCCTACTTCCTCGTCTCGCGCCGGCCGCGGCTGAGCTCCTCCCGCCAGCGTCGACGCGGGAGCCGCACCAGCTACCTCGGCAGCGAGGTCTTCGTCTCGCTGGTGGACGAGAATCATGCCCCCTATCCGGCTGCCCTGCGCCAGCTCGATGTGAAGCTGTTGTGCACCAACCGTGACCTGCCGATTCAGATGGCGGTGGGCAAGGGCGCGACGGATTTTACCCTGGAGACGGCGGCGCCGGTGCAGTCGGTGCGCATTCTGGCGGGCCCGACGCGGCCCCGGGCGGCGTTCCCGTCCGGGGAAACGGCCTGGCGGCTGGTCAGCCAGCTATCCCTGAACTACCTGTCGCTGCTCGATGAGGAGGGCGAGGGGGCCCGGGCGTTGCGCCAGCTGCTCGACCTTTACGTCGACCCCAGGGATTCCCTGGCGCGCCATGTGGAAGGGGTGGTGTCCATCGAGTCGAAGGCCGTCGTCCGTCGCATGCCGGTCAACGGCCCCATCTGCTTCGGCAATGGGCTGGCCCTGAGGCTGCGCCTCGACGAGGATGCCTTCACCGGCGTCGGTGCCTTCCTGCTCGGCGCCGTCCTGGAGCGCTTCTTCGCCAAGTATGTGTCCGTCAACAGCTTCACCGAGACCGTCGTCGAGTCGCTGCAGCGCGGCGAGATCATGCGCTGGCCGGTGCGAGCCGGCAGGAGGGAGGCGCTATGAATCTTCCCGAAGACCTGACGAGTCTTCCCAGAGAGCTGACCGAGGCGCCGGAGCGTTTCACCCTGTTCGCGGCCCTGCGCCTGATCGAGGCCGCCGCACCGGAGCGCGCGCGGCTGGGGCGCAGCCGGCGGGTCACCGAGGATGCGGTACGACTCGCCCAGCTCCCGTCACTGCGCTTCGCCCCGGGCGAGCTCACCCATGTCGAGCCCGGCCTTATCGAGCAGGGCAAGGTGCCACGGCTTTATGGTGAGGGGTTCGGCCTGCTCGGCCCCAACGGCCCGCTGCCGTTGCATCTCACCGAGTATGCGGACGAGCGCCGCCGATTGCACCAGGATCCGAGCTTCGCCGACTTCCTCAATCTGTTCCATCACCGCCTCGCCTCGCTGTTCTATCGTGCCTGGGCGGATGCCGAACCGGCCGTGGAGGCGGATCGCCCCGATAATCGGTTCTTCTGGTACCTGGGGGCGCTGGCCGGCCTGGGCACGCCGGGCCTGCAGGGACGCGACAGCGTGGGGGATCGCGCCAAGCTGTATCGGGTCGGCCGCTTCGCCGCCATGGCGCGTTGCCAGGAAGGGTTGGAGGACATCCTGGGGGACCATCTCGGGGTCTCGGTCAGCGTGGTTCCCTTCCAGGCCCGCTGGTTGGTCATCCCCGAGAACGAGTGGCTGCGCCTGGGGCGCGGCAGGCCGGTCGGTCGGCTGGGGCGGGATGCCAGCCTGGGACGTCGCTCCTGGCAGTGTCAGTTCAGCTTTCGGGTGGTGCTCGAGGCGCTGACCCGGGAGGAGTTCGAGGCCTTCCTGCCGGGGCAGCCTGGCCTGGCCGAGCTCGGTGACCTGGTGCGGGCCTACACGGGCGACGAGCTCAGCTGGGACCTGGAACTGCGGCTGAAGCCCCGGCAGGCGCCGGTGCTGCGCCTCGCGCGCGGCCAGCGGCTGGGCATGTCCACCTGGCTCGGGCGGCATGCGCATGACGGTGTCGCCCGGGCCTTCATCCGCGATGCGCACAGGCGTCTGGGCCGCCCCCGGTGTGAGCCGGGAAGCACCGGCCAGGGAGGTTAGCCATGGCAGATATCAGTCGTACCCAACTCTTCGGCAAGTTGAACTCGCTGGCCTACCAGGCCATCGAGAGTGCCACCACCTTCTGCCGCCTGCGTGGCAACCCCTATGTGGAGCTGGCGCACTGGTTCCACCAGCTGCTGCAGCAGAGCGACTCCGACCTGCTGCATATCGTTCGCTATTTCGAGCTCGACGCGGCGCGTCTGGCCCAGGACCTGACCCGGGCGCTCGATGCCCTGCCCCGGGGGGCCAGTTCGATCACCGACCTGTCCGCCCATGTCGAGGAAGCCGTCGAGCGTGGCTGGGTCTGGGCGACGCTCAGGTTCGGCGACAGCCAGGTGCGCAGTGGGCACCTGGTGGTCGGGCTGATGAAGACCGCCGGCCTGCGCAATGTGCTGCCCAATCTGTCCGGGGAGTTCCGCAAGGTGCCGGCCGACCGGCTGGTGGAGGAGTGGGACCGCATCGTCGGTGGCTCGCCGGAGGCCAGGCTGGCGGCCGCGGGAGGCGGGCCGAGCGAGGAGGCCGCGCCGGTGCCGCCGGCCGAGATGGGCAAGCAGGAGGCGCTGCGCCGCTTCACGGTGGACATGACCGAGCAGGCCCGGCAGGGCAAGATCGACCCGGTCATCGGTCGCGATGAGGAGATCCGCCAGATGATCGATATCCTCATGCGGCGGCGTCAGAACAATCCCCTGCTCACCGGCGAGGCCGGTGTCGGCAAGACCGCGGTGGTGGAGGGCTTCGCCGTGCGCCTGGCCAGCGGCGACGTGCCGCCGCCGCTCAAGGATGTCTCGCTGCGCTCCCTGGATGTCGGCCTGCTGCAGGCGGGGGCCAGCGTCAAGGGTGAGTTCGAGAATCGCCTGCGTCAGGTGATCGAGGAGGTACAGGCGTCGGAGAAGCCGATCATCCTGTTCATCGACGAGGCCCATACCCTGGTCGGCGCCGGGGGCGCGGCCGGCACCGGCGATGCCGCCAACCTGCTCAAGCCGGCCCTGGCGCGCGGGACCCTGCGCACCATCGGCGCTACCACCTGGGCCGAGTACAAGAAGCATATCGAGAAGGACCCGGCGCTGACCCGCCGCTTCCAGGCCGTGCAGGTGCCGGAGCCCAGCGAGGACAAGGCCGTGGCGATGATGCGTTCGCTGGCGGCGGTGCTGGAGCAGCATCACCGGGTGCTGGTGCGCGACGCGGCGCTGACCGCTGCCGTCCAGCTGTCGTACCGCTATATTCCGGCCCGCCAGCTACCGGACAAGGCGGTCAGCCTGCTGGATACCGCCTGTGCCCGGGTGGCCATTTCCCAGCATGGGGTCCCGGCGGAAGTGGAGGACAGCCGGCGGCGTATCCAGGTGCTGGAGACGGAAGCGGAGATCATCGCCCGGGAGCGGGCGGTGGGCCTGCCGGTCGAGGAGCGGGACAGTCAGGTGGCCGAGGCCCTGGACGATGAACGCCAGCGGTTGCAGGCGCTGGAGGCGAACTGGCAGAGCGAGAAGGTGCTGGTGGACGAGATCCTCGCGCTGCGCCGGCAACTGCGGGAGCACGCGGGCAGCGTCGATACGCCTTCGGCCGAGGGCGGCGCCGAGACGGCGGCCACCTCGCCGGCGGAAGAGCCCGATGCCGCTGGCGGTAAAGCGCTGGAGGGGGAGCCGGGGTTCGACCCGGCGGCGGCCATGACGCGACTGGAGACGCTGCAGGAAGAGCTCGACCGGCTGCAGGGAGAGGCGCCATTGATCCTGCCCAGCGTCGACGCCCAGGCCGTGGCCTCCGTGGTGGCCGACTGGACCGGCATTCCGGTCGGGCGGATGGTCAAGGACGAGGTGACGACCGTGTTGAACCTGGCGGATCGCCTGGCCGGGCGGATCAAGGGACAGGATCATGCCCTGGAGATGATCGCTCGGCGGGTCCAGACCTCCCGCGCCCACCTGGACAATCCCGGCAAGCCGGTGGGGGTGTTCATGCTGGCCGGCCCCTCCGGGGTCGGCAAGACGGAGACGGCGCTGACCCTGGCGGAGCAGCTCTACGGCGGTGAGCAGAACCTGATCACCATCAACATGAGCGAGTTCCAGGAGGCGCATACGGTCTCCACCCTGAAAGGGGCGCCGCCGGGGTATGTGGGCTACGGTGAGGGAGGCGTGCTGACCGAAGCCGTGCGCCGCCGACCCTATAGCGTGGTGCTGCTCGATGAGATGGAGAAGGCACACCCGGACGTGCACGAGATCTTCTTCCAGGTGTTCGACAAGGGGAGCATGGAGGATGGCGAGGGGCGCTTGATCGACTTCAAGAACACTCTGATCATCCTCACCACCAATGTGGGCACCGACCTGATCATGCAGGCGTGCGACAGCGGTCGACAACGCCCCGACGCGGAGGATCTCACCAAGCGGCTGCGTGGGCCCTTGCTGCAGGTGTTCCCGCCGGCCCTGCTGGGACGCCTCGTGACCATTCCCTATTATCCGCTGGGCGACGACATGCTGCGGGATATCATTCGCCTGCAGCTCGGCCGGGTCGGACAGCGGGTGCAGGAGAGTCATGGGGTGCCGTTCAGCTACGATGAGGCGGTTCTCGATCTCATCCGTGAGCGCTGCAGCGAACTCGAGAGCGGGGGGCGGATGATCGACGCCATCCTGACCAACTCCCTGCTGCCCGTGCTGAGTCGGGAGTTCCTGACGCGCCTGGTGGACCACCGCCCCGTGGAACGGGTGCACGTCAGCGTGGAGAACGCCGAGTTCGCCTATGTATTTGATGACTGAGTATTCGATGACTGAGTATTTGATGACTGAGCGCGCCGGGCCCTGCTTGACGCTTGTTCCCCAGTGGGTGACTCTGAGGTCAAGAGGCCTGTCTGCCGCGTCCTTGCCGGCAGGCTGGCCCGGGAAGACGCCTTCCGGGTGACGACAAGGGGCTGGTGCCGAACCGATTATGGCTAGAGCGCGAATGGTCGATGTGGATTATTACAGCTTCAGGCAACTGCTGAAGGAGGCGACGGATCGTGGAGGCCGTATCGAAACACGCGATACCGAGCGCTGGAATGCCTATATCAAGACGCACAAGCTCAACGCCACGGCGGCGCGGGCCATTGCCGCCACCCGTTTCGATTCGCCCGACTCGGTGATCATCGACCTCGGGGGGGATCGCGACGGCCTGTATGTCTATTCGGATCTGGAAGAGGGCTGCCTGCACCTGGAGTATCAGAGCTGAATCATGCGGCGGTATCACCCTGGCAAGGACGCTCATAGGCCACTACTGTTTTAGTATTAGTAGACACTGACTCCATGACGCAGCCCGGCTGCGTGACGGCGTCAGGTGCCCGCTTGGTATCCATCTGAGTTGGGGTAGGCTCATGGCACTCACGCTGACGGTGATCAACGAGGCTTCGTCGCGTTTGGGGGACAAGGCCAGTCACCGCTGGTTCGACAGAGGCGGCACCCTGGGCAGGGCACCCAACAACGACTGGGTATTGCCCGACCCGACGATGGAGATTTCGCGTTGCCATGCGCGAATTCGCTACCAGGATGGGCGCTATTTCCTGGAAGACTCGAGTGCCAATGGCATCCTGCTGGCCGACGGCGTGACCCGGCTGGATCCGGCGGAGCCCTTGCCGCTGCAGGATGGGGTGGAGTTCCTGATCGGCGATTGCCGTATCCGTGCCCGGATCGAGGCGGAAGCGGTGATGCCGCCACCGGCAGCGGAGCCGCCCTTGCCGGGCAACCCCGCCGACCACGAGGTACCGGATCCATTGGAGCTGCTCGGAGGGGCCGTGAAGACGCCCTCGACGGCGCCGAAAGCGTCGCCATCCGACCACTCCTACCTGAGCGAGCACTTCAGCGCCCCCCGCTTCACGGAAACGCCACCGTCGGTGGAATCGCCTGAGTCTCCGGCCGCTACGCCTTCTCCCCCAGCACCATCGAGTGACGCACCCGCCGAGCCGTTACTCCCGGATGACTGGTGGCGGGACCAGTCCGGCTCGGCACCTGCACAGCCACAACCTCCTTCACCGCCAGCACCTCCGGCATCGCCGCCACCTGCGGCTCCGCCGATGCCGGAGGCAGGGCCTGGTCCGGCCGACGAGTCACCACCTGCGGCCCGGTCGATACCGGAGACAAGCGGCAGCCAGGCCGACGAGCCACCACCTGTGGCCCCGCCGACCGGGGAGTGGCCGGACCAGGCGCTGCGGCAGCTGCTCTCGGGGGCCGGGCTGGACCCTGACCGGGTGCCGCCGGAGCAGGCCGAGGAACTCGGTCGCATCCTCCGGGTGACCATCCAGGGGATGATGGATCTGCTGAAGGCACGAATGGAAGTCAAGAACGAGTTCCGCATGTCGGTGACGCTGATCCAGGCGCGCGAGAACAACCCGCTGAAGTTTTCCACCAGCCCCGAGGATGCGCTTCACAACCTGATGGTCAAGCAGAATCCCGACTACCTGCCGGCGGTGGAGGCGTTCGAGGCCGGCTTCGAGGACCTGCGATGCCACCAGTTGGCCATGCTGGCGGGCATGCGCAGCGGCTTCTTCGAGATGCTGCACCAGTTCGACCCGGCGCATCTGGAGGCCCGGTTTGCGGAGCACGAGGAGCATGCCTCGCTGCTCGGACGCGTGACCGGACCCAGATACTGGCGCCAGTACCAGGCGCACTATGCAGAGATACAGCGCGACAGCGAAGGCTATTTCAATCGGCTGTTCGGCGAGGCGTTCTGCGACGCCTACGAAAAGCAGATCCAGGTCCTCAAGGCCCGTTCCAGCCAGGGCCGGGGGTGACGACCACGCCGGGACAGGGCGGGCATCGGTGGCAAGAACGATACTGTCTGCGAGGGCAATCGTGGGGGGGCAGTTCCATGGCAAGGTGGCGAGGCAAGGGTAGCAGGCACTACCAGGGGGTACTGGTGGTCGTGACGGCGCTGGTGCTGGCCGCCTGTGCTTCCGGGGAACCGCCCGGACCGCAACCGGTGACGGGGCGAATCCTGGTGATGCCGGGGCTGAATCCCAATGCCGAGGGGCGGCCGTCACCGGTGACCCTCCGGCTCTATCAGCTGCGCGATCGGGAGGCCTTCCTGGAGGCCTCGCTGCAGGAGCTGGTCAGGCAGGATACCGACACCCTCGGTGCCGCCTTGATCGGCCGTGACTCCTTCGAACTCTGTCCCATGGAGATGGAGGCCACCGACGCGTCGGCCGGTGGTGTGCCCTGCCAGGGGGAGGAGCGGGCCGTGACCCAGGTGTTTACCCCCGAGGTGCGTTATCTGGCGGTGATGGCCGAGTTCTTCGATGTGCGGGATCCCTCTGCCCAATGGCGAGCCGTCGCGGCGCTACCCCCGGGGGGAGGGGAGGAACTCGAGGAGGCGACCTTCACCATCACGCTGGACGGGGCGCGAGTGGCCGTCCGGTTCGACTAGAGAGGTACTCATGTCACGCAACAGCCGTGTGCTGTGGAGCGAGGGGCTCTTTCTCGAACCGCAACATCTGCAGCAGCAGGATCGCTTCGTCGAAGGCTACATCGCCGGTCGCCTGGTCGCCTATGGTACCCATGCCTGGGGGTTTCAGGAGCTCGAGATCGACACCGACCTGCTGGCCATCGGCAAGCTGGGGTTGCGGGTCGGGCGCGGGATCTTCCCCGATGGTACCCCGTTCCACATGCCCGGCGATGATCCGTTGCCGCCCGCGCTGGAAGTGGGGGGTGAGGTGCGGGATCAGCTGGTGTACCTGGCCCTGGCCCTGGAACGGGAGGGGACCGTGGACGTCAGCCGCCAAGGGGCGCCGCCCGGGCTCTACCGCTACCGAGCGGATGTTCTGGAGGTCCGGGATCGGGTGCTCGACAGCGCGGTGTCCACCCCGGTGGAGGTGGGGCGGCTCGAGACCCGGCTCGCCTTGGCCGGCGAGACGCTGGATGAGTACGCCTGCATTCCCCTGTGCCGGGTGAGTGAGGTGCGTCCCGATGGGCAGTTGGTACTGGACGAGGCCTTCCTGCCGACGGTGCTGCGTTGCCGGGCCTCGGAACGCCTTCAGGGTCATGTGAACGAGCTGTGTGGCCTGCTGCGACAGCGTGCCGAGATGCTGGCGGGACGTGTCACGGCGAGCGGCCAGGGAGGCGCGGGGGAGATCGCCGACTTTCTCATGCTGCAGATCGTCAATCGGCATATTCCGGTCGCCCTGCACTTCGCCGCGTCCACCCATGTGCCGCCGGAGACCTTCTATCGGTTTGCCATCGGCCTGGCCGGGGAGCTGGCCACCCTGACGCGGGAGAACCGCTTGCCACCGGAGATGGAGCCCTATCGTCACGCTGACTTGCAGCCGTCCTTCGAAAGCGTGCTCGGGGTCCTGCGGGCCGAATTCCGTACCGTGCGGGAGTTGCCGGCGGTGCAGGTACCGCTGGAGAAGACCGGCGCCCACGGGGTGTGGGTGGCCCGGGCCCAGGACACGGCGCTGTTCCGCTCGGCCAGCTTCGTGCTGTCGGTGGGGGCCGCCGTGTCCACCGAGGAGGTGAGGGCCTATTTCCCGGCCCATGCCAAGGTGGCACCGGTGGAGCGTATCGCCGAGCTGGTCAACAACAACCTCCCCGGCATCCCGCTGGTGCCCATGCCGACGGCGCCGAGGCAGATTCCGCAACTTACCTCCCGGGTGTACTTCGAGTTGGACAGCAGTAACCCGATGTGGGAGGCGCTGACTGAGTCGGGGGGCATGGCCGTGCATGTCGCCGGGCAGTATCCCGACCTGAAGATGGACCTCTGGGCCATTCGCGGGGGTGGGGCATGAGCGATGATGATCGGCCGCCGCCCGGTTCCGGTGATCGCACCATCATTCGCCCGCGTCCGGGAGGGCGCACGGCGTCTCCCCAGTCCTCTTCCCAGCTTTCTTCCCAGGGTCTGGGGCGCGGGACGCCGAGCCCGGCACCGCCGTCCGCCGCCGGGATGGCCGGGTCGCCGGCGCTGTCGGCGTTCGGCACCACCGCGCTGAATCCCCTGGTGGAGGCGGCGATGCCGTTGCTCATGCTCTGCTGCGGGCTGCGCGGCACCCGGGATCACGCGGATGTCGCCGCACTGCATGCCGAGACCGTGCGCCAGGTACAGGTCTTCGAGCAGGTGTCGGCCGAGCGGGGGGCCGCGCAGGAGTCCATCCTGGCCGCTCGCTATGCCCTCTGTACCTTCATCGATGAAGTGGTCATGAATACCCCCTGGGGGGCGAACAGCCTGTGGCCCGGGCGTGCCCTGCTGCTGACCTTCCATCGCGACAGTGCCGGCGGCGAGAAGGTGTTCCAGATGATCGAGCGCGTGCTGGCCGATCGCCAACCGCGGCGCGACCTGGTGGAGTTCTTCCATGTCTGCCTGGCCCTGGGCTTCCAGGGGCAATACCGGGTGACCCCGGGAGGGGAAGCCCGGCTCGCCGAGTTGCGCGAGCGTCTCTACGAGAGGATTCGGCAGTGGCGGGAAGCTCCCTCCGACGAGTTGTCGCCGGCCTGGCGGGGCGTCGAGGATCGCCGTAACCGCCTGGTGCGTACCCTGCCGGCCTGGGTGTGCGTCGCCCTGGCCCTGGTGATCGGCAGCGCCGTCTACTTCACCCTGCACAATTGGCTGAATGGCGCCACGGCACCCGTGATGGCGCAGCTCAACGAGGTCCGCCAGGCCACCTTCGAGTCACCGGTGGATCTGCCGGTGCCGGTGGTAGAGAGCCGCCTGGAACTGGCCGATCTGCTGGAAGGGACGGCCCCCGAGCGCCTGCAGATCGAGCGCGGCGAGGACGGGCGTACCACCGTGATCCTGCGCGGCGAAGTGTTCGCCTCGGCCAGCACCGAGGTGACCGACGAGTTTCGTCCCTTGCTGCGCCAGATCGGCGACGCGATCCAGCAAGTGCCCGGCAGTGTGCTGGTGGAAGGGCACAGCGATAACGTGCCGATCCGCTCCCTCCGCTTCGCGGACAACTACGAGCTGTCCCAGGCCCGGGCGGAGAGCGCGGCCACCCTGCTGCGCGAATCGCTCAGCGACCCGGACCGCGTCGATCATGTCGGTATCGGCGCGGATCAACCGCGCTACCGCCCCCCGGATGACCCGGCCAACCGGGCCCTGAACCGCCGCATCGAGATCCTGCATCGTCCGTCGGGAGGTGCCCCGTGAAGGCCCTGCTCTCGGTGTTCCGGCAACGCGCCTTCCTGGGCCTGATCGGTGTGGTGTTGCTGGCGCTGCTGATCTGGTACATCGGGCCCTATATCGCCATCGGCGCCTTCGTGCCCCTTCACAGCCCCTGGGTGCGCCTGGGCGTCATCCTGGCACTGTTCACGGGCTGGGGCCTGCTGCAGTGGTTGCGCGCGCGGCGCGTCAAGCGGGCCAGCGATCGGCTGGGCGACGCCATCGTCGCTACCGCCGGGTCGGAAGACCGCCGCAACGACGAGCTGGGTCGACGCTTCGAGGAGGCCATCGGCTTCCTGCGCGAGTCCGGCAAGGGCAAGGATCTCTATCGGTTACCCTGGTACGTGATCATCGGCCCCCCCGGCTCGGGCAAGACCACGGCACTGCGTCACTCCGGACTGACCTTCCCGCTCGATCAGAAGTACGGCCGGGACGCACTCCGCGGCGTGGGCGGCACGCGCAACTGCGACTGGTGGTTCACCGACGAGGCGGTGCTGCTGGACACCGCCGGGCGGTACTTCAGCCAGGACTCCAGCGCCGGCTCCGATGCCGCCGAGTGGCAGGCGTTTCTCGACCTGATGCGCAAGTATCGCAAGCGCCGGCCCATCAACGGCGTGCTGGTGGCGCTGAGCGCCACCGACCTGCTCGACCCCTCGCCGGAAGCCCGCGAGCGCCACGCCGAGATGGTGCGTCGCCGGATCGACGAGGTGCAGCGTCAGTTGGGCATCCAGGTACCGGTGTACTTCATGGTCACCAAGTGCGACCTGATTGCCGGCTTCGTGGAGTTCTTCGACGACCTGGATCACGAGGGGCGGCTGCAGGTATGGGGCATGACTCGGCCGGAGCCGGTGGCCGGTGGGCGGCCGTCCGAGTGGCTCGAGGGGGAGTATTCTCGGCTGCTGGAGCGCCTGGATGCCCGCCTGCTGGAGCGGCTGGTCGAGGAGCGGGAGCCCCAGCGGCGCGCCCGGCTGTTCGGCTTCCCCCGCCAGATGGCCGGCCTGCGGGAGAGCCTGCTGCAGTTCGTCGCCGACACCTTCGAGGGGTCGGGCTACGACCGGCCGGTGATGCTCCGCGGGCTCTACTTCACCAGTGGCACCCAGGAAGGCACGCCCATCGATCGCATGATGGACAGCCTGACCCGGGTCTACGGGATGCAGGTGTCGGGGGCGTCGCCCGTCGAGGCCGCGCCGGGCGGGCAGGGGCGCAGCTATTTCATTCATCGCCTGCTCAAGGCGGTGATCTTTCCGGAGTCGGGGCTGGCCGGCGTCAACTGGCGCCTGGAGGTGGGCCGGGCCCTGGCCCAGAACGTCGCCTATCTGGTCCTGCTCGGCGTGCTCGGCATCGTGGTGGCGGGCTGGGTGGCCAGCTATCAGTACAACCGCGGCTACCTGGCGGACGTGGGCGCCGCGCTGGAGGCCCATGCCGAGACGGCCACCCGACCGGTGCCGGGGGAGGCGGGGCTGGCGGAGGTGCTGCCGCGCCTGGATGCCCTGCGCGACGTGGCGACGGAAGCCAACCGCCATCGGGGGAGCGTACCCTTCCTGATGGGCCTGGGGCTCTATCGCGGGGAGGCCGTGGGGACCTCCGCCGACCAGGCCTATCTCCAGGGCGTGCGCGAATTGCTGGTGCCGCGGGTGGTGAAGCTCATCGAGCGGCGGCTGTCGACGCCCAATGTGTCGCCCACCGACGTCTATGCCTACCTCAAGGGCTATCTGATGCTGGCGGATACCGACCGCCTGAATCGCGACGAGCTCGGGGTCATCGTCCGGGAGACGCTGCTGCGCGAATACCCCCAGCAGCGCGCCATCGCCCAGGCGCTGTTCGAGCACTTCAGCGCCTACACGGACAGCGCGCGCTCCTTCCCGGCGGTCACTGTCGATGAGGAACTGGTGGCCCGCGGCCGCGCCTCGCTGCGTCAGGCCTCCGTGCCGGCCTTGATGCTGCGTCGACTGGAGACCCGCTACGACCAGCGCCACGAGGAGGCCTTGCGGCTCGATGTGGAGGCCGGGCTCGGCAGCGACCTGGCGTTCCGCCGGCGCAGCGGCACCCCGCTGTCGGAGCCGGTGCCGGCGCTCTACACCCATGCCGGTTTCGAGCAGATCACCGGCCAGGAGGGGGGTGACCTGGTGAGCCGCTTCCTCGAGGACCGATGGGTGTTCGGGGAGGACACGCTCCCCAGCGGTCGGGCGGCCCATCTGACCCTGGCCGAGGACTTCGTGCGCTATTACGAACAGGCCTATATCGACCACTGGGAGGCGCTGCTGGACGACCTGGACCTGGTGCCCCTGCTGCAGGTGGACCAGGCGATCGATCTGCTGGCGGTCATCACCGGTCCGACCTCGCCGCTGCGCCGCCTGATGGAGACGATCGCCGCCCAGACCCGTTTCCCGGCGCCGGAGGCCGAGGACGAGGCACAGGGCGGGCGACTCGACGCCTTCCTGGGCTTCGTCGATCCGGGACGCGAGGAAGAGGAGCCGGCCGTGCATCCGGGCGCGCGCATCGATGCCCACTTCCAGGAGTTCCACCACTTCGTGCTGGGAGAGAACGGCGAGCCGCCCATGGAATCCCTGATCGCCCGCTTGACCCAGCTCTATCAGGAGCTCAGCTCACTGGGCGGCGGGCTGGGCAACCAGGACGCCATGCAACTGCTGGGCGGGGCCGGGGGCGAGACACTGCGTCGGCTGAGCAGCGAAGCGGCCCGCTCGCCGGCACCGTTCAACGAGTGGGTGGATGAACTGGCCGGGTCGGGGCAGGAAGTCGCCATGCGCAACCTGCGCGGCCAACTCAATCGGCGCTATCGCGATGCCGTGCTGCCCATCTGCCAGGAGCTGGCGCAGGGCCGCTACCCCTTTGTCCCCGGCAGTACCGAGGATATCCCCCCCGGCGACTTCGCCCGGCTGTTCGCGCCGGGCGGGGTGATGGATAGCTTCTTCCAGGAGAACCTCGCCAGCCTGGTGGATGCTCCCGGCGGACGTTTCCAGTGGCGCAGCGACGAGGCCGCCCGCGTGGGCATTCCGTCCTCGGTACTGGCCCAGTTCCAGCGTGCCCAGATGATCCGTGAGATGTTCTTCGTCGGGGGCGCGGGGCCGCGGGTGGCCTTCTCGATGACACCGCGCTATCTGGATGCCCGGGCGCGGCAGTTCCAGTTCTCCACGGGCGACCAGGTATTGAGCTACCGACACGGGCCGCCGCTGGCCAGGCGTTTCGTCTGGCCGGGCGACGGTGGCCAGGACACGGCCGTGATGTTCGAGGATCGCGGCGGGCAGAGGCCCAACATGGCCTATTCCGGCAGCTGGTCCTGGTTGCGGGCCCTGGATACCGCCCAGCCGGCGGCGCAGTCGGATACGGCCTACCTGGTCAGTTTCAACGTGAGCGGCTATTCCGCCCGGATGCTGGTGCAGTTCGAATCCTCGCGCAATCCGCTGCGCAACAACGACTGGCGGCGCTTCCGTTGCGCCGCGGGATTGTGAGGTCATGGCTCGGGGCATTGCCTTGGGGTTCCACGGCAAGCTGCCGTGCCGGGGGGATTTCGTCCGTCGGCGGGTGGCCGGCGAGTTCCTGGCGGTCTGGGACGCCTGGCTGTCCCGCTGCCTGCACGACTCCCACCGGCTCCTCGGCGAGGGCTGGCTGGACGCCTACCTGACCAGTCCGCTATGGCGCTTTGCCGTGTCCGCCGGCGTGTGCGGCGAGAAACCCGCGACCGGGATCCTGATGCCCAGCGTCGATGCGGTGGGGCGCTATTACCCGCTGACCCTGGTCGGGACCCTGCCCGCGGAGAGCTCGCTGTTCGGCCTGGCGGTGCAGGAAGGGGCCTGGTTCGAGGAGCTCGAGGCGCTGGCCATGAGCGCGCTGGAAGATGACCCGGCGGTCGATCTCGAGCAGTTCGACCAGGCGGTGAGCGCCCATGGGGAGCGGCTGCAGCCCTGGGTCGCCGATGCCGCCAGCCGCCTGCTGGCCCCGCTGCAGGGCCCCACCTGCTTCGCCCTCGAGTCGCTGGAGCAACTGGTCCCCGCCCTGCTGGCGATGCAGCAGGCGCTGCTGGGTCGCCAGCAGGGCTTCAGCCTGTGGTGGACCGAGGGGTCCCGTCGGATCCCGCCCTGCCTGCTGCTGCAGGCCGCGTTACCTGAACCCGAACGTTTCGCCGCCATGCTCGATGGCGAGTGGCAGAGCCATGGCTGGGAGAGTCGTGTGGTGCGTTGGCAGGCCCCCCGGGCGGCGGTGCAGGATGCCCCCTCCCTGCACCTGCCGCGCCTGTGCTCGGCGAGCGTCAGCCATGTCGGCAAGGTGCGCAAGGTGAACGAGGACGCCTGCCTGGACCGCCCGGATCTCCGGCTGTGGGCCGTGGCGGATGGGGTCGGCGGGCACGAGGCCGGCGATGAGGCCAGCCGCAGCGTGATCGATGGGCTCCAGCAGGCCGCCCACGGAGGCGAGCTGCAGGAGCGTGTCAATGCCCTGCGCGACGTGCTGGTGCTGGCCAACCGGCACCTCTGGCATGCGGCGCATCGGCCGGAGCGGCCGGTGACCAGTGCCAGCACGGTGGTGGTGCTGCTGACGGGTGTCGAGGAGTGTTGCTGGCTATGGGCGGGCGACAGCCGCCTCTATCGCCTGCGCGATGGTCACCTGACCCAGTGCACCCGGGACCACAGTGTGGTTCAGGACCTCATCGAGCGTGGCGAGCTGGAGGCCGCCGAGGCCAGTACCCATCCGCAGGCCAATGTGATCACCCGGGCCGTCGGGGCCGCGGCGGAGCTGGACCTGGAGAGCCACTTTTCCGACCTGCGGTCGGGCGACCGCTTCCTGCTCTGCTCGGACGGCGTGCATGGTTTCGTGGCGCCAGACGTCATCCAGTCCGCCCTACAGGGCGATTCCCCCCGGGAGGTGGTCGACACCTTGCTGAGAGCGGTGCTGGAGGGCGAGGCCAGGGATAACTGTACGGCCGTGGCCGTCTTTGTGGACTGAGCTTGTGGAGTGAGATTGTCGATTGAGGTCGTTGACTGCCCGTGAGGGAGCCGCTGATGAAAGACCGGAAGGACGACACACCTGGCGGCGATGCCGAGCAGCGAACCCGGCTGTCGGGCGGTGTCGCCAGGGGCGACGAGGCGTCATCCTCCGATGCCACCCGGGTGGGGGGCACTGGCGAGGAGGCGACCCGGCCCGCCGGTGACACCGCGCAGCGCCGTGGAGCGGTATCCAACTGGTCTCGTCCGGAGGCCTGGGGGCCGCCCTCCACGATCGTCATCGAGCCGGGCGCCGTAATCAAGGAGCGCTTCGTGCTCGAGGCGCTGCTGGGGCAGGGGGGCATGGGCGCGGTCTACAAGGCCCGTGACCTGCGCAAGGAGGAGGCCCAGGACAGCCAGCCCCATGTGGCCCTGAAGCTACTCAGCGACGAGTTCCGCCAGCATCCCGACTCCCTGGTGGCGTTGCAGCGCGAAGCGAAGAAGGCCCAGCGCCTCGCCCATCCGAATATCGTCACCGTCTACGACTTCGATCGCGACGGCACCCGGGTCTTCATGACCATGGAATACCTGCAGGGCGAGCCGCTGGACGTGGTCATCCGCCGCCGCGCCGCCGCCGGTGGCCTGCCACGGAAGGAGGCCTTGCAGATCATCGAGCGCATGTCGCGAGGCCTGGCCTATGCCCATCAGGAAGGCATCGTCCATTCCGACCTCAAGCCTGGCAACGTCTTCCTGACCCGGGAGGGCAACGCCAAGATCCTCGACTTCGGCATCGCCAGGGCCGCCCGCGTGACGGCCGAGGTGGAGGGCGGTGAGCACACCCGTTTCGATCCGGCCACCATCGGGGCCATCACCCCCGCCTATGCCAGCCCGGAAATGCTGGCCGGCGAGGTGCCGGAGCCGCCGGATGACGTCTATGCGCTGGGCTGCGTCGCCCATGAGCTGCTGACCGGCCTGCATCCCTATCGCGATGCATCCGGGCGCAAGCTGCCGGCCGACGAGGCCGCCCGCCGGGGCATGAAGCCGCCGGTGTTGCATCGGATGCCAAAGCGAGTGTCGCGCGCCATCGCCCGCAGCCTGGCCTTCGACCGGGCGGAGCGTTTTGCCGATGCCGGCCAGTTCCTGCAGGCCATCCAGCCGCCCGCCAAGCTGGGCCGGACCGTGATCGCCGCGCTCGGCGTGCTGGCGCTGGGGGCCCTGATCTCCTGGTGGCTACTGATACGCGAGAGCGACATCCTGGTGACGCTGGATGACCTGCCGCCGAGCCTGGAGAGCTCCCGGGAGCACATCGTCCAGGGTAACGAATATCTGGAGGCCGGCGACGTCCCCCAGGCCCATCGTCACTACACCCTCGCCTGGGAGCAGGCGGCGGAGCGCGAAGACATCAGCGGTCGGGATCGCAACCGCCTGAGGGTGCTGGTGGATCGGCGCACCGACGCAGTGACGGATCACTATCTGAGTGAGGCGCAGCGCGACGACCTGGACGAGTTCTCGCTGGAACTGCTGCGCATCAGCATGGAATCCCTGGCGCGCTCCGAGCTGGGCACGCGCCGGGAGCGGCTCAACGAGGCCATCGATGAGCTCGATGCT
Source organism: Halomonas kalidii (assembly GCF_030010475.1). Taxonomy (NCBI): domain Bacteria; kingdom Pseudomonadati; phylum Pseudomonadota; class Gammaproteobacteria; order Oceanospirillales; family Halomonadaceae; genus Halomonas; species Halomonas kalidii. Next base: position 18,948 of record NZ_JASCQN010000014.1, on the reverse strand, counting down.
CGCCTCGATGACTAGTAGCCGCCAGCTCCTCGTCCAGGCGCTCCAGCAACCTGGGCCACGCCTCGACCCAGCAGCAACGGTGGTCGACGCCGTCGACCACCTCCACCCGGGCATGGGGGTCGTGGCGTGCGGCCTGTCGCACCATGCCCGGCGGCACCACGGGATCCCGTGCACCGACCAGGTGCCACTGCAGGACTCGCGCGTCCAGTGGCAGCTCATCGACAAGGCGCAGCGATCCCTCCAACGGTAGGTACCCGTGGCGGCGTGTCCAGGCCGAGTGGTCCAGGTTGGCGGCGATGGTGACCAACGCCCGGACATCCTCCCGGCGCCCGGCCAGCAGTCGTGCCAGCAGGCCGCCACCGCTGTAGCCGACCAGCACCACGCCGTCGATCTCCAGCTCTGCCACCAGGCGATCTAGCGCCCGGTCCATGGCATCGACCACCGATTCGCCGTAGCGCCCGCCGGTCCACAGCCCGGGGTGGCAGGCCGGATCCGGCGGGTGGCGGCCGTAGCAGGGCCGGTGAAGGAGCAGCCGCGGTCCCGGGTCGCGGTCCATCAGCTCGAGCGCCATCGGCCGGCGGGGGGTGGGATCCTGGCTCGGATGGCGGCCACGCTCCCAGGGCGTGCCGTCTCCGGTCAGGTAGACATGCCACGGCCGTGCCGACGGCCGTTCCGCGGGGGCCAGGTAGGCGGTGACCCGGAAAGGGGCGGCCGGGACGCTTCTCACCACGTACGAGCGCGCGTCGGCGGCGGCGTTGTAGCGCTGGGCCGGGCTGGAGCAGGCAGTGACAAGCACTATACTGATCAGCAGGCTTGCGAGCCGTGTCAGCTTGCCGCGACAGAATCGCCGAGCACGGCCGAGACTCGGCGGGGTCGAGGGGCGGGATGTGCCATCCATGAAATGAAAGCCTGACGCAGGGAGTGTCCCGTGAAATCCGTTCGTGCTATCGATCATAGCTCTGCTTCCCGGCAGCGTCTCTCCCGTGCGTCTCCTGCCTGGCTGGCGGGGGCCGCCCTGTTGCTTGCCGGCTGTGCGCCCAATGGGGCGATGGTCGGGACGGACCTCGATGCCCAGGGCGCCTCGGTGGAGGATCTCTACATCGTCGATTGCCTGCTGACGGGGCAGGTGCGGCGGTTGGGGGGAACCACCTTCCTCACGCCGCGCCGGGCGATACGCACCACCGCGCAGGACTGCCGTATCCGCGGTGGGGAGTATGTCGCCTATGACCGGGCCGACTACCGCACGGCATTGAACGTGTGGCTGGAACATGCCGAGGCCGGTGACCCGGAGGCACAGAACTATGTGGGCGAGATCTTCGAGAAGGGCCTGGGGCAGGAGCCGGACTACGTCTCCGCCGCCACCTGGTATCGGCGTGCGGCCGACCAGGGCTATGCCCGCGCCCAGATCAACCTGGGGTTCCTCCACGAACAGGGGCTGGGGGTCGAGCAGGACAGGACCCGGGCATTGAACCTGTATCGCCGGGCCTCCGGGGCGACCGAGGATCCCCTGGTCTTTCGCTCCGACGTGACCGAAGAGATGGAGGCGCTGCGGGCGCAGCTCGATGCTCGGGTGGATCAGGCGGAACGGCAGGCCCGGACCCTGCAGCAGCAGCTCCAGCGCCTGACCCGGGAGCGGGACGAGCTTCAGCAGCGCCTGGCACAGGCCGAAGCGACGGCCGGTGCGGCCGACGCGGATGCCCGAGCCCGGGAGCTGGCCGAGCAATTGGAAGACGCCCGCAGCCAGGTCGACACCCTCGAGACGCTGTTCCAGCGCGCCAGCCAGGAGCGGGAAGCCCTGGTGGCCCAGATCCGCGAGCTGCCGGAGGCGGAGCCGGAAGCGCAGGCACCGGCCAGCGCCGAGCCGGAGCCCGACGCGCCCGCCGTTCGCGGGCCGGCCAGCTTCGCCGGCATCGACTTCGGTCGCTACTTCGCGCTGGTGATCGGCAATCAGGAGTATCTCTACCTGGAAGACCTGGAGTCGCCGCTGACCGATGCCCAACGCATCCAGCAGCTGCTGGAAAATCGCTATGGCTTCAACGTGACCTTTCTGCCGAATGCCGACCAGGTCCAGATCATGTCGGCGCTGAATGATCTCCATGACCGGATGGGCGAGCAGGACAACCTGCTGATCTACTATGCCGGCCATGGCAATCGCTCGAACCGCGAGGATGGCCGACGACAGCGGAGTTACTGGCTGCCGGTGGATGCCGAAGCGGAGCGTCTGGTGCGCTGGATCAACAATGCCGTGGTCAGTGACCACCTGGACCGGATCCAGGCGCGCTCCATCCTGGTGCTGGCCGATTCGGTATTCGCCAGCAGCATGGCGTCGGACTCCAGCTCCCTGCTGCTGGGCAGCGGCCAGCGACAGCTGAGCGCCGAAGAGATCCGCGCCGGGCTTCAGCGCCGCTCCCGCATCGTCATCTCCTCGGGCGGCGAACGGCCGGTGCCCGATCGTACCGACAGGCCACACTCGCTCTTCTCCCGGTCACTGATCGAGGTGCTGGAGAGCAACCAGGAGGTGCTGCGCGAGAACATGTTGTTCGCCCAGGTGGCCGTCAACGTGCGCCGACGGGCATCCGGCACGGAGGGGCAGACACCGGAAATGCGTCCGATACGGGCCGCGGGTCATGAAGGCGGGGATTTCTATTTCGTGCCGGTGGCGGCGCAGCGGGTGGCCTCACGGTGACCCGATAAGCAGCGATCGCGAGCGGCGGTGCCAGGGGCGGCCTCCTCCCTACCTGGGGGATGGCGGAGGAGCGCCCGATAGAGTGGCGGGACGAACCTGGTACAGCTCCGCCACCAGCTCGCGCATCTTGATCAGATGGCTGCCGTGCCAGTAGAGCTGGCCGCACCCCTCGCAGTGCAGGAAGTCATCGACGTACCGCTTCGTCAGCGGTTCGAGCCGGTGGGCCACCTCGGCCTTCGCCACCGGGACGAGCAGGCCATTGCAGTGGCTGCAGCGGGTGAAGGGCGCGAAGGCGTCGTAGAGGTCGAAGACCGCGCACACCTCCGCGAGCTGGCGGCGCGGCGTATCGGCGCGCACGAAGTGGGCCAGCCGGATGCGCTTGCGCTTGAGCAGGGGACGGTCGCGGGTGAGCAGGATGCGGCCCTCCTCGTCGGTGCAGGCGGCCAGTTCGCCGTCGGTGGCATCGTTGCGGTAGTGGCAGTCGAAGCCGAGCAGACGCAGATAGCCCGCCAGCCGCCCCAGGTGGACGTCCAGCACCCAGCGCGGCGGCATCGGCGGCCGCGGCCGCAAATGGCGCACCTCGGCGAGGGAGGGCGTCAGCGACCAGGGGTAGACCACGACTCGGGGCGCCGCCCCCGCGTCGAGCAGATGCTCGAAACCCACCGAGACCCCATCGACCAGGATGACGTCGACCTCGGTGTGCGGCACGCCGAGCGCCTCGATCGCGTCCTTGATCGAGGTTCGGCGGGTCATGGCATGGCCGAAGGTCCTGCCGCGCCTCTCACGCGGCAGGAAGTCGTTCAACTCGGCATGGAAACGGAAAGTGGCATCGGCCATGCTCTCCCCCCGGTTGACTGGTAGCCTCGAGGGTAGTCTACGCCGCTATGCCACTCCCCGACGGCCCAGCTGGATCATGCGGGTGGCGATGGCGGTGCCGAGCAGGGTGATCAGCATGCCGACCAGGATCTGCAGGCTGAGCCGCTCGCCCAGCAGCAGGTAGCCCCAGATCAGCGCGCTCACCGGCACCAGGAAGGTGACCGTGGAGGTGGCTGTGGCCCCGGCGCTGGCGATCAGCCCGAAGTAGAGCAGGAAGGCCAGGGTGGTACTCAGCACAGCCAGCCCCAGGCCGTTGGCCCAGGCCAGGCCGCTGATCGGCTCGGCGGGCCACAGCACCAGGCCGGGTAGCAGCAGGATCAGCGCCGACATGGCGGTACTGCCCGCGGCCAGCACCCGCACCGGCAGGTGCGACAGGTAGGTCTTCGAGTAGTTGGTGGCCACCCCGTAGCAGAAGGTGGCGCCCAGCACGGCGAGGATGAACCAGCCGTCGCCGCCGAGGGCGAAGTCCAGCCGATCGGCCGAGAGCACATAGACCCCGAAGAAGGCCATGGCCAGGCCCAGGTACTGCTGGCGCAGCACCGGGGTGGCGAAGAACAGGGCCCCCAGCAGGGCGGTGAAGATCGGCGTGGTGGCGTTGATCAGCGAGGTGAAACCGGCCTCCAATCGTGTGGTGGCGAGCGCCAGCAGCGAGAAGGGCAGCACGTGGTTGACCAGCCCCAGCAGCAGCAGGCCGCCCTTGTTCTGCCACACCAGCCTCAGGTAGCGCAGGCTCAGCAGCAGGGGAATCAGCAACGCCGCCCCCACCCCCATGCGCACCAGGATCAGCGGCACGGGCCCGAACTCCGGCACCGCCACCCGCATGAAGATGAACGACATGCCCCACAGCGAGGAGAGCAGGATCAGGCGGAGGGTGTCGGCCGGTGACATGTCTCGTCCTTGTGGGAAGGGAAGCAGCGTACAGATTACGGCTGAAACCCAGGCAGAGAAGGTCAGTCCCACCTCGCGGAGGGGCTCGCCCGGGTATGATCATCGATAGGGCGATCCTCGACCAGGCAGCGATCGTTCCCCTGGGCTACCGAACCAGCGTTGATTTCACCGCTGGCGCTGCCCGTCCAGTGACATACGCTTACATGCGTCGGCGAGTGTTCCCGCGAATGACTGATCACAGAGGTACAGGAGATCGATGTAAGCACCAGGAATGAAAAGGATGGTTCGATATGGAGTTCATTGCCAGGCCTATGCAGAACCTGAGTCGCCAATCCCTCGAGACGCCCCCGTCGCTGGTAAAGCACGCCATGAACCTCGGAGCCCTGGGGCTGCTCCTGATGCTGGGTAGTCTGGTGGTCTATGTCACGGGAGGAACCACCTACGCTTACCCCTACTTGCTGCTGATTCCGGTGCTGCTGGGCGCCGCCTGGTATCTGTTGCCCGGTGGGCTGAGCGTGGCCCTGGCCGCCGGCGTGCTGATGGCGTTCATGCCATTGAATGTCGAGGCAGGGATCTCGCAGATGCCGAGCAACTGGCTGATGCGCGCCGCCATGTACCTCCTCCTGGGCGGGGCGGCCGGCTGGTTGTTTCAGTCGCGGCGCCGAGCGGCCGAGGAGCGGGTCGCGATCGCCCGCATCGATCCCCGCTCGGGGCTACCCAATACGGTTGCCCTGGAAGAGGATCTCCTGAAGAGCCTGTCGCAGCAGAAGGGGGGGAAGTCGGTAGGGCTGATGCTGGTCAGGATCACCGATATCACGGACATCATGGAGGCCATGGGCATGGATGCCTCCGATGAATTGGTCCTCGCCATTGGCGAGCGCCTGCGTCAGGCGATTCGCGATGGGGCGACGGCCTACCGGTTCAGCAATGCCGAGCTGGCGCTCATCGTGCATGACATCGAGGCGGAGGACCTGCCACGCATCGCCAACCGGTTGGTCGAGATGGGGGAGGAGAGCCTGCAGATACAGCGGGTGCCCGTTCGAGTACAGCTGGTGATGGGCAGCAGCATTTCAACGAGTGGGGAGGACTCGCCCGAGACGTTGATTCGCGAGGCGAGGACCGCCATGTTCGCCGCCATCGAAAGGCGGCTATCCCACAGCAGTTATTCTCCCGCCTTCAGTCGGCGCACGGTGCAGGCGATACGCTTGATCGCCCGGGTGAGGAAAGGCCTGGCCGAGGGCGAGTTCGAACTGCACTATCAGCCCAAGATTCGCCTTGCCGACGGCAGGGTGTGCGGCTGCGAGGGACTGATTCGCTGGCGTGGCAGCGACGGTCGCCTGATCCCGCCGGGGATGTTCATGCCCAAGGTCGAGAACACGACCCTGATCACTCCTGTCTCCCGCTTCGTGGTCGAGGAGGCGAGCCGGTTTGCCGAAAGGGACAGGGACCTTGGCGAGCTGAGCATCAACCTCTCGGTGCATAACCTTTATGACGAGGAGGTGCTGAACGTCGTCAAGGAACTCGCCGAGCGATCCCGTTCACAGCGGTATACGCTGGAGGTGGAGATCACCGAAAGCGCCCTGATCGGCGATCTGGGGGCGGCGTCCGAGGCCATACAGCGACTACGCGATTTCGGCGTGGGGGTGAGCATCGACGACTTCGGCACCGGTTTCGCGTCGTTCGAATACCTTCGGCACCTGCCCATCACGGGCCTCAAGATCGACCGGGCCTTTGTCGTGGGTCTGGAAGAAGACAAGCGAGCACGCGATCTGATGGCCTGCATGATCGACGTGGGCCATGCCCTGGGGTTGGTGGTGACCGCCGAAGGGGTGGAAACCTCGGGACAGCATGAGTGTCTACGCGAACTGGGCTGTGATCAGGCACAAGGGTTCTACTTTTCACCGGCGCTGCCCACGGCGGAGTACCTCGAGTGGTGTCATGATTACGCCGCCCGGCAAGCGGGTGGCGCTGGCCACCCCTGAGCGGGAAGCGGTTCAGCGCCGCCAGCCGCGCCTCAGGCGCCGTGCCGTGGCCTGCCAGAAGCTGGCCGGCGAGGTGCCCGGTGGTGCGGCGAGCATCTCGATGGCTTGCTGCAGGGGCTGGAGGATGGCGTCCAGGTGCTGGTGGCAGAGCGTGCTGTTCAGTGCGCCCGGGCACTGGGCGAGCAGCAGACCGCACTGGTAGCAGGCCGCATCCAGCGCCTGCCGGATGTCGTCGGACGAACCGGCCAGGTCACGGCAGTCGCGCAGCTCCCGCGAGAGCATCATGAGCAGGCCGGTGTCGAGCCAGCAGGGCAGGCTATCGCGCTTCCCGCCGCCAGCCATGGAGTGCTTGATCGCCTGGAAGGAGACGTGCAGAAAGACGGCGGTGTAGTACACCTTGGGGCGTTCCGCGTTCATGGAGGCCAGGGCTCGATAGAATGGTAACGAAAATCATTCTCGATAGTAGGCGAGAAGCGAAGCGCCTGTCAAACCGCGCCGGTTACCGGCGTCGCCCTGTCTTCCGGGTGCGACAGACAATGAAGTTTCGTAGCCATGGGCGTTCCAGGAGCAGGTTCATGACCTGTTAATGCCCGCTTGAAAGGGGACTAAGGGAATGCCTGACATATAACGTTTCGCAGTCGATGAGGGCTATTCTCGATATATATGCGAGTGGCTGTTGGTGCTGATTTTCTGGTATGTTCGGCGCGACTATGTCGCTGATGGAGAGACGATGACCACAGAACTGACTGATTTTGAGCAGAACATGCGTCGTGAGATCGACGCCTTCCTGAAGCCCGAAAAGAGGACGGAGCAGAAACCGGCTCAGCCGAAGGTCAAGGACGCCGCCAGGCCCGACCCGGAGGGGCAGCCGGCCGAATCCTTCAAGACCGGGCACATCGTCAAGCTGGCGGTGCGCAAGAAGCAACTCGAGATGGACACCGTATTCGAGCATGTCTCCTCCAGTATCTCCCGGCTCGAAGCACAGCTGGAAGCCGAGAAGGCCGCCAGGCGGGCGGGCTACCCCATCATCGGCTACGTCATCGAGACCCGGCGATTGTAGGGACGCCTTACCTGTGGTCCTCGTTGCCGGCCTGCCAGGCCGTGGAAGTGCCCAGGGGCGTGCGGTGGCAAAAAGAAAAAGGCCCGCCGGGGGGAGGCGGGCCAAGGCAGGGAAACTCACAGAAGCTATGCAGGGTGCTTGCGTGAGCCACCCTGGCACTTTAACCGTCGAGCACGAGGCTGCATGTCAGCCCAATCGGGCGGTATATGTAAGCCATTAGCTACAACGCTGTATGGGCAATGTCTTAGGTTGGTATTTGTCAGTTTATGGTATCGATTCAGGCATCAGTCGAATGACTTACAGGGTGTCAGTCCCGGGGCAGTGGAGTTCCCATCGGCGGCGCCGTGGTGACGGCGAGACGCCAGAAGGGTCTTCCCGTGCTCGAAGTTTTACGGATTTTTTAGAGTCAGGCGTGATTCGATGACCCCCTTGGTGCCCTGTCTGGCGCTCGGTTGCCGGGCAGGGGTGTCCGCCCTTGGCGCGATCACGGATACAGGGGGCGCTCGTTCCCGCGATGAATTCGCTGTTCTTGCGTGTGGGGGGCCGTGTCCAGGACTGGGCCCCGGTATTCAAGGTGTTGTCGGTACTGTGGCTGGTGTTGGCCCTGTTCATGGTGCTGCCCTGGGCGGTGCTGGTGATCGAGGGGGAGCCCGACGCCATGGCGTTCGGCCTGTCGATTGCCATCGTGCTGGCCGCGGTGGCGCTGACCTGGCTGGCCACGATGAACGTGAGTGTCGAACTCAAGCCGTGGCAGATGTTCGTGCTCACCACCCTGAGCTGGGTCACCATCAGCGGGTTTGCCAGCCTGCCGCTGGTGCTGGCGGCATCCCGGCTCTCCTTCACCAATGCGGTGTTCGAGTCGGTGTCGGCGATCACCACCACCGGGTCGACGATTCTGGTGGGCATCGAGTTCCTGTCCGATGGCCTCAAGCTGTGGCGCGGCATCATGCAGTGGCTCGGTGGCATCGGCATCATCGTCATGGGCATCGCCATCCTGCCGTTCCTCAAGGTGGGTGGCATGCGCCTGTTCCATACCGAGTCCTCGGACTGGTCGGACAAGGTGATGCCGCGCACCGGCGGCATCGCCAAGGCGACCCTCGGCATCTACTGCGGTTTCACCTTAGCGGCCATGCTCGCCTACTGGCTCGGCGGCATGGCGCCGCTGGATGCCGTGGTGCACGCCATGACCTCACTGGCCACCGGGGGCTTCGCCAATTCCGATGCCTCCTTCGGCGCCTACGCCGACAGTCCCCTCCTGCTGTGGATGGGCAGCCTCTTCATGCTCGCCGGGGCCTTGCCCTTCGTGCTCTATATCCGTTTCCTGCGTGGGTCGCGCCTGGCGCTGTGGCGCGACCAGCAGGTGCAGGGGCTGCTGCTGCTGCTCGCGGTGGTGATCCTGGTGCTGACCGGCTGGCGGATATGGCTGGGCACGCCGCCCTTCGAGGCGCTGACCCATGTCGCCTTCAACGTCATCTCCGTGGTCACCACCACCGGCTATGCGTCGGACGACTACAGTGCCTGGGGGGCACTGGCCGTCGTGGCCTTCTTCTACCTGACCTTCGTCGGCGGCTGCAGTGGCTCCACCAGCGGCGGCATGAAGATCTTCCGCTTCCAGGTGGCGGCGATCCTGCTGCGCAACCAGCTGCGCTTCCTGATCCATGCCCATGGCATCTTCGCCTCGCGCTACAACAATCAGCCGCTGACCGACGACATCACCCGCGGCGTGGTGGCCTTCTCGTTCTTCTTCTTCCTCACCATCGCCGGGCTGGCCCTGGGCCTGGCCATGATGGGGCTGGATTTCACCACGGCGCTTTCCGGGGCCGCCACGGCCGTGGCCAACGTCGGCCCGGGGCTTGGCGACACCATCGGCCCCGCCGGCAATTTCGCGTCGCTGCCGGAGGCCGCCAAATGGCTGCTCTGCGTGGGCATGCTGCTGGGACGGCTCGAGATCCTCACCGTGCTGGTATTGCTGACGCCGATGTTCTGGCGCCAGTAGGCTGACGAATTCCCCGACCTCGAGGACGACCGGATCGATGAACGCCACTCCCGAATCACGCCCCGCCAGTGATCCGCCACCCGCGGCAGCGCCAGGCGATGCCGAGCAAGTTCGCCGGGGGGCGGTGAAAGGCGTGCGCCTGCTGGTGGCGCTCAGCGGCGGCAGCGAGGACGCCGCCCTGGTGCGCACCGCCCATCGCCTGGCCGAGCGCGACGGCGTGCGCTGGCGAGCGATACACGTGGACAACGGCCGCGACGACTCCGAACGCCGGCTGGTGCTGGAAAAGGACTTCGCCATGGTGCACCGGCTGGGCGGCGAGACCCGGGTGCTCCAGGGGAAGGACCGGGCCGCGGAGTTGCACGACTATGCCCGCGAACATCGCATTGCCACCCTGCTGGTGGGCTGTTCCCGGCCTTCCGGCTGGCGTGTCTGGCGCCGCACCCTCGCCGAGCAGCTGCTGCGCCGCGGTGGGACCTTCGACCTGGTGGTGGTCGCGGAGGCCCGGCAGCGCCCGCGCTTCCGGCCGCGGCACGCCTGGCAGCCGCTGCGCTGGCGCGAGCCGGTGGTGGCCCTGCTCAGCATCCTGGGCGCCGTGGCCGTGGCCGGAGCGCTGGACGCCTGGCTGGAGCTGGCCAACCTGTCGCTGGTGTTCCTCGCCGCGGTGCTGGCCAGTGCCACCCTGGCCGGCACCCGGTCAGCGATGCTCAGTGCCGCGCTCGGCTTCCTGGCCTTCAACTTCTTCTTCACCCAGCCGCGCTTCTCCCTGGCCATCGTCGAGCACGGACAGCTGCTCACCGTGGTCTTCTTCCTGCTGGTGGCGGTGGTGGTCGGCCAACTCGCCGGCAGCGGGCGACGCCGGTTGCTGGCGTTGCGCTCCAGCCGGGAACAGACCCACCGGTTGCTGACCTATGCCCGCGCCTTGTCGGCCGCCACCGACCGGGACCAGGTGGGCGATATCGGGGTCACGTCGCTGGAGCGCTGGCTGGGCGTTCCGGTGGTGCTGCTCGACCGGGATGAGGAGGGCGCCGACCTGACGATCCGCCACGCGGCCCCGCCCGGCATGACCCTGGACACGGGGGCGCTGACGGCGGCGGGCTGGAGCTGGCAGCATCGCCAGCCCAGCGGCCGCGGCACCGAGAACCTGCCCGACCAGCAGTGGCGACTGTTGCCCCTGGTGGAGCAGGGGCGAGTGCTGGGCATCGTGGCCCTCAAGCTGGCGGTGCGCGAGACGCCCCCGGGACCCGATCAGGAGGCGCTGATCGAGGCGTTGTCCAGTCAACTGACCATGGCCCTGGAGCGTACCCGCCTGGTCGGCGAGCTGGGCACGGCGCGACTGTCCGAGGAGAACGAACGGCTGCGTTCGGCCCTGCTGTCGTCGGTCTCCCACGATCTGCGCACGCCGCTGGCCTCGATCATCGGCTCGGCCAGCTCGCTGCGTGATCTCGAGCCGCAACTGAGCCGGCAGGACAGGCATGAGCTGCTCGAAGGCATCCTGAGCGAGAGCGAGCGGCTCAACCGCTACATCCAGAACCTGCTCGACATGACGCGCCTGGGGCATGGCGGCCTGCGGATCGAGCGGGACTGGATCTCGCTGGATGACCTGGTGGCCGCCGCCCTGCGGCGGCTGGGCCCCACGCTCGAGGGCCTGGAGATCGAGCGTGACTGGCCCGAGGACCTGCCACTGCTGCACGTGCACCCCGCGCTGATCGAGCAGGCCCTGGTCAACGTGATCGACAACGCCGCGCGTTTCTCGCCACCCGGTGGCCGGGTCGGCATCCACGCCCGCCTCGACGCCGCGCAGCGGCAACTCGAGGTCAGCGTGACCGACCAGGGGCCGGGCATCGCTCCCGAACTCCGCGAGGCGGTATTCGACATGTTCTTCACCGGCGGCGAGGGCGACCGCAGCCGCTACGGTACCGGCCTCGGCCTGGCCATCTGCCGTGGCATGCTCGGCGCCCATGGCGGCGGCATCGATGCGAAACCCGGGCCCGGCGGCATCGGCACCAGTATCGTGATGCACCTGCCGCTGCCGGCTGACGAAGGGGGGGACCGCGATGATGACTGATCGCCAACGGGTGCTGATCGTCGACGACGAGCCGCAGATTCGCCGCTTCCTGCGTATCAGCCTGGTCTCCCAGGGGTTCGAGGTGCTCGAGGCCGCGACCGGCGCCGAGGGAGTGTCGCGTGCCCTGGACGAGGCGCCCGACCTGGTGCTGCTGGATCTGGGACTCCCCGACATGGACGGCCAGACGGTGCTGGATGCGCTGCGCTCCCGCAGCTCGGTCCCGGTGATCGTGGTCTCGGTGCGCGGGCACGAGGCCGAGAAGGTGCAGGCGCTGGACACCGGCGCCAACGACTATGTCACCAAGCCGTTCGGCATCCAGGAGCTGCTGGCGCGGGTGCGCTCGCTGCTGCGCCACCACGGAACAGCCCGTGATGATCCGGCGGCATTGCGCTATCGCCGCGCCGGCCTGGTCATCGACCTCGGCGCCCGGCGAGTCAGCCTCGACGACGCGCCGGTGCACCTGACGCCGAAGGAGTATGCCGTGCTGGAGCGCCTGGTGCGGCACGCCGGGCGTGTGGTGACCCAGACCCAACTGCTGCGCGAGGTGTGGGGGCCGACTCATGCCCACGATACCCACTACCTGCGCATCGTGGTCAGCAGGCTGCGCCACAAGCTCGGCGACGACCCCCAGGCGCCGTACCTGCTGCAGACCGAGGCGGGGATCGGCTATCGCCTGCTGGCGGAGCCCGACCCGCCCGCCTGACGATCGGCTCGACGTTCTTCGATGGCGCCGCGGCGAGATCCCGTGTGGTCATGAACATGGAAGCAATTTCCGTAAACATGGCTCGATGAGCTATCATGACGCTCTCGATTCATCATCTGGAGCCTCCGCATGAGCTTTTACGTCTATCTCTCCGGCGAGATCCACACCGACTGGCGCGACGAGATCCGCCGCGGCGCCGAGGCCGCTGGCCTGGACATCGTCTTCACCTCGGCGGTGACCGACCACGACGCCAGCGACGCCGCCGGCGACCACCTGGGCGAGGAGAGCCAGCCCTTCTGGCGCGACCACAAGTCGTCCAAGGTCAACGCCATCCGCACCAAGACGCTGATCGAGCAGAGCGACCTGGTGGTGGTGCGCTTCGGCGACAAGTACAAGCAGTGGAACGCGGCCTTCGACGCCGGCTACTGCGCGGCCCTGGGCAAGCCCTACGTCACCCTGCACGGCGAGGAGATCATCCATCCGCTCAAGGAAGTCGACGCCGCGGCCATGGCCTGGGCCACCACCACCGACCAGGTGGTCGAGATCCTGCGCTACGTCACCCGGGCCTGATCGTTTCGGTCGCCGCGGAGCGTTCCCGTGATCGGCGACCGGCTCGCGACCTGATTCTGCTCGGCGGTGCGGTCGCGTCAGCCGCCGGGTTTCTTTATGCTCGTCCCATGGCCGCATGGGGCAGAGCCTGAGGGCTGCCAGCGCTGGGAGGCCCTAGGGGGTCAGACCCCGGCGGTGTCGAATCCCCTCGCTACGGCACGATGACAAGCCTGGTAACTCGGCTGGGGTCTGACCCCATAGGGGCGGGCCTCGGCGCCTTTAGTCGGCGAACATGCCGTCAACGTCGGGAAAACCCGGAAATCTCGCCTCAGGACGAGGCGTGTCGGGGAAAGGGAGTTCACAGTGGATGGATTGACCTGGATTACCTATGTCGGCGTGATCACCGCCTTGATCGTCTTTCCCGGCCCGGTGGCGCTGCTATGTACGAGCCATGGCCTCAAGTTCGGCCGTCACCGGGCAACCGCCACGGTGCTGGGGGGCGGTCTGGCCTCGCTGGTCTTGATGCTGGTCTCGGCGTTGGGGCTGGGCGCTATCCTGGCGGCCTCGGAGACGGCCTTCTCCCTCCTGAAGGTGGTGGGTGGCGGCTACCTGATCTTTCTCGGCATACAGGCCTGGCGGGCCAGGCCGCAGCCGCCTTCCCCCGAGCTGGACAGTGCGGTGCCGGATCCGCAGGCGCCGAAAGCATCCATTGGCAGGCTGTTTCGCCATGGTTTCATGGTGGGTGTCAGCAACCCCAAAGATCTGCTGTTCTTCGCGGCGCTGTTTCCCAATTTCATCGCCGTCGGGGAGCCCCAACTAGTGCAGTTCGCCATCCTGGCGCTGACCTGGTTGGTGATCGATACGACCCTGATGTCGATCTATGCCGCCATGGGCTCGGGCCTGGGCCGCTGGTTCAATCGTCCCGGTCGGGTCAAGGCGTTCAATCGGGCCACCGGCGGTCTCTTCATGGTGGCCGGGGGCTCGCTGGCGGCCTCTGGGCATTAGGCTTCATATCCGACACCATGCCGATGGCCGCCGCTCGGTGCGACACATGATGGACCAGGCAGCGTACTGGTTTCATGGAAATTGCTCGTTACACCTATTGCAGGAGGCATCGTGATACTCATCTACGGAATCAGGGAACACCTCAACCCCATCAAGGCGCAGCTGTCTGATGTGATTCATGGGTGTATGCAATCCGTTCTCGGCATGCCGGAGGATAAAAGAGCGCACCGTTTCATCCCGATGGATGCAGAGGATTTCTATTACCCGGGCGGTCGTACTCCAGCCTACACCGTCATTGAACTCAATATGATGGAGGGGCGGTCTATAGAAACCCAGAAAGCCCTGATCAAGGCACTCTTCTCAAGGGTTCACTCCGAGGTTGGTATTTCACCTGTGGATTTGGAGGTGACGATCAACGAGCAACCAGCACATTGCTGGGGGTTTAGAGGCATGACGGGGGATGAGGCCCGTGATCTGAATTACAAGGTAAAAGTGTGAGAAGAGCCTCAGGTTAGTGAACCTTCACTAGCCACTTTGCTGTTGCGCTAGAAGGGAATCGCCGAGCGACGGGGCCAACCTCATGTTATCGCCCGTCTGGCAACCCTGGATGACATTGCGTTTGGCCGATGACACAACTCAATACGCACCTAAAGTTGCCGGGTGCTCTGATCTTGCCCGGTGATCGTGGACAACCGGGTCATGCGCGTTTCCTGGCTTCTCGTGCCCCTCGTGCCCCTCGTGCCCCTCGTGCCCCTCGTGCCCCTCGTGCCCCTCGTGCCTCTCCGTGAACGACCCGATGGGTGACGCATCCAGCCGCATCTGTCTTCTATCTCATTCCCTTTTTTCGTCTTGTTATGGCCTCTTCTACGTTGATTGTGGGGTGTGTCCTCTTTAAATGATTCCTTTTTGGAATAATTGGGGGATTTTTTTTCGTTTGCGGCGTCTCGGGTGGTTCTGTTCTGATGATCGACATCATGTTCGTCAGGTAAGGGAATGAGTCGCCCAATGGATCTTCATCATGTCAGTGCATCGCTCGGCATCATGCACCCTCTGTGCATCGCGCGAGGGCGCAACGCCGAGGTGTGGGACGAGGAAGGCAACCGTTACATCGACTTCATCGGTGGCATCGGGGTGCTGAATCTGGGGCATGGCCATCCGACCGTGGTCGAGGCGGTGCAGGCCCAGGTCGAGACGCTGATGCACTCCGCCTTCAATGCCTTGCCCCACCGTGGCTATCTCGAGGTGGCGCGGGAGCTGAATGCCTTCGTGCCCGTTGCCTATCCGCTTTCCTGCATGCTGACGAATAGCGGGGCCGAGGCGACGGAAAACGCCTTGAAGGTCTCACGGGCAGCGACGGGGCGTCAGGCGGTGATTGCCTTCGATGACGGTTTCCACGGGCGCACCCTGGCGGCCCTGAACCTGAACGGCAAGGTCAAGCCCTACAAGAGTGGCCTGGGGACGCTGCCGGGGCCGGTCTATCATCTGCCATTCCCCAGCCCCGATAGCGGGGTCACGAGCGACCAGGCGATGGACGCCCTGACCCGGCTGTTCGAGGTCGAGGTGCCTGCCGATGCGGTGGCCTGCGTGATCGTCGAGCCGGTGCAGGGGGAGGGCGGTTTTCGGCTGCTCTGCCCCCGCTTTGCACAACGCCTGCGTGCGCTGTGCGATGCCCATGGCATCGTGTTGATCTTCGATGAGATTCAGTCCGGCTTCGGGCGCACGGGGGGGCGTTTCGCGTTTCCCCGCCTGGGCGTGGAGCCCGACCTCCTGCTGATGGGCAAGAGCATGGCCGCGGGGCTGCCATTGGCGGCGGTGGCGGGCAAGGCGGCGCTGATGGACTGCCTGCCCAGGGGCGGCCTCGGCGGCACCTATTCCGGTAATGCCGTGGCCTGTGCGGCCGCGCGTGCCGTCATGGCGGTGATGACCGAGACGCAGCTCGGCCAGTGGGGGGCGCGACAGGAGGCCGCCATCGTGGCTGCCTACCAGCGCTGGCAGGCGAGTGGCCGCTTCCCGATGCTGGGGGCGATGACCGGTGTTGGCGCGATGCGCGGCATCGTCTTTGAGGATACCGAGTCGGCCAGCGGTGCCGAGCATCTGGCGGCGCTGCTGACGGCGGCACGGAAGGCAGGCGTGCTGCTGATGCCCAGCGGTCGGCGGCGCAATGTGCTGCGCTTGCTGGCGCCCTTGACGACCGAGCCGGAGGTGCTCGATGAGGGGCTGACCAGGATCGAGCAGGCGCTGGAGACGCTGCAGCCATGAGCGCCCGGCTGGCGCCTCTCGGCACTGTCATGGTGTCACCCGCTGCAGGCTCCGATGGGGGCGCTGCGGCACGTTCAACTCAAGCTCACTATCATGGAATCGCGAGAACCTGATGATGTCCCAGACCGTTTATCTTTCCCCGGATGAGATCCGCCAGCGCTTCTCCCGGGCCATGTCGGCCATGTACCAGGCCGAAGTCCCCCAGTACGCGACCCTGCTGACGCTCGTTGACGAGGTCAACCGGGAGACGCTGGCCGCCGACCCCGCCCTGGCAGCACGCCTGGCCGAGCAGCATGAGCTCGATCGCCTGGATGTCGAGCGCCATGGCGCCATCCGGGTGGGCAGCGCCGCGGAGCTGGCCATGCTGCGTCGGTTGTTCGCCGTGATGGGCATGCACCCGGTGGGCTATTACGACCTCTCCGAGGCGGGCGTTCCGGTGCACTCCACCGCCTTCCGTCCCATCGACGACGCGGCGTTGGCGCTCAACCCCTTCCGCATCTTCACCTCGCTGCTGCGCCTCGAGCTGATCGAGAACGAGTCGCTGCGTCGGCGTGCCGAGGCCATTCTGGCCAGCCGGGATATCTTCACCCCCGGCGTGCGCGAGCTGATCGAACGGTACGAGGCCCAGGGCGCGCTGAGCGAGGAACAGGTCGAGCGTTTCGTGGCCGAGGCGCTGGAGACCTTCCGCTGGCATCGTGATGCCACGGTGGACCTGGACACCTATACGGCGCTGCAAGACGAGCATCGCCTGATCGCCGATGTGGTCTGCTTCCGTGGCCCCCATATCAACCACCTGACCCCGCGCACCCTGGACATCGATGAGGTGCAGCGGCGCATGCCCGCGGTCGGCATGAATTCCAAGGCGGTGATCGAGGGGCCCCCTCGCCGTGACTGCCCGATCCTGCTGCGCCAGACCAGCTTCAGGGCGCTGGAGGAGCCGATTCGCTTCGCCGGCGAGCGTCAGGGCACCCACACCGCCCGCTTCGGCGAGATCGAACAGCGCGGCATGGCGCTGACCGCCAGGGGACGTGAGCGCTACGACCGCCTGCTCGGCGAGGCGCGTCGCCGCGGCGTGGGGCGCGACAACGAGGCGCACCAGCAGGCACTCGCCGAGCTCTTCGCCGATTTCCCCGATGACGAGGAGGTGCTGCGCCGCGAGGGGCTGGCCTTCTTCGACTACCGGCTGACCGAGGCGGGCGAGGCGGCCGGCCCGGTGGCTACTCGGGATCTGGAGGCGCTGATCGCCCGTGGCCTGGTGAAGGCCCGTCCGATCACCTACGAGGACTTCCTGCCGGTGAGCGCGGCGGGGATCTTCCAGTCGAACCTCGGGGGCGGCCAGAACGAGGCCTATGCCGGCAACGCCAACCGCGATGCCTTCGAAGCGGCGCTCGGTGCCCCGGTCACCGATGAACTGATGCTCTACGCCGAGCGCGAGACCGCCTCCCGGGAGCGGGTGCTGGCGGCCCTGGCCGGCTGATGGAGCGATGGCGAGGTCCACACACCGGGCGCCTGCGGCGCCAATCGCCGGCTAAAGCCAGCTCCCACGGGGGCTGGTGTGGTACGAGCCTGCTTTAGCAGCGGTCCGACGCATCGGCGATAGGCCCGGATCAACCACGAAGCCCAGCGGCCTGGCCGCTGGGCTTCGGTCTTCGTGGCCCCGCCATGGGGCGGGGCGGTGGTCAGCTCGACGGCCGCGGGCTGGCGATGGGCGCTTCGCCGGCCGGGCCGGCGGCCCCCAGGTCGGTGGCGATGGCCTCGCCCTGGTCCTGCCAGAGTTGCCGTTCCTCCTCGCTGGCGCGGGGGGAGAACAGGCCGGTCTGCGCATAGACCAGGCCGATCACCGGGGACAGCCAGCAGGCGAAGGCCAGCGGAATGTACAGCAGGTTCTCGACATTGCCGTCGGCGATGCCGAGCGCCAGGGCACTGATCACGAAGGCCCCGCCGGCGTTCCACGGGATCAGCGGCGAGATGAGCGTTCCGCCTTCCTCGATGGCGCGGGACAGGTTGAGGGTCGAATAGCCCATGCCGCGGTAGGTGGGGGCGTACATGCGGCCGGGCAGGGCGATGGAGAGGTAGGGGTCGCCGGCGACCAGGTTGGTGGACACCGAGGTCAGCACCGCCGCGGTCTGCACTCCCTTGAAGCTACGCACCTTGGTCATGATCGCGCGGATGATCGCCTCCAGGCAGCCGGTCTTCTCCAGCGCACCGCCGAAGCCCAGCGCGATGAGCACCAGCGAGATGGTCCACATCATCGACTGGATGCCGCCGCGGTTGAGCAGGCTGTCGATGGCGGCGACGCCGGTATCGATCGAATAGCCGCTGTTGGCATAGGTCAGCACATCGTGCACGCCGACCCCCTGCACGAGCATGGCGGTGACCGCCCCGGCCAGGGCGCCGGCGAACAGCGACGGGATGGGCGGCATGCGCTTGACCGCGAGCGCGATCACCAGCACCGCCGGCAGCAGCAGCCAGGCCGAGATGGTGAAGTTCGCCTGCAGCGCGGCGGTGATGGCATCGATCCGCTCGAAGGAGGCGCCATCGTCGTCGATCAGGGTGAAGCCCGCCACCAGGTAGATGACGAAGGCGATCAGCATCGCCGGGATCGTCGTCGGCATCATGTTCTTGATATGCGAGAAGACGTCCGTGCCGGTGACCGCCGGGGCGAGGTTCGTGGTATCCGACAGCGGCGAGATCTTGTCGCCGAAGAAGGCGCCCGACACCACCGCGCCGGCGGTCCAGTACATCGGGATGTCGAAGCCCGCGCCGATGCCCATCAGCGCCAGGCCGACCGTGCCGACCGTGCCCCAGGAGGTGCCCAGCGCCAGCGAGACGACCGAGCAGAGCAGCATGGCCGCCGCCAGGAAGATGGCCGGCGAGAG
>NZ_JASCQN010000013.1:0-32507 GCF_030010475.1 Halomonas kalidii | reverse complement strand
CCATTGACTCCCAAGATCTTTATGACACGCTTCAGGTTGTACGCCAACACATGAAGACTCATTTCCGTGCTCACATTTCTGCGCCGCTTTGTCGCGAAGTGTGTCGCCCCCATCCAAGCCTTCAGCGTGCCAAAGGGATGCTCCACCGTTTGTCGCCTTAGGCGCATCATCTCTGGATTCCAATCGAGGCGTGACTGTGCGGCTTCAAGCACATCTTCATGCTCCCAGCGCTTGATCCGTCGTTGCTTGCCAGTCGTGCATTTTTCTTTCATGGCACAGGTTGCACATGCCGAACTCCAGTAAGCATGCAGCTTCATCCCTTTATCTAACGTTTCATACCGCCATGTCAGCCGCTGTCCAGCGGGGCAGGAATATTCATTGCTCTCAGGGAGATACCGAAATGCGTCTCTTGGGAAAAAGCCCTTTGCCTGGCTTGGCGATGTCAGCGGCTTGGGGAGATAGGTAGTGATCCCTTCCTTGTGACAGGCCAGAATCTCCTCGCCCTTGAAGTAGCCTCTGTCAGCCACGACCTTCAGCTCCTTGATGCCAGTGGCCTCCCGCGCTTGCTTGGCCATATTAGAGAGCTGCCCCCGGTCATGCCCGACGTTGGTCACCTCATGGGCCACAATCAAATGGTGCTGGCTATCCACCGCAGTCTGTACGTTGTAACCCACATTTCCGGTACCTCTGCCACTGGTGGCCATCGCTCTGGCATCTGGATCCGTCAAAGATACTTGCTGATCGGGAGACTTCAACCTCTCCTCCTCAACTGCTTGTAATCGTGCAGTCTCTTCCCGGAGCTTCGTGATTTTTTCCTTCAGGTGCGCTGTTTTGGCCTCGGCCAGAGCAGGCTCATCTCGGTCGGCTGCATCAAGCTGACCAAGGTACCGGTTGAAACTTTCTTCGATCTGCTCAAGGCGACGTTTCATCTTGGTCGCAGTGAAATTTCGGTTGCGGTTGTTGACGGCTTTGAACTTGCTGCCATCGATGGCCACGATGGCTTGTGAGAACAGGTCCAGCCGCCGGCAAAGCACGATGAACTCTCGACAGACACGGCGGATGGCCTCGCCGTTATCCTTTCGGAAGTCTGCGATCGTCTTGAAATCCGGTGTCAGGCGCTCCGTCAGCCACATCAGCTCGACATTACGCTGCGTCTCGCGCTCCAGGCGACGACTCGACTGGATACGATTGAGGTAGCCGTAGATATAGAGCTTCAGGAGTACAGCGGGATGATAGGCGGGCCTTCCTGTCGCATGCGGATCGACGCCCTTGAAACCAAGCCCTCTGAGATCGAGGCCCTCCACGAACGCCTCAATAGCACGGACCGGGTTATCGTCTGCGATGAAGTCGTCCAAAAGCGCGGGGAACAACGTGCTTTGATCTCGGGCTTCTCCTACCACGAATCGCTTCATCGCCATTTCCTCAGCGAACCTTGGCAAAGTATAGCGGCCGGTGCGTTTTCACACAGCCTCGGTCGACTTCTGCCCTTCGACTGAGCCGACCTCCGCCGCAATCATTATTGTCTCTATCAAACGTGGGGCGCTTCCGCCATCGCGCAGCAGAGCTGCGCTCCCACGAAAGCCGTTGCCCTGCCAATCGCGGTGCACAATTTTCGACCAGGCACGCTACCGCTGGAAGGTACCGCTCATTGGGCCCCTCCCTGGCGGTTGCAGGCCGCCGGAATGCCTCCATCGGGATAACATTAGAATCCGATTGGAAACATTCACTTACACTCAGCTTACTAAAGAAAGCTTCGGCTTGCGTAGTCGAAGCCTGAGAAAAAAGTCGTAGGGTGTTGGCACCTTCGGCTGAGCGCCGCTCAGGGCTTGAAGTGCTGCTCGCCGTTGATGCGCTGGCGCACCCGCGAGGTCTCGTAGTAGATCTGCTTGCGGGCGCGGTTCTGGTTGCCCAGGGGGCGGTGCTCGGGCAGGGCATGCCAGGGGTTGATGGTCAGCTCGCGGGCCAGGCGGTCGCGCTCCGGGGTGTCGAATGCCTGGCGGGGGATGCGCAGCCGGGCCACGGGCACTTCCGGCGAGGTCCAGATCACCGAGGCGTCCTCGATGGGCATGGTCACCGGGTCTTCCTGGAACTGGAGGCGCAGCTCGAACACCACCTCGTCGACCTCGCCCAGGGTGCGCACCATGGCACGGCGCAGGTAGTCGTCCGGGGCCGGCAGCGGCACCGATGAGCGGCGCTCGAGCAGGGGCACGAAGCGGTACTTGATCGCCCTGCCCTTGCCGAACAGGTAGGGCACGCAGCTCCAGTAGTTCGCCTCGAAGGGGCTGCCGTGGGCCTTGGCGTAGAGCGCCTGGAGCAGCATGTCGAGGTAGTGGGAGTCGAAGGGGTTGAGGAAGTACCAGATCGGCAGGCCGGCGCCGATCAGCCGCTGCAGCTTGGCGTTCTCGTAGACGTCGGGGGTGGTGAAGGTCGGCGCGCTGATGCCCGAGAAGTCCTGGGTGTGGGCCTCGTCGTCGAGCAGCGTCTCGCCCGGCACGCCGAGCACCTTGACGCCGAGGCTGAGCACGCCGTTGTTGCGGATATCCGGGGTCACCCGCGGCCCCGGGCCGCCGAAGCGCACCCAGGCCTCAAAGCGGCGCGGGTCGGCGAACAGGCCGCAGCGCAGCTCGTCGGGCAGCTCCAGCACCTCGAACTCGGCGGCGAGCAGGCCGTAGGTCTTGGTGTTGCCGGCGCGCTCGGCGGTGCCCTGGCGGTAGGTGCGCAGCAGGAAGTCGCTCATCTGCTCGGTGATGCGCCGGGTGACCTCCTCCTCGCCGGCCAGGCGGCGCTCCTCGGCGATGGCCAGGTCGGCGTCGATGGCATGCTGGCGCCGGCGCCGCAGGATCCACCCCTGCAGCGCGTCGGTGGCCGGTTGCTGGAGCAGCCGGTCGACGCCGTTGCGCAGCCGGGTGGCGCGCCGCGACAGCGAGACGCCGGTCTCCAGGGCGCGGTTGAGCGCGCGCCCGGTGCGCAGCCACCAGGTATCCGGCAGCAGGATGGCCGGCGCGGCCGGGGCGCTGATCTCGGAGGTCAGCCGCCGCGGCGGCGAGGCCAGGTAGCGCAGCGCGCGCAGGCCCGGCACGAAGAAGTAGGCGCCGCCATGCACCCGCACGAAGCGTGGCAGGTCGTGATGGCGGCGGCGCACCGGCTCGCCCTGCACGGTGAAGGTGGCCCGGCCCTCACCCCGGGCGCCGACCAGCGGGTCGGTGTCGGCGTGCAGGCCGGCGAAGTTGGGGTTGTCGATCCAGGTCTGCTGGACGAACTCGAACTGGCGGCTGATATCGGCATTCAGGCACAGGAAGTGCAGGCCGCGCTCGATGCCGTCGTCGTCGGCGGCGAGCAGGTCGTCCGGGGCCAGGCTCTCCGCCAGCGGCGGCCCGTAGGCGCGCCCGCGCCGCAGCAGGCGGTGGCGACGGTTGATCGCCAGGGAGTCGTCGGTGCCGGGCTTGGGCGGCAGCATGTCGCGGGGGTTGGTGCGCCGGATATGCGCGCCCAGGGGGCACTTGAGCCCGTCGGCGTCCTCGTGGTGGTAGCCGAAGTCGTTGTCGGTGCCCTCGCCCGCCGGGCGCTGGGGCGCCTTGACCAGCGGCTCGCCGTCGGGCCAGCGGCCGACCATCCTGGCCGCCAGCGCCAGCCGCGTCTCGCGGTCGGGCGTGGCGGCATAGAGCCAGGACCAGAAGCGATGGACGTCCTGGCCGAGCTGGCGGAACACCAGGTAGCTGCCGTTGCGCCCCAGGTCGTGCAGGTCGCTGTCCTCGGCCACCTCCGGCAGCAGGTTGTCGGGGTCCTCGATGGGATCGATGAGTGGGCCCATGGTGAGCTGGTCGCGGGCGTTGGGGTAGCCGAGGATGAACTCCCCCGGGGCGACCAACTGCCGCGGGTCGTCGCTCGTGCTGACCCCGGCCAGCTTGGGCTGGGAGATGCCGTCGCGGAAGCCGAAATGCTCGCGACCATCGGCCAGCGGCTGGCTCTCCAGCGCCGCGACCACCTCGATGCCGGCCGCGGCCAGGGCCTGGCGCTGGTCGGCCAGCAGGCCGTCGAGTGCCTCGGGGGTGGCGGCGTAGCCCAGCAGCACGGCATGGATCGTCGCCCCCGCCGGCCCGCCCCACTGCCAGCGCTCGGGGGCGCTGTCGCCCTCGTCGCCGAGGATACGGCGGCGCCGGGGGGAACCGGCGATGCCCTCGCGGAACTCCCGGGAGAAGCCCTTGAGCGCCTGCCACGAGAGCTCCAGGTGCTCGAGGCCGGCCCAGGTGAAGGCCAGGTGCAGGCGGTGGCCGCCCCCGGGGCGGCCCGCCGCGGCGCTCTCGATGCCCGCCGCCACCTCGCCCACCCAGTCGCGGGCGCGCCCCGGCTCGCCGAAGGCCAGCATCAGGAAGCCGGCCTGGGGCAGCTCGCCGTAGCCGCTGAGCACGATGCCCTGGATATCGTCGAGTTCCAGCTCGCTGTCGTTGCGTGCCATGGGCCTAGAACCTCTGCAACCAGGCGCGGCACTGCGCCTCGCTCATGGAGCCGGAGAGCCCGGCGCGGATGGCCGCGTTGTTGGCCAGGTTGACCGCCGTCAGCCCGGCCAGCGCCGGCGCCCGGTACCACACCGCGGTGGGCACCTGGTGGTCGCGGTAGTAGGCCTTGAAGGCCTGCTCGTCGGAGGCGCCGCCGAACAGCAACCAGCGGGTGCGCGGCCAGCCCTCGCCGTTGCTGAACACCAGGTTGAGGCCGAAGGCGACGCGCTCGATGAAGTCGTCCTGGTAGCTCTCGGGGCTGCCGTCGAAGTTGCTGAAGAAGTACACCCGCCGGCCCTCGTCGATGATCACCCAGCGGGCGAAGTGGATGGTGTCGATCTCGGCGAGCTTGCCGCGGTAGAAGACCCGCGAGGCGGCGAGCTGCAGCAGCCACAGCGCCAGGTGCAGCACCAGGCGCCGGAAGGGCCCCGCCTGGATATGGCCCACGGCGGAGAGCTGGTTGTGCACGCCGCGATCCTCGTCGGCCTCGAGCCGGCGGATATGGGCATCCCGCGGGCGGCGGTTGTGGGGGGCGTTGGCCATCTCGTGCAGGCGCAGCAGCAGCAGCGCCAGCAGGGTCAGCGGCAGCAGCAACACGGCCACCACCAGCCCGGCCAGGGCGATGGCGCCCAGCAGCAGCCAGCCCCCGAGCCAGCGCCAGCGGTCGGGGCCGGGGGCCGGGGTCAGCGCTTCGCGCAGGTCGTCACGCTCGCCGACGAAGCGGATCAACGCCCGGCGCACCGTCGCGGGGGTGCTGTCCTGCCAGTCGCTCGCGTCCAGGTGGCGCTGCAGGGCCTCGTGCAGGCGGGCCTCCAGGCTGACCTGGGCCAGGCTGCGGCCCAGCGTATTGACGTAGAAGGCCCCCACCCGCTGGCGGTGGTCGGCGAGATAGGCGCGAACCTGCGCCTCGGAGGCGTCGTCGGGAAAGTCACGGCAGTGGGAAAGCAGCTCGCGCAGCCCCTCCCCGCCGACCGCGACGAGTTCGTCCAGGTGAGCATCGAGGTCGCCGTCGACATTGGTGGTCAGCACCAGTTGGGGTGGGTAGCGGCGCCCGCCGCGACGGTGGGCCTCGGGGAGCAGCACCAGCCGCGCGAAATGCACCCCCTCGAGCCGGGCGAAGGGCAAGACGGCGTTGCCGTCGGGGTCTTCGTGAAGGCGGTCGAGCAGGGCCCGTAGCGGAGCCTCGTGCCCGGGGCGCACGGTCATGACCAGGTTGAGGGCTAGTTGGGTGATCATCGCTCCATCCTTAGACCTTGTTCGAAAACTGCCCGCGCTTGCTGCCCGGTCCCCCGCTCTTCCGATGCCGGCATAACCCTTTCTTCCCGCAGTCTAGTCAGACTTGAACATGGCAGCGTAAGAAAACCGTTGACTATACTTCCTGCGTCTCATCGCCGATCGAGAAGGAATCGCCCCCGGAGCCCCGCTCCCCGGTGCGCTTCCCCAGGGAGGATTGCGGCATGTCACCATCGCTTCCGGGCTCCCCCACCGTGGGGCTCCGTTCTCGCCCCTCGCCTCTCCGCCACCGCCGGCACGGCCTCGCCGCCATGGCCCTGCTGGCACTGCTGGCGGCCCCCGGCGCCGGGCTCGCCGCCGACGAGGCGATCGCGCCCCACCCCGAGGCCGACAAGCCCTCCTGGCTGGCCACCTGGTCATCGCTGCGCGCCTGCAAGCGCCTGGTGGCCGGCGGCCTGCGCGAGGTGCCCGACGACCGGGCCGACCGCTTCCTCGGCAAGGTGCAGGAGGACACCGCCCTGTGCCGGGGCGGCAAGCGTGCCGTGGAGGCCCTGGGCCGCGACACCCCCTGGGTCGACTGGCAGCACTACTGGGCCACCGGCGCCGGCGCCTCGCGCAACGCCAACTACGACGACGGCTGGCTGCGCCCTTTGGTCGGCGGGCTCAGCGAGCGGGTGCACCTCAACCCCAACGACCGCGGCATCGACGGCGCCCTGATGGACCTGGAGTACCAGCGGGTCGAGCTGATCAAGTTCAACCTCTTCGACAACGCCACCTACCGCGACTATGTGCAGGGCCGCGACGGCGCCCCGGGCACCACCCTGACCCGCTGGGATGCCATGCGCCTGCCGCCGGAGCACCCCGAGTACCGGGCCGTGGGCGGCGACGCCGAGCAGCTGTGCCGGGGCGAGCTGATCCGCCACCGCACCCTGACCGGCATCTGCAACGACCTGCGCAACCCCCTGATGGGCTCGACCGGCACCCTGTTCGCCCGCAACGTCGAGTTCGACGAGACCTTCCCCGACGCGGGCCACACCGACCTGACCCGGGCCCGCCACGGCGACCGGCTCGGCCCGATGACCCCGGACCCCCAGCGCATCAGCCGGGAGCTGTTCACCCGCGAGCAGTCGCGGCCCGAGCTGTGCAACCAGGGCCGCGGTCTGCCCGGCCACTCGCCCGAGGCGCACTGCGACTACCACCAGGCGCCCTTCTTCAACGTGCTGGCGGCCTTCTGGATCCAGTTCATGACCCACGACTGGTTCTCGCACCTGAGCGAGGGCGAGAACGATCGCACGGGCCTGCAGTCGGCGGGCTGCGACCTGCCCGACGCCGAGGCCGCCGCCCTCGGCTGCCGCCCCGATGACGCCTTCCAGCCCAGCCTGGTCGCCCAGAGCGACGCTCCCGAGGCCTTCGAGCACCAGGGCGAGCAATACCTGACACGCGCCCACCGCACCTTCAACAACAACGTCACCGCCTGGTGGGACGCCTCGCAGATCTACGGCTACGACGAGATCAGCGCCAGCCGCGTCAAGCGCGACCCCGAGGACCCCGCCCGCCTGCAGCTGGTGGCGGGCGACGGCAACGGCCCGGGCTACCTGCCGCGCTTCGGCCCCGGCTGCGACGTCGCGCCCGACGACGCGGCGTGCGAGCGCATCCACCCCGCCTGGGCCGGCCAGGAGGCCGCCGCCTTCCCCGACAACTGGACCGTCGGCATGGCCTTCTACCACAACGTCTTCGCCCGCGAGCACAACGCCTTCGTCGAGGGCTTCCGCGAGCAGGCCGCCGCCACCCCGGACGCCGACTCGGGGCTGCGCGACCCGGCCGAGCCGGCGCGGGTGATCCGCTACCGGGACGTCACCGACGACGAGCTCTTCGAGGCCGCGCGCCTGGTGGTCGCGGCGATGATCGCCAAGATCCACACCATCGAGTGGACCCCCCAGCTGCTCTACGACGAGCCGCTCTACCGTGGCATGAACTCCAACTGGAGCGGCCTCTTCCACGAGCACGCCCTCGTCGAGAGCGCCCTGTCGCGGGTGCTCGACCGGCTGCGCGCCTCCGACGACGATCGCCACGCCAACGCCTGGTACTCGGTGCTGGCGGCCGGCCCCGGGATCTTCGGCCTGGGCAGCGAGCGCTACGCGGATGGCTCGCTGTTCGCGAAGCTGCGGGGTGGGCGCCAGGACATCTGGTCGCTGGAGAACCCGGACCACGTCAACGGCGGCATCAACCACTTCGGCTCGCCGTTCAACTTCCCCGAGGAGTTCATCACCGTCTATCGCCTCCACCCGCTGGTGCCCGACCTGCTGGAGGTGCGCGACCTCGACGAACCGGACCGGGTACGGAAGAAGGTGCCGGCGCTGGAGGGGTTCCGTGCCGGCGCCAGCGACCTGCTGCACGACGAGGGCCTCGCCGACTGGGCGCTGAGCATGGGCCGCCAGCGCCTGGGCCTGCTGACCCTGGGCAACCACGGCCAGTTCCTGCAGAACCTGGACTTGCCGCACCTGGGCACCGACAGCGGCAAGCTGGACATCGCCGCGCTGGACATCATTCGCGACCGCGAACGCGGCGTGCCACGCTTCAACGAGTTCCGCCGCCAGTACGGCCTCAAGCAGCTGACCGGCTTCGACGACTTCATCGACACCACCCTGCCGGAAGACTCCGCCGAACGCCGCCGCCAGGAGGCGCTGGTGGAAAGGATGCGCGAGGTCTACGGCCAGCACGTCTGCGACGCCGGCAAGGTCATCTCCCACGCCCAGCGCGACGCCGAGGGCCACTACCCCGACGACTGCCTGGGCCACCCCGACGGCACCCTGGTGGACAACATCGAGGACGTCGACGCCGTGGTCGGCTGGCTCGCCGAGCCGGTGCGCCCCCACGGCTTCGCCATCTCCGAGACCCAGTTCGTGGTGTTCATCCTCAACGCCTCGCGCCGCCTGTTCAGCGACCGCTTCTTCACCTCGAGCTTCCGCCCCGAGTTCTACACCCGGCTGGGCCACGACTGGGTGATGCACAACGGCCCCGACGGCGTGGTGATGGAGACGGCCACCAGCAACGGCCACCGCCAGCCGGTCTCGCCGCTGAAGCGGGTGCTGCAGCGCACGGTGCCGGAACTCGCCGGTGAGCTCGACCCGGTGGTCAATGTCTTCGACCCCTGGGCGCGGGCGCGCGGCGACTACTATTCGCTGGAGTGGACGCCCCGCCCGGGGGCCGAGAACGACGATGCCTTCGCCCGCTGAGCGCGCCGCCGGCACGCTGGCCCTGGCCCTGGTCCTTTGGCTGGGGCTGGGGCTGGTCGCCGGCTGCAGCGACGACCCCGAGCTCGCCCTGGGCGAGGAGCGCATCGCCCCCGACGAGGCGGCCCTCGAGCGGGCCATGACGGCGCGGATCCTCGAGATCGGCCGGCGCCACGAGGCGGCGGGCGAGGCCATCCCGCGCTTCAACCAGCCCAAGACGGTGGCCTGCGCCCGCGCCACCTTCGAGGTCCCGCCCCACACGGGCGAGCTGGCCCGGGGGCTGTTCGCCGAACCCGGCGAGTACGCGGCCCTGCTGCGCTTCGCCAATGCCACCCAGCAGGACGACCGCGTGAAGGACCTGCGCGGCCTGTCGGTGCGCCTCGCCGGCGTGGAGGGTGCCGAGGGCGTCGACGGTACGCGCGGCCGCCAGGACTTCCTGTTCAACAGCCACCCGGCGCTGTTCGCCGGCACCCCCGAGGACTTCCAGCGCTTCGTCTCGGCGGTGGCCGACGACCGCCTGTGGTGGTACTTCCTCAACCCCCTGGCGCCGCAGCCGAAGTCGCTGTGGATCGCGCTGCGCGCCCGCAGCCGGCCCGACAGCCCCCTCGCCATCGGCTACTACAGCACCACCCCCTATCGCTACGGCGACGACGAGACCTCGGCGGTGAAGTATGCCGTGCGCCCCTGTGACGGGGAGGCGGCGAACGGCGATGGCGCGGACGGCGACGACCCCGACTACCTGCGCCACGCCATGGCCGCGCAACTGGCCGGGGGCGAGGCCTGCCTGACCTTCATGGTGCAGTTCCAGACCGACCCGGAAGAGATGCCCATCGAGGACGCCTCGGTGGCCTGGGACGAGGACGCCTCGCCCTTCCGACCGGTGGCGCGGCTCAGACTGCCGCCCCAGGAGATCGACGCCCCGGACGCCCTGGCACGCTGCGAGTCGCTGGTCTTCAACCCCTGGAACACCCACCCGGCCCACCGCCCCCTGGGCGGCATCAACCGCATGCGGCGCGACCTCTACCAGGCCGCCGGCGAGCTGCGCACCACCCACAACGCGACGCTCTCGGTCGACGAGACGCCCTGACGGACAGAGGAGACCCGCGATGAGCACCACCGTGCAGCAATGGCTGGACATGCCCCGGGAGCAGCTCGACGAGCTCTACCGGCGGGCCGAGCCGGGCGCGATCCCCAACGGCGACACCCGCGGCACGCCCATCGTCACCGGCAGCCCCCTCGCCCGGGCCTACGCCCACTTCGCCCGCCTGTTCGCCTGGCAGGGCAAGGTGTTCGACATGTTCGCCGAGGACGGCTCGGCCGGGGTGCTGGTCAACAAGGTCACCCCGCTGAGCCTCTCCTTCGTGGTCGCCAAGGTCTATCGGGCGCCGAGCTGGATGGACGACCGGGAGACCATCGTCATCGACTACTCGAGCACCTCCTTCTTCTTCCGGGCCGTGCGCGACGAGATCCGCGAGGTCGAGCCGGGGGTCTACCTGGGCAAGGTGTGGCTGGGCAGGACCCGCATCCTGGACTTTGCCCTGGAGTACAAGACCTAGGAGCAACTACCGGACATCATCTGCCCCGGCAGGGAGGGACGCCATGGACCAGTATCTCAAGGTCATATTTCCCACCCGGCGCCACGTGTGGATCGACGGCGTGGCGACGGGCTGGACCAACAAGGTGTGCCAGGTCGAGACGGGCCATCACGTGGTGACGCTCAGTCCCACCCACCCGAACTTCCAGCCCGAGCAGTTCGACCTGCTGGTCACGGGCACGCGCCCGGACGCCCCCCTGATCCTCGAATTCACCCGCAAGGACGCCGACACATGAGACACGTCACCCGGGCATGGACGCTGGCGGCGACCCTGCCGCTGGTGCCGCTCGCCGGCTGTGCCTCCTTCCCGGAGACCCGACCGCTGGAACATGTCGATGCCGCGACGGGCTACCGCTACGCCAACCTGGCGGACGCCAGCCAGGACGAGGACCTGTTCGTGATCCTGACCTTCTCCGGCGGCGGCACCCGCGCCGCGGCGCTCTCCTACGGCGTGCTGGAAGCATTGCGGGATTCCTGGGTCGAGATCGGTGGCGAGCGCCGCAACCTGCTGAAGGAGGTCGACGTCATCTCCTCGGTGTCCGGGGGCAGCTTCACGTCGGCCTATTACGCCCTACAGGGAGATGACATCTTCGAACCCGGTGGCCGCTTCCAGGCGAACTTCCTCTACAAGGATGTCGAGGCCAGGCTGAAAGGCCAGCTGTTCAACCCCTACAACTGGGCGCGATTGCTCTCGCCGACCTTCGGCCGCATCGACATCGCCGACGAGGTCTACCAGGACCTGCTGTTCGACGACGCCGACTTCGGCGACCTGGCCGCGCGTGGCCGCAAGCCCTTCCTGTTGGTCAACGCCACCGACATGGCCAAGGGCGCCACCTTCACCTTCATCCAGGCCCAGTTCGATCCCCTGTGCGCCGACCTGAACGGCGTGACCCTCTCCCGCGCCGTGGCGGCCTCCTCCAACTTCCCGGTGGCGTTCACGCCCCTGACCCTGAACAGCTATCCCGGCCGGTGCGACTACCGGGAGCCGGCCTGGGTCTCGAGCGGATTGCGGGATCTCGATTCGAATCCGCGACGCTACTACCGGGCCCGCAGCCTGCGCGACTATCAGGCGCCCGAGCGGCGCTACGTGCATCTCCTGGACGGCGGCGTCGCCGACAACATCGGCCTGCGTTACCCGCTCACCGCCATCCGCTCCACCGACGTGCCCTGGAGCGTGCTGCGCAAGATCAACCTGGAGCAGATCGACAAGCTGGTGGTCATCGTCGTCGACGCCAAGACCCAGCAGGTGCCGGACTTCGACACCTCGCCCCGGGCGCCAGGGCTGCGCGCGGTGGTAAGCAACATCGCGACGACGCCCATGGCCAACTACTCCTTCGATACGGTCGAGCTGCTGCGCCAGACCCTGCGCACCCGGGCCGACGCCCAGCAGGTCTCCCGGGAGACCGCCCCACCCGACGAGGCGCTGCACCGGGTCGAGCTGTACCGCATCTACGTCGGCTTCGACCAGCTCCAGGACGAGGCGCAGCGGGAGCGCTTCCTGAGCCTGCCCACCACCTTTCGCCTGCCCGCCGGGGAGGTCGATGACCTTCGCCGGATCGGCGGCGTCCTGCTGGAGCGCTCGCCCTGCTTTCAGTCGTTGGTCACCGGGCGTTATGACGAGATGGCCTGCGTGCACGGTGGGTCCTGACCCGCCCGGGGGTCAGGGCCCCTGAAAGGCCCGCAGGATGCGCACGCCGTAGTCCACCTCGGGGCGCTGGGCGAGGTTGAGAAACCGCACGCTCAGCTCGATCCGGGCACCGGGCCGAATCACGTCGGTGGCGGGTGGTGCGAAGGGAGCGGCATCGGGTGGCCTGAGGGTTATGTAGAGTGTATGCAACGGTTCCAGCCCAAGAGTCCGCCCCTCGCCCAGCACTCGCCACTCGCCGCTTCCCCTGGGCTCGAACAGCACATAAAGCGGCCCCACCTGGGGTTCACCCGAGCGGTTGTGCAGCATGAGCCGCTGGCGATAGAAGCCGTCGAAGGGTCCGTCGGGGTCATCCTCGATCTCCCCCGGCTCCACCGCGAAGGCCGCCGTCACCTCCTCCACCGGCATGGGGCTGCGTGAGGTCGGGATCGTCCACACGCCCGCATAGGCCCGGGTGTCCCGGTGAATCACGCGGATCACCGCGTGCCCTGGCACGCCCGGCTGCAAGGTCCAGCCTCCGTCCTCCTCCTCGACCACCCTGACCACCGCCGGACGACTCGAGGTCGCCCGCGTCCCGTAGGCCGCATGGCCGATATCCCGCACCAAACCGGCCGGGTAGCGCCCCTCGATGGTCAGGGCTCGTGGGCGCAGGCTCCTGTCGTCGGCCTGTACGAAGACGACGCCATGCGGGGCCAGTCGCAGCTCCCTCGGGCCGCCCAGCAGGGCGAGGGCCTGCGGTGTGGCGGTGGGCCGAGCCAGGATGGCCCCGGGATGGAGGGGCGACGCCGAGCGTTCCGGCCGTAGGGTTTCCCCCCATAGCGACCAGGCCGCCAGATAGGCGACGAACCCCACCAGGCCAGCCACCAGGGCCACCCCGGTCAAGCCGAGCTGACGACGCCGGCTGCCCGGCCGCCAGCCCTCACCGGGGCGCCGGTAGAGGCTTGCCAGCAGGAGGCCCGGCCAGGCCCAGCCGACGACGGCCGGTAGTTGCAGTTGGAGCTCCGCCAGAAACCCCGTGGGCGGCACCAGCCAGGCTCGGAACCAGAACAGGCCACTGCAGACCCCGCCCAGCAGCGCCACATAGATCACCTCACCGCGAGATGGCCACTGGCGTCGTTCGGGTGACGCCAGCAGGATGGCCGCGATGGCCAGTACCAGGCTCATCGCTACCAGTTTCCACGCCAGCTCTCCTGCCCCGAAGAGGTCGGCGTCCGGCAGGCCGACCAGTCCCAGGGTCAGTATGGCGGCCAGCCAGGCCTTGACGTTCAAGTGCACCGATCTCCTCTACTCGCCCCGCGGATCGCCCGGCAGGTAGTGACCGGTCGCGGCGCGGTAGGCTGCGGAGGTGTTGTCGCCGGGGATGCCGTCGACCTTCAGGAAGATACCGGGGAAGGTGTTCAGCCAGCGCTGCAGGTTCTCGGCCCGCTCGGCATCGGCCGTGCGGCGGGTGGCGTGGCGCGACACCAGCGGTTCGCGTTCGGCGGGCTCGGCATCCGTGGCGGCATAGAGGGTGACGCGGGGCTGGTCGGTGAAATCCACCAGCCCCTTCTCGGCCAGGCGCCGCAGCACCACCGCCGCGCCGCACTGCCTGGAGACCGCCGTATCGGACCAGCGGCCATCGGCCACGTACTTGCCCCGCGTGTAATGCTCGGAGAAGCTCCACAGGTAGGGCGACAGTACCTCCGGGTGGTGGCGCCGATAGCCCCAGCCGTTGTAGCGCTCGAGCTGGAAGAGCGTGCCCGCCAGGCTCCAGTCGGTGCGCTCGCCCAACTGCTTGAGCGCCATGGCGTCGATGGCGCTCTCCTCCCAGGTGAAGGGCGGCGAGCCCTGCTTCGGCCGCCCGGCGGGCACCTGGACGGTGCGGGCGGTGAGCGGGTCGCCGTTGTGCAGGTGACAGGAGAAATTGCCGCCGGACTCCATGTTGTGGACCAGGGCGACGAAGCTCCAGGGCACGCCCCGGCGCGCCGTCACGGTGTCGTAGCGGGAACGGTGCTGGACCAGCTTGTCGATGGTGCGCTCGACCTCGGCCATGCGCTCGGGGCGAATGCGGCAGTTCTCGAACAGCTGCTCATACTCGCGGCGCAGGCCAGCGTTCAGGGTGATCGCCATGGGGACCTCCCGAAGCGGGCCCCACGTTCGACACACCGCAAGCCCGGAGCCCCGGGGCTTGATGGATCAGCGCTTCATGGGTCAGCATAGCCTACCCCGAGAGGAGGGACCCTCGAGGATATGCATTCCTCATTCCTCCTGCCGGCGGGCGGCGGCGAAGCGATCCAGCAGCGCCTCCAGTCCGAACTCGAAGGCGTCGTCCGCCCGGATGCCGGAAAAGGCCTTGAGGGCGAAATCGAGGCCGGGCATTGTTCCTGCGGGGAAGGCGCCCGCCTGCTTCAGCAGGAAGCGCTCATGCTCCGCCGGCTCCAGATGCGCCACGTGGGAGTTGGCGGCGGCCAGGCAATGGAGGGCGAGCACATGGTAGAACATCGCGCTCTGCTCGGCGTCGAAGCCCGCTTCCCGGAACATGCCGAAGGCGTGATCCAGGTAGGCCGCCCCGTAGTCGGTCTCCCCCGCGCGGACCTTCTGGAATACCCGGAACTTGGCCTTCGTCTGGATATACTCAGCCGCCCCCCGATGATCGCGCTCGCACGCCATCAGGATGCAGGCGAACCGACGTAGGCGATCCCGCCAGGGCAAGGCCTCGGGGATCTCTCTCAGCCGTGCCAGAAGCTGCTTGTAGAAGCGGTTGAGGATCGCGGAGGTCAGGTCGTCCTTGGTGCCGATGTGGTAGTGCAGGGCACCGGGAACCACCCCCAGCATCTTGGCAAGCCTGACGAAGGAGACGTCCTCGAGGGGCTCGCTCCGCGCCAGCTCGTAGGCCAGCTCGATCACCGCCTCTCGGCTGACGACTCCCTCCCCGTTGCCACCGTCCAGCCGCGGCCGCCCGCGGCCGCGCCGCTTCTTTTTCTCTGTCTGTTCCATGCTTTAAAATTGCCACACTATCAAATCAGCTTGCAAGCGTCTTTTTATTGATATAGCCTCAATAACTGAGCAGCATCCCTCTGACAGCGAAGATTCGAAAGGAGCGACTGCAATGACCGAGAAGCTTGGAACGCGCGACGATGCCTCCTCGGCGAAGAGCTTCAACGAGGCAATGGGCGTCGGTACGGGCGATCTCACCGACGTGAAGCATGCCGCGGAGGATGGTATCCAGCTGACCCTGCACGGCGTCGACCACACCGCTCGCCCGACCTGGAAACTGAACGAGACGGTGGAGTTCTACCGCGATGTGCTCGGCCTGCCGCTGGTGCATGCGATCACGGCGCGCGGCTGGGGCCCTCCGGGTCACCACGACTTCCTGCACTTCTTCTTCGATGCGGGGAAAGGCGCCACCATCGCCTTCTTCTACTACATCGGCAGCGAGCGCCCCGAGAAGTACGCCCCCGAGGAGCACCATTTCTACTTCGCCACCCACACCGCCTGGGCCGTGGACAGCG
Organism: Halomonas kalidii; assembly: GCF_030010475.1. Taxonomy (NCBI): domain Bacteria; kingdom Pseudomonadati; phylum Pseudomonadota; class Gammaproteobacteria; order Oceanospirillales; family Halomonadaceae; genus Halomonas; species Halomonas kalidii. The sequence continues at coordinate 16,815 of NZ_JASCQN010000013.1, read as the reverse complement.
AGGAAGAGCTGATCACGTGGAAGGAGACGCTGGAGAAGCGCGGTATCCAGGTCTCGCCCTACACCCGGCACGAGATCCTGGAGTCGATCTATTTCACCGACCCGAACGGCTATCCGGTGGAAATCACCCGCCGCCTCCGCGACACCGAGTCGATCGACGAGGTGGACGCCCGCCTGACCATGCAGGCCGCGATGGAAGTGGAGTCCGAGGCGCGCGCCGCGGGCCGGCTGATGGAGGACATCGATGCCGTCTGGCACCGCAAGGCGAAACTGGTCGACGCCTACAAGGAGGACGCCCAATGATCGAGGTACATGTCATCGATGTCCCGGAGTTCCGGCCGATGGTCGAGACCCTGCGCGGCCTGCCGGCCGTGACCATCACCGGTCCCGTGAAGGGCTACTGGACGATCTCCGCACCGGACGAACTGACCTTCAACCGCAGGGCGATGAAGATGAAGCCCGCCGTCTGGTACGGCATCTTCACCGGCGGCCTCAACGGCGAGATCGCCCACTGGGGGCGCGACGAAGTGCGCATCGTAGGGACCAGCCGGCCGCTCTAACCCGTCCGGCCGCGCTAGTAATTGTTAACAGCTCCTGGGGCATGAGAAGCCCTCCAGAGACACTCCCCGGTAACGGGGTCATTTCTGGCTATTTATTGATTGGGTATCAATATGACGCTACTCTCGAAAAGGACAAGAACAAGGAGGCCACGATGCCATCGGTAGACTTCAAGCCACTGGCCGGGCTCCGGGGCGCGCAGTGGGACCCGGCGCGGCTGCCGGCCGACATGATCGCCTCGGTCCACACCCTCACGACCGTCGACGGCGCCAACGTCACCGGCTATCTCTATCGGCGCGGCGATGAGAAGGCCGTCTGCTGCCTGATGCATCCGCGAGAGATCCTGGCTACCCACTACCTCGTTCCGGAGCTGCTCGAAGCCGGCGCCGCGGTATGGGTCCAGGGCTCCCGCAACCCGGGCAACGACCTGCGGCTCGAGCACGAGCTGGCACTGCTGGACGTGGATGCCGGGACGACCTTCCTGAAGGAGCGTGGCTTTGATCAGCTCGTGCTCGTCGGCAACTCGGGCGGCGGCGGGCTCTACGCCTACTACACCGAGCAAGCCAACCTGCCCCCGGCACAGCGTGAGACACGCACGCCTGCCGGGCGACCGGTGAAGCTCGCCGAGGCCTCGATGGCAAGGCCCGATCTGCTGGTGCTGGTGGCACCGCACCCCGGCCAGGGCCTGCTGCTCATGAACTCGTTGGATCCCTCCGTCACCGATGAACGTGATCCGCTCTCCCTGGATCCCACCCTCTTCCCCTTTGCCACCGGGAACGGCTTCTCCCGCGATGGGGCGAACTATTCCCCCGAGTTCATCGATCGCTATCGGGCGGCCCAGCGAGCCCGTGTCGCCCGGATCGATGGGATCGCACGGGAGCTGGTCAGCAGGCGCATGGAGGCACGCCGGCGGGTGAAGGCCGGCGAGGCCTCCGACCGGGAGCGGTTGATAGCGGGCTGGCAGCACATCTTCGAGGTGCCACGCACGGATGCCGATCTGCGCAACTGGGATCTTTCCCTCGACCCAACCGACCGCACCCTCGGATCGCTCTGGGGACGCGACCCGTTCAAGACCAACATGAACGGGGTCGGCTTCGGCAAGGTCTGCACGCCGGAAAGCTGGCTTTCGACCTGGTCGGGGCTCTCCTCGAAGGCTGGCGTGCTGCGCTGCGCACCGGTGATCGACCAGCCGACCTTCGTCGTGCGCTACACCGCGGATGCCTGTGTCTTTCCCGAGGAGATCGCCGCGGTCTTCGACGCCCTCGGCACCCCGGACAAGGACCAGGTGTCGATCCGCGGCACCCACCACGGCCAGCCCCTCGCGTCCGGCGAGCCCAGTGGCCAGACCATCGCCGGCGAGGCGATCCGCGGCTGGCTGAATGACCGGCTCGTCACCTGAGTCGCACCGGAGGAAGAGATCATGACCTACCAACCGCAGCACCCCATCGCCGGTGTCGTCTATCCGCCCGCCGCCGACCTCGAGCGCTGGCACGAGGCCGGAGCCCTCACCGCCGAGACGCTGGCCGATGGCTTCCGCGCCACGGCCCGGCGGCATGCCGAGCGGCCCGCCATCCTCTGGCTCGACGGCGAGTACCGCTACGCCGAGCTGGACGCGATGACCGACAGGGTCGCGCACGGGCTCCTGACGCTCGGGCTGAAGCCGCTCGACCGGGTGATCTTCCAGCTCACCAACAAGCCGGAGACGCTCATTGCCTTCCTCGCCTGCTGGAAGGCTGGGATCATTCCGATCTGCACCCTGGCCGCCCACCGCGAGGCGGAAATCGGCTATCTCGCGGCGTTCGGTGGCGCCAAGGCCCACTTCATCGAGAGCGACGAGACCAAGTTCGACTTCCATGCCTTTGCCAGGAAGATGCAGGGCGAGGCGCCCGGGCTCGAGCTGATCATCTCGACCCGCGGTACCCCCAGGGAAGGCGCCGTCGACCTGGCGGCGCTGATGGCGAGCGACCCGGACGAGGCACGCGCAGCACTCGAGGCCGTGCCCCAGGACCCCTGGCAGGTCGCCGCCTTCCAGCTCTCGGGCGGCACGACCGGGGTGCCCAAGATCATTCCGCGCATCCATGCGGAATACCTCTACAACATGCGCCAGGTCTGGACCTTCAAGGGCTGGAACACGCAAGACCGCCTGTTCATCCCCATGCCCTTTGCGCACAACCTCAACATGGGCTGCGGCTGGGGGCCTTTCCTCATGAACGGCGGCACGGTCATCGCCACGCCTCGGGTCGACCAGGAGGCGATGCGCGAGGTGCACAACGCCCTGCGGCCCACGATCATGGGCGCCGCCAAGCCGATCATCATGCGCATGAAGGCGGAAATCGCCCAGGGGCACCTCCCCACGGAGACCCTGCGCGAGATCTTCTCTACCGACGCCGCCGAGATCGTCACCCGTACGATGGGTGTGGAGGGTCATCACCTCTTCGGGATGACCGAGGGCACCATCATGTTCACCCGACGAGGCGACAGCGAAACGATTCGCTTCGGCACCTGCGGACGCCCGATATCGGAGCACGACGAAGTCAGGCTGCTCGAGCCCGGTACCGAGGACGAGGTCGCCGAGGGCCAGATCGGTGAGCTGGCCGTGCGCGGTCCCTACACGATCCGTGGTTATTACCATGCCCCGGAGCGCAATGCAGAGACCTTCACCCCCGACGGCTTCTACCGTTCCGGCGATCTGATGCGGCGGCATCGGATCGATGGCCAGGACTACTACTCCTTCGAAGGCCGTATCAAGGACGTGGTGGACCGTGCCGGCGAGAAAGTGAACTGCGAAGAGGTCGAGCGCGCCGTCATGGCCCACCCTGCCTTCACTGACGTGGCGGTGGTGGGCATGCCCTCGCCCACCCACGGGGAGCGCATCTGCCTCTACGCCGTGGTGGAACCCGGCGTGACCCCGCCCAGCGTCGAGGAACTCGGTGCCTTTCTCAAGCAAGTGGGTCTGGCGATCTTCAAGTGGCCCGAACGCATCGAGCTCATCGACGCCCTGCCCCTGACCAAGGTCGGCAAGCTCGACAAGGCCATCCTGCGCCAGCGCATCGAAACAACATTGAAGGCCGAGGACGCCATGACATCCAGGAACATCTGACCCCCGAGTCGACGCCAGCGACTCAAGCGTTGTCAAAAATTGATGAGGTATCAATATGAAGATCAATGTTCTCGGTGGCGGCCCCGCGGGTCTCTACTTCGCCTATCTCGCCCGCAAGCGCCTCGGTAAGGTGGAAATCCACGTCCACGAACGTAATGCGCCCGACGCCACCTTCGGCTTCGGCGTCGTCCTCGCCGGCGCGGGCCTGGCCCGGCTGGAGAAGGCGGATGCCGAGAGTTTCGCCCGGTTGCGCGGCATCACCAAGCGGCTCGGCAACCAGGAGATCATCTTGGACGGGCAGGCCGTCTCCATCGAGGGGGAGGAGTACGGCGGTGCCGTCGAAAGGCTGCAATTGCTGAAGGTGCTGCAGGAACTCTGCGCCGAGGTCGGCGTGCAGGTCACCCACCATGATGGCATCAGCGACGTCGGGGCATTGGAGGATGCCGACCTGCTGGTCGGCGCGGACGGCGCCAACTCGACCCTGCGCCGCACCTATGCCCACGCCTTCGGCACCCATGGCAGCCAGCTCTCCAATGCCTTCGCCTGGTATGGCGCCGAGCGAGTGCACGACCGCCCGACGCTCAGCTTCCGCAAGGCCGGAGGAGGCGCCTTCTGTGCGCACTACTACCCCTATACGGATCGTCGGTGCACCTTCGTCATGGAGTGCGATCGCGCCGCCTGGGAAGGCTGTAATTTCGGCGAGATGACCGAGGAGCAACGGCAGGCCTTCGTCGAGGAACTCTATACGGAAGAGCTGCAGGGTGGCCCGCTCATCTCCAACAAGTCCGAATGGCGGAACTTCCAGCCGGTCTGGAACGATCACTGGACCTACGGCCACCGGGTGCTGATCGGCGATGCCGTCCGGCGGGCGCACTTCTCCATCGGCTCGGGCACGCGGATCGCGATGGAGGACTCCATCGCCCTGGTCAAGGCCCTGGCGGTGAAGGGCGACATCTCGACGGCACTCACCACTTATGTGGCCACCCGCAAACCGGCCGCCGACAAGCTGATCGGCGCGGCCCAGGAGAGCTACAGCTGGTACGAGGAGATGGGCCGGCATATGCAAGCCGACAGCCCCCACGCCTTCGCCCTCGATTACCTGACCCGCACCAGCCGAGTCGATACGAGGCGCGTCGCGTCCGACTACCCCGCCTTCATGAAGGCCCTCGCGGCCGAACGCGTGAGGATGACCCAATGACGCCCTGTGCTTTCTTTCCCTCGACGGAGGCCGTCATCAGCGAGGCGCCGCTGATCATCCGTCGCGTGGTGCGCTGGGGTGACTGCGATCCCGCCGGCATCGTCTACACGCCGCGCTTCCTCGACTACACGATCTCGGCTCATGAAGCCTTCATCGGTCTGATGCTGGGCGGGCCGATCCACAGTACCAAGACGAGCCTGAAGGTGAACTTCCCGGTGCGGGGCGTCGAGCTCGACTTTCGCTCACCGCTGCCGGTCGACACCCAGTTCGACATGGAGGTTCGGGTGGGCGAGATCCGCTCGCGCACCTTCGACCTCCACGTCACGGCCACAAGGGTCGCCGCCGAGCCAGCGCACCAGGGGCCGGTCGCCTTCCTCGCCCGCATCAGCCCGGTCACCGTGGATGGCGCCAGCTGGACCGCCGTGCCCCTGCCGGACGCGCTGAGATCCCGGATCTCGGCCTATGCCGACGCCTACCCCCTGCACTCGGAGACATCGCTATGAAGACCTACCGGATCGGGCAGATCGTGCCCTCATCCAACATCACCATGGAGACCGAGATCCCCGCCATGCTCCGGCAGCGGGAGGCCATCCGTCCAGAGCGCTTCACCTTTCATTCCAGCCGGATGCGCATGAAGAAGGTGACGCCGGAGGAACTGGCCGCGATGGACCGCGACTCCCTGCGCTGCGCGCGCGAGCTGGCGGATGCCGACGTCGACGTGATGGGTTACGCCTGTCTGGTGGCGATCATGAGCCAGGGGCTCGGCTATCACCGCACCGCCAGGGCGAACCTGGAAGGCGCGGTCGCCGAAGAGGGGAAATCGATTCCCGTCATCTCCTCGGCCGGTGCGCTGGTGGAAGGACTCAAGGAGCTGGGTATCAAGCGGGTCAGCCTGCTCATGCCCTACATGAAGCCGCTGGCCGCCAAGGTCACCGAGTACATCGAGAGCGAGGGATTCGAGATCCAGGACAGCCTGGCGCTGGAGATCGAGGACAACCTCGCCGTGGCCGCGCGCGACCCGATGGCCCTCACCGAAGACGTGAAACGGCTCAACACCAAGGGCGTCGACGCTGTGGTTCTCTCGGCCTGCGTGCAGATGCCGTCGCTGGCGGCACTGGCACCGGTCGAGGCGCGACTGGGCATCCCAGTGACCTCGGCCGCGGCCTGCACGGTCCGTTCGATGCTCAAGGCCATGCGCCTGGAGCCGGTAGCCCCGAATGCGGGTGCCATGTTGTCCGGCGACCTGGAACCGGCCCACTAACCGATCGAGAAGGTCAGCTTGTCAACCCTCAGCCGGTCGTCCCGGCTGCCAGATCAGAGGAAAGCCCCCATGAAAACAATCACAACAGTTCTCGCCGCCGCGCTGCTCACCCTTTCCGCGGGAACGGTTCAGGCCACGACCCAGGTCCGGATGCTCAAGACCTGGGACGATCGCTATCCCGGCTCAACGGTGATCTGCGATCGCTACGCCGAACTGCTCGAGGACGCCTCGAATGGCGAGATCCAGGTCCAAATGATGGGTCCCGAGACCATCCCGCCACTCGAGCAGCTGGAACCCACGCGCAACGGCCTCTTCCAGGTCCTCTGCACCTATCCCGGGTTTCACACCGGCTCCGCCACCCTGTTGACCGGACTGGAGAGCATCCGCCCCGACGCCGAGGCCTTCCGTGAAAGCGGGGCGATGGACGTGATCCAGGAGACCTATGCCAGCCTCGGCGTGCATGCCATCTCGGTACCGCTGGGCCATGGCTACTGGATCTATCTCAACCGCGACCTGTCGAGCCGCAGCGACCTGGACGGGCTGCAGATCCGCGCCCTTCCCCCGCAGCACCCCTACATCAGCGCAATCGGCGGCACGCCGGTGGTGATGTCCCCGGCCGAGATGTTCAGTGCGCTGGAGCGTGGCGTGGTGGACGGCGCGCTCTTTCCGGCTGCGGGAGCGGCGGGCTACGGCTTCGCCGAGGTCACCCACCAATACTTCGATGCCGGTGCTACCGCTCCCCATATCATCGTGGCCAATGCCGCCTTCTGGAACGGCTTGCCCGAGGAGGTGCGAACGATCTTCGAAACGCAGGCGGAAGTGCTCGAGCACGAGGTTCCCGCGACCTATGACCGCCTGAATGCCGAGGAGCACGACAAGATGGCCGCCGCCGGCATGGAACTGCTGACGCTCGACAGCGAGGTCGCCGACACGCTGTCCGAGGCCATCGTCAGCGGTGCCTGGCGCTTCGCAGCGAGCCGCAACCCGGATGCCGCCGAAGAACTGCGCGCCACCGTCGAAGCGGCCGGGCTGCTCAGCAACTGAAGCGATGACGTGCCGGGATCGTTCCACCCAAGAAGAACGACCCGGCATGTCAACGGGAGGAAAACACATGCTACCCCTGCTCACGAAAGCCCACGACGCCACCAGCGAACTCGGGCTCTATACCGGGCTGCTCGCCCTGGCCTTGATCGCCCTACTCACCTTCATCGGCACGATGTCGCGTTATTTCATCGGCGCACCGATCGGCTGGATACCGGACTGGTCGAATTACCTGCTGGCGGGCTCCGTCTTCGTCACCGCCCCCGCGGTCACCAAACGCGGGCTGCATGTCAGCATGGACATGCTGCCTTCGCTCCTGGAGGCGTCCATCCTGCGCAAGGCGGTGATCGCCATTGCCGCGGCCTTGACCTGCGCGATTCTCGCCGTGGTGAGTTGGCTCCTGCTGCGTAGCCTCACCGACGCCTGGGCCTCCGGCACGACCACTGCCGCCGCCTACCCGATCCCGCGCTGGTGGCTGCTCGCGGTCATCCTGTACGGCTTCGCCTCCTCGGGACTCCACGTCCTGCGGGCAGGCATCGCCGCCCTCTTCGTCGATCCCGCCGTCTATGCCTCCGGGCCTACCAAAGGAGCCTGACCCATGGCGATCTATGCCGGTTTCCTCACCCTGGCCGGGCTCTTCCTGCTTGGCGTCCCCGTCTTTGCTGCCTTCTTCGGCTTCAACATCATCGCCGCCGTCCTGCTGATGGGGCCGCAGATGCTGTCGATCTTCTCGGCCTCGATCCTCGATACGGTCACCACCGCGGAGCTGGTCACGGTGCCGCTGTTCATTCTCATGGGGGAGCTGCTCTTCCGCTCGGGCTGCATTGCGATCCTGTTCGACGCTGTCGACGACATCATCGGCCGCATCCGTGGCCGGCAATATGTCATCGTCGTCGTGATCTCGGTTCTCCTCGGCGCGCTTTCTGGCTCGGCCGTCGCCGTGGCCGCCATGCTCGGCCGCACCGTCATGGTCGAAGGTATCAAGCGCGGCGGCGATCGCAAGCTGCTCGCGGGTCTCATTCTCGGCGGCTCCTGCCTCGCCCCGATCATCCCCCCGAGCTTCCTCGTCGTGCTGATCGGCATGCTCTCGGGCACCTCGATTTCGGCACTGCTCGCGGCCGGCGTGCTACCAGGCCTCGTCGCGGGGGCACTCTTCTTTCTCTATGTCCAGGTAACGCTCCACCTCGATCCCACCCGCGACCTCGAGCGCACGGAGACCCGGTCACGGCGACCCATCTGGATGGCCGTGATATCGCTGATGCCGTTTTCCATCGTGATCTTCTCGGTCCTGGGGCTGATCCTGCTCGGCATCGCCACCCCCAGCGAGTCCGCCGCCAGTGGCGTCGTGGGTGCCCTGGTCATCGCCGCGGTCTATCGCAAGCTCACGGTGAAGATGGTGGTCGAAGCCCTGAAGGGGGCCATGCTGATGTCATCGATGATCCTGCTGATCATGGCGGCCTCGAAGATTCTCACTCAGCTAATGGCGTTCTCGGGATTTACTCACGAGCTGGTGGCCTTCCTCACGGCACTGGACCTCTCGACACTGGCGGTCCTGATCCTGCTGATGCTGATTCCCTTCGTGCTGTGCATGTTCCTTGATCAGATCGCGCTGATGTTGATCCTCATCCCGATCTACCAACCGTTGCTTGCCATCTTCGGGTTCGACCCGCTGGTCTTCTGGACGCTTTTCCTCCTGAATCTCACCCTCGGTGCGATCACACCGCCCTTCGGCTATGCCCTGTTCGCCCTCAGCGCCTCGAGCCCACGCGAGGTCAGCCTGAAGGACATCTACACCGCGGCCTGGCCATTCATCGGCCTGATCGTCTTGACGATGGTCCTGACCTACAGCTTCCCGGCGCTGGTCACCTGGCTTCCCTCACACTTCTGATCTGGAGGGCAGGACGAACCCGTCGAGCGGAGCCTCAAGCCCTGGCTCAATGGTCTCGCCCGTCCAGCATTGGAAACAGCCGCCGAGGCACCAGCCACAGGAAGAGCAACATGCCGAACAGCTCCACCAGCGACTGGAAGACCACCACGACCACCGCCGCCTCGAGGCCGGCCGGCAGCGCCAGGGCCAGCGGCAGGACCACGAAGGAGTTGCGCGAGCCGAAGCTGAAGGCCAGCACCCGGCCCTGGGCGGCCGGCAGCCGGAAGGCCCATGCCGTGATACGCGCCAGCAGCGCCGCGATGGTCAGGAAGGCCACGAACACCGGCAGCAGCCAGCCGATCAGCCCCGGGGAACCGACCACCTGATCGACCTGTCCCGCCGCCACCGCGAACAGCACCAGCGCCAGCAGCGGGACCGGCAGCCAGCCCAGCCCCTCGAGCAGCCGCCGGCGCCTCGGCGCCCGGCCGGCCCAGCGCTCGGTGAGGAAGGCCGCCGCCAGCGGCAGCAGGATCAGACCGCCGAAGGCCAGCAGCAGCTCCCGCTGGATCAGGCCGGCCAGCCCCGCCTGGCCCAGGAACAGCCAGAGGTAGAGCGGCAGCAGGACGAGCTGCAGCAGCAGGCTCAGCGGGGTGAAGGCGATGGCGGTGGGGGTGTCGCCCCCGCCGAGGTGGGTGAAGGAGAGAAACCAGTCGGTACAGGGCACCAGCAGCACCAGCAATACGCCGAGCCGCAGCGCCGGGTCGGCCGGCAGCCACTGCACCAGGCCCCACACGATCGGCGGAATCACCACGAAGTTGCCGAGCACCGCCGCGGCGAGAAAGCGTGCATTCGCCAACCGCCGATGCAGCCCCACCAGCGGCACCTGGGTGAAGGTCGCATAGAGCAGCAGGCCCAGCAGCGGCCAGAGCAGCGCCTCGAGCACGCCGACCCTGCCGGGTGAGTGAGTGCCCACCGCCAGGCCGGCGAGGACCGCCGCCAGGTAGAGAAGGACCTGGTACTTCTCGAGCCGGTCGCGCCACGCAAGCGGGCTCAAGGGTCACCCACGCAGCATCTCCAGGTACTGCTTGAGCACCACGGCATTGTTGTGGCGCTCATCCTTCGAGCCGAAGACCAGGGTGACCGACTCGCCGCGGGCCCGCTCGGCCAGGCCGCGCAATGTGTCCCGGTGGGCCTTGAGTTCGCCCAGGTAGCGCCGCCGGAACTCGCCCCAGCCGAGCGACCCGTCATGGAAGGCCTTGCGCAGGTCGCTGCTCGGGGCGACCTCCTTGCGCCATTCGTCGATCCTGGCCTCTTCCCTGGGAACGCCCCGCGGCCAGAGCCGGTCGACCAGCACGCGATGGCCATCCCGCGGGCTCGGCGCCTCGAAGGCGCGTTTCAGCATGATGCTCACTGGCGTACCTCCCCCCCTGCTTGCGTCGGTATCGAGCAGCGTAGTCCATTCGCCGTGCCACGAATTTCTCGACGATGGCGGCATATTCGCCGAATAAAGGCGCCGAGGCTGCCCCTATGGGGTCAGACCCCAACCAGGTCACGAAGCCCGTCATGGTGCGCCTTGCGAGCGGATTCGACGCCGCCGTGGTCTGCCCCCCTAGGGACCGGCAGCGCTGGCAGTCCATCGCCGGATCGACCTCAACCAGCCGATGTTTCCGCGTCCAGCGTATCGCCCACCCGGATCGTCCGGTCCTCGCCGGCCAGCAGCGTGGCGTTGTGGCCGAAATAGGCCCCCGTCGCCAGGCTCATGCTGGCCAGGGTTCGGAGCGGCTCCTTCGGTGCCGGGGCCTCGCCGGTCTGCTGGTCGAGGGTGATGATCTTGCAGCGCTGGCAGGGCTTGCGCATGCCCAGCCGATAACCGTTTCCGGCCAGGGAGTCCCAACCGTGCTCGGCGAAGGGAGTGCTGCCCTCGACGACGATGTTGGGCCGGAAGCGGGCCATGGGGACCGCGCCCTCCCCCTTGGCCTCGAGCACCTCGTTGAGGACCGCCAGCGACGACTCGGCCGTCACCAGGAACGGGAAACCATCGGCGTAGGCGGTATGCGCCTGCTCGCCCTGCTGATAGCGCGGGTCCACGCGGCGCTGCTGATCCGGCGCGAAGCGCACCAGCCGCAGGCCGCTGCCCTTCCAGTCGCCCAGCACCCGGCCCAGCCAGTCGGCGGCCTCGGCGCCCTCGTCGAGCCCCTGGCACTGGTCCTCCCAGACATGGGTGGTGACCCGCGGCTGGTCGTCACGCGCCAGCGCGATCCGCAGCGGCGGGACCTCGGGGTGTTCCAGCACCAGCGCATCGGCATCGAGGCGCACCGCCACCTGGGCCATGCGCGGCAGCTGGCGCTGGGTGACGAAGCGGCCGACATCGTCGATGACCATCCAATGACGATCGAAGGCGAGCCCGCGTGGGCCCAGCGTCGCCTGCTCGAGCGCGATGCCGCGCAGCGACTTGACCGGATAGATGTTGAGCTGGGTGATGCGCATCCTCGACTCCCTGGATCGTCACTGAACCCCTTGAATTTTATCATGGATCCAATCCACGAATGAGCGGACCTTGCCCACTTCCGCCATGTGCTCCGGGTAGGCCATGTAATAGGCGTCCCGGCTCTTCAATCGGAAGCCCCAGGGAATGACCAGCTTGCCCTCCTCGAGCTCCTCCTGGGCGAGAAAGTGCGGAAGCAAGGCGACGCCACAGCCGGCCTGAGCGGCTCGCAAGGCCATGTAGAACGAATCGAACCGCGGGCCATGGTAGCTGTGCTCGGTATACTGCTGCTGGGCCTCGAACCAGTCGTGCCAGGCTTCCGGGCGAGTCGCGCTCTGCAGCAGCACCAGCCGGGTCAGGTCCAGCGGCTCATCGATCGCCACCCCATCCAGAATGGCGGGAGAGCAGACGGGCACCATCTCCTCATCGCGTATCTTGATGCATTCCGTTCTCGGCCAGGCGCCATGACCAAAGAAGAACACCACCTCGACCCGCTCTTCCTCCATGTCGAAGGGCTCGGAGCGATTGATGATGTTCAGGTTGATATCGGGATGGCGATAGCGAAAGCCATTGAGACGCGGAATCAGCCAGCGTGCCCCGAAGGTCGGCAGGGTGGCCACGTTCAGGACATCGGACTTGCCACCATATGACTGCATGTAGCGCGTCGACATCTCCACATGGGCGAGGATCTTGCGCGCCTCGTTGAGGTACACCGCCCCTTCCGGCGTCAGCTGCAGGCGCCGCCGTACGCGCCTGAAGAGCGGATGCTGGAGCATCGACTCCAGTTGGGCGACCTGCTTGCTCACCGCGCTCTGGGTCAGGCTCAGCTCGTCGGCGGCCCGCGTGAAGCTCAGGTGCCTGGCGGCCGCTTCGAAACACTGCAGTCCGGCAAGGGAAGGAAGGTGCGGTCGACTCATGATGGCCACCCAGGGTCACGAAAATAAGGAATAATGTTTGGATTAAACATCGTTTGCTGGCGCTTCACCACCCTAGTGATACTGCATTCACGTGATCCACTGACGACAACGATAGGATAAAGAATGATTAACGCTATCATGCAGCGCCTCGGCGTTGCCTCCGAGCAGTATCAGCAGGGCGACCTGGTGGTCACCACCCCCATCGACGGCAGTGTCATCGGCCGCCTCACGCCCGCCACCCCCGACCAGGTCGATGCCGCCATCGACGCCGCTCAACAGGCCTTCCTGGCCTGGCGCGAGGTCCCCGCCCCGCGCCGCGGCGAGCTGGTCCGGCTATTCGGCGACCAGCTGCGCCGCCACAAGGAGGATCTCGGGGCGCTGGTCACCTGGGAGTGCGGCAAGATCCTCCAGGAGGGCCTCGGCGAAGTTCAGGAGATGATCGACATCTGCGACCTGGCCGTGGGCCAGTCGCGTCAGCTCTTCGGCCTGACCATCGCCTCCGAGCGCCCCGGCCACCACATGCGCGAGTCCTGGCATCCGCTGGGCCCGGTCGGCCTGATCACCGCCTTCAACTTCCCGGTCGCTCCCTGGGCCTGGAACGCGGCCCTGGCGCTGGTCTGCGGCGACAGCCTGCTGTGGAAGCCTTCCGAGAAGACCCCGCTCACCGCACTGGCCTGCCAGGCGCTGCTGGAGCGCGCCATGGCCGAGTTCGGCGATGACGCCCCCGCGCATCTCAGTCAGGTGATCATCGGTGAGCGCGAGCCTGGTGAACGGCTGGTCAACGACCCCCGCGTGCCCCTGATCAGCGCCACCGGCAGCACCCGCATGGGCCGTGAAGTCGGTCCCCGTGTCGCCGCGCGCTTCGGGCGCAGCATCCTCGAGCTGGGTGGCAACAACGGCATGATCCTGACGCCCAGTGCCGACCTCGACATGGCCGTGCGTGCCATCCTGTTCTCGGCGGTGGGCACCGCCGGCCAGCGCTGCACCACCCTGCGCCGACTGGTGGTTCATGAGTCCATTCGGGAAGAAGTTGTCGAGCGCCTGAAGCAGGCCTACGCCGGCATCTCCATCGGCAACCCCCTGGAGGGCAGCCTGATCGGCCCGCTGATCGACCGCCAGGCCTTCGATGCCATGCAGGCGGTGCTGACCCAGGCTCGCGAGCAGGGCGCCAAGGTGTTCGGCGGCGAGCGCCAACTGGGCGAGCAACACCCCGAGGGGTATTACGTGGCACCGGCCATCGTCGAAGTCGAGGCCCAGGACGAGCTGGTCAGGAACGAGACCTTCGCGCCGATCCTCTACGTGCTCGGCTACAGCGACCTCGATGAGGCCATCGCCCTGAACAACGACGTGCCCCAGGGGCTGTCGTCGTGCATCTTCACCACCGACGTCCGCGAGGCCGAGACCTTCGTCTCCGCCGTCGGCAGCGACTGCGGCATCGCCAACGTCAACATCGGCCCCAGTGGCGCCGAGATCGGCGGCGCCTTCGGTGGCGAGAAGGAGACCGGTGGCGGCCGCGAGTCGGGCTCCGATGTGTGGAAGACCTACATGCGTCGCCAGACCAACACCGTCAACTACTCCCGCGAGCTGCCCCTGGCCCAGGGCATCAAGTTCGACTGATACCACCCGGGCGAACAGGTCGCCGCCCCTGGCGGCGGCCTATTGGCGGACACACATCCTCTCGGGGAAAAGAACAATGTCAGAGCCGCTGGCAAGAGAGCAATGGAGTAGCCGCCCGACGAAGCCTTCGGCAACCGGTCCAGGCACGGGAGTCATCATGAAGGAGCGTTGTCTTTGGTATGACACGTCGCCGGAACCACCCTTGAATCTGGCCCCGCTGCTGGGCGACCACACCGCCGAGGTGGCGGTCATCGGTGGCGGCATTACCGGGCTCAGTACCGCGCTGCATCTCGCCGAGATGGGCGTCGGCGTGACCCTGATCGAGGCAGGCGACATACCCACCGGCGCCTCGGGACGCAACGTCGGCCTGGTCAACGCGGGACTGTGGATTCCGCCTGATGACATCCTCGAGGCCCTGGGCGAGGAGATCGGCGAGCGCGCCAACGCGGTGCTAGGCGGCGCGCCCGCGGAAGTCTTTTCGCTGATCGAGCGCCACGGGATCGATTGCCAGGCGACCCGCACCGGTTCCCTGCACCTGGCCCACAATGGCAAGGGTGAGCAGGAACTCGTGCGCCGCGCCGAGCAGTGGCTGCGACGCGGCGCCCCCGTGGAGCTGCTCGAGGACGACGCCTGCCGAGACCGCGTGGGCACCCGGCGCATCCGCCGCGCCCTGCTCGACCACCGGGCCGGCACCCTGAACCCCACCGCCTACACTCGGGGCCTGGCGCGCGCCGCCAAGGAGGCCGGCGCACACCTGCATACCCACACTGCCGCCACCGCCGTCGCCAGGGACGGGGATGCCTGGCGGGTGACGACCGGCAACGGCAGCGTCAAGGCCCAGCGCCTGGTGCTCGCCACCAACGCCTACACCGAGGATCGCTGGAACGAGGTCCGCCATCACTTCTTTCCCGGCCACTTCTTCCAGGTCGCCTCCCGGCCGCTACCCGCGGATCTCGCCGGAGACATCCTACCCGAGCGTCAGGGCGCCTGGGATACCCGCCTGGTGCTGAGCAGCATGCGGCGCGATGCCGACGGGCGCCTGATACTCGGCAGCCTGGGCCGTGGAGACGGCAGGCCAATGTCCTATCTCCGCTGCTGGGCCAACCGCATCCAGCGTCATTACTTCCCCCAGCTGGGCAGGGTCGAGTGGGAATGCACCTGGACGGGACGGGTTGCCTTCACACCCGACCATACGCTGCGTCTCTTCGAGGTCGCGCCCGGCGTATTGGGGGTATCGGGCTACAACGGACGCGGCGTCACCACCGGCACCGTGGTGGGCAAGGGCTTTGCCAGATACTTGGCGACCGGCGATGACGCCTCGCTACCCATGCCGATACGCTCCCCCCGGCCGATACGGGCCAAGTCCCTCCGGAGCTCGAGCTACGAGAGTGGCTTCACGCTCTACCACACGGGCCAGTGCCTTCGCGTACTGAGTTGAGTCTGGCCCAGCCCCAAAAACAATACCTACCAACCCAAGGTAATCGACATGACAACTCCAGAAAGTCCGATCGACTATCAACGGCCAGGCCTGCTGCTGGCGCTCACTCCCGTCGTCCTGACGTTGCTGGTACTGGCGGTACAACTGTTCTATTTCGGCGACTTCACGCCCCACATTCCCCTGGCCATCGGCCTGGCGATCACGGCGCTGGTCGGCGTCAAACTCGGCTTCCGGTGGAAACAGATCGAAGAGGGCATCTTTCACGTCATCCACGTGTCCCTGCCCTCCGTCTCGGTGTTGATCTGCGTCGGCATGATCATCGGCGTGTGGATCGCCAGCGGCACCGTGCCGACCCTGATCTACTACGGCCTGACGATCCTCTCGCCGGCCATCTTCCTGGCGGCGGCCATGCTGCTCTGCTCGGTCGTCTCGCTGGCGCTGGGCACCTCCTGGGGCACGGTCGGCACGGTCGGCCTGGCGCTGATGGGCATCGGCGCGGGCTTCGACATCCCGATGTACTGGACCGCCGGCGCGGTGGTGTCGGGCGCCTTCTTCGGCGACAAGATCTCGCCGCTGTCGGATACCACGAACCTCGCCCCGGCGGTCACCGGCACGGACGTCTTCTCGCATATCAAGAACATGATGCCGACGACGATCCCGGCGATGCTGATCGCCTTCGTCATCTACCTGGTGGCGGGCTTCACCCTGATCGACGACGATGGCGCCTCCTTCGAGCGGATCGATGCCATCACCGCCGCGCTGCAGGCGAACTTCACCATCTCGGCCTGGCTGCTGCTGCCGGCGGTGCTGGTGATCGCGCTCGCGGTCAAGCGCATGCCGCCCATCCCGTCGCTGTTCGCCGGCGCCCTGGCCGGGGCGGTCACCGCCATGCTCGTGCAGGGGGTCGGCGTGCACGATGTGCTGACCTATGCCAACAGCGGCTATTCGATCGATACCGGCGTCGCCGCCATCGACAGCCTGCTCAACCGCGGCGGCATCCAGTCGATGATGTGGACCATCTCGCTGGTGCTCATCGCGCTGGGCTTCGGCGGTGCGCTGGAGAAGACCGGCTGCCTGGAGGCGATCATCCGCGCGATCATGACCAAGGTGCGTAGCTTCAAGGGAGTGCAGACCGCGGCGGTGCTGACCTCGGTGTCCACCAACCTGGTCGCCGGCGACCCCTACCTCTCCATCGCCCTGCCCGGCCGCATGTACGCCCCCACCTACCGCGGCATGGGCTATTCGACCCTCAACCTGTCCCGCGCCATCGAGGAAGGCGGAACGCTCATCTCGCCGCTGATCCCGTGGAACGCCGGCGGGGCCTTCGTGATCAG
>NZ_JASCQN010000012.1:0-2378 GCF_030010475.1 Halomonas kalidii | reverse complement strand
CCGGAGCGGGCCCCCGAAGGCGAGGAGTACAGTCCGCCGGTCCGCTTCACCCGACTCCCCCAGCGGGCCTCGCGCGACGGCGCCGGACCGCGCTACCACTGAACCGCCTCGCCCGGGGCCCCAGCCCCGGGCGAGGCCGCCCCCTTCGGGTGCCGAGCCCGAACGCGGTCATCGCCCCCCCTTCCTCGAGACCGCGTCACCGCCCGGGCCAGGCGCCCACCGGGTAGTCGTGAACTACTCCGGCCAGCTGACGTGATCGATGGGAACCGGCACCGTCACTTCGTCTTTCACGAGCTCCATCACCACGAAGGAGTGTGTCTGGTGAACATTCGGCAGCCGGCCGATCTGCTGGACGAGCACGGCACGATAGTGCGAAATATCGTGGGTTCTCACCTTGAGCAGGTAATCGAAGTTCCCCGCCACCATATAGCAGCCCTGCACTTCCGGAATGAGGCGCACCGCCTCGTTGAATCGGTCCAGGGCGTCCTCGCTCGTCTTCTCCATGGTCACCAGCACCACCAGCACATGGCCCGCGCCGAGTTGCTTGGGGTCCAGGTCGGCACGATAGCCGCGGATGATACCGGCCTGCTCGAGTCGGCGTACGCGCTGTGCACAGGGCGTCTTGGTGAGGTTCACCCGGTTTGCCAACTCCACGATGGGGAGGCGCCCATGTTCCTGAAGTTGGTGCAGAATGCGGCGATCTATGCGGTCCAGGCGCTCCATCTTCTTAGCCATATTACCTACCATTAACTGATATCAAGGACAAAGGTAAACCAATCTAGCGTTATTTAGAGCCAATTCCTAGCCGAAATGGCCAACAATGAGCCCTGAAGGCTGAATGAAAGCACAAAGTAGCCAGATATAGCGATCCGACTGCCCTCGACACCTGGATCACGGTGTCCTTGCAGCCTTCCGGTCGGGTCTTGCGACATCTGGCGGCCAAGGGGGGATACGAATGTCCGATAGCCACTTATCAACCCATCACTGTTATAGCTTCTACCGATCGAGAGTCGATCGATAACAATCGGAAAGTTGCGTAACGCTTGATAAAGCAAAGCAAGAACAACGCACATCAAACCGAAGGTAACTGACATGACAAGTCCAAAAAGTCCAATCGACTATCAACGGCCAGGCCTGATGCTGGCGCTCACTCCCGTCGTCCTGACGTTGCTGGTACTGGCGGTGCAACTGTTCTATTTCGGCGACTTCACGCCCCACATCCCCCTGGCCATCGGCATGGGGATCACGGGATTGGTCGGCGTCAAACTCGGTTTCCGGTGGAAACAGATCGAAGAGGGCATCTTTCACGTCATCCACGTGTCCCTGCCCTCCGTCTCGGTGCTGATCTGCGTCGGCATGATCATCGGCGTGTGGATCGCCAGCGGCACCGTGCCGACCCTGATCTACTACGGCCTGACGCTGCTCTCGCCGGCCATCTTCCTGGCGGCGGCCATGCTGCTCTGCTCGGTCGTCTCGCTGGCGCTGGGCACCTCCTGGGGCACGGTCGGCACGGTCGGCCTGGCGCTGATGGGCATCGGCGCGGGCTTCGACATCCCGATGTACTGGACCGCCGGCGCGGTGGTGTCGGGCGCCTTCTTCGGCGACAAGATCTCGCCGCTGTCGGATACCACGAACCTCGCCCCGGCGGTCACCGGCACGGACGTCTTCTCGCATATCAAGAACATGATGCCGACGACGATCCCGGCGATGCTGATCGCCTTCGTCATCTACCTGGTGGCGGGCTTCACCCTGATCGACGACGATGGCGCCTCCTTCGAGCGGATCGATGCCATCACCGCCGCGCTGCAGGCGAACTTCACCATCTCGGCCTGGCTGCTGCTGCCGGCGGTGCTGGTGATCGCGCTCGCGGTCAAGCGCATGCCGCCCATCCCGTCGCTGTTCGCCGGCGCCCTGGCCGGGGCGGTCACCGCCATGCTCGTGCAGGGGGTCGGCGTGCACGATGTGCTGACCTATGCCAACAGCGGCTATTCGATCGATACCGGCGTCGCCGCCATCGACAGCCTGCTCAACCGCGGCGGCATCCAGTCGATGATGTGGACCATCTCGCTGGTGCTCATCGCGCTGGGCTTCGGCGGTGCGCTGGAGAAGACCGGCTGCCTGGAGGCGATCATCCGCGCGATCATGACCAAGGTGCGTAGCTTCAAGGGAGTGCAGACCGCGGCGGTGCTGACCTCGGTGTCCACCAACCTGGTCGCCGGCGACCCCTACCTCTCCATCGCCCTGCCCGGCCGCATGTACGCCCCCACCTACCGCGGCATGGGCTATTCGACCCTCAACCTGTCCCGCGCCATCGAGGAAGGCGGAACGCTCATCTCGCCGCTGATCCCGTGGAACGCCGGCGGGGCCTTCGTGATCAG
>NZ_JASCQN010000011.1:0-98485 GCF_030010475.1 Halomonas kalidii | reverse complement strand
CCGCCATGGGCGTTCATGTGATCGCCCCGGGTCAGGATGACATGATCGCCGGGCTCGGCAATGCCTTTCTCCACCAGCAGCGCCAGCGCCCGCTCGTTGACCTCGGTGGCGCTCATCTCGCTGGTGTCGAAGGGCAGCGAGACCACGCCGCGATAGAGCGCCATGCGCCGCTGGGCGATGGGGCTGTGGCCGAGGCCGACGATCGGCAGCCCCGAGCGGATCCGCGAGGCGATCAGCGGCGTGTAGCCGGAGGCGGTCATGCAGGCGATGGCGGCCACCCCGGCGAGGTGGTTGGCGGCGTACATCGCCGACAGGGCGATGGTCTCGTCGATCTGGGTGAAGCCCTCGTGGATGCGGTGCCCCGACTCCTGGGCGATCCGCTCGCGCTCGGCGCCCAGGCACACCCGGTCCATGGCCTCGATGGTCTCCACCGGGAAGTCGCCGGCGGCGGTCTCGGCCGAGAGCATCACCGCGTCGGTGCCGTCGAGCACGGCGTTGGCCACGTCGAACACCTCGGCGCGGGTCGGCAGCGGCGACTCGATCATCGATTCCATCATCTGGGTGGCGGTGATCACCGCGCGGTTGAGCGCCCGGGCGCGCTTGATGATGCGCTTCTGGATGCCGATCAGCTGGGCGTCGCCGATCTCCACGCCGAGGTCGCCGCGGGCCACCATCACCGCCTCGCTGGCCTCGATGATGCCGTCGAGGGTCGCCTCGTCGGCGACGGCCTCGGCGCGCTCGAGCTTGGCGACCAGGCCGATCTCCTTGCCCGCCTCGCCCAGTAACGCCCGGGCCTCGCGCATGTCGGCGGCGCTGCGCGGGAAGGACACCGCCAGGTAGTCGACGCCGATGTCGATGGCGGTCTCCAGGTCGGCGCGGTCCTTGTCGGTGAGCGCCGGGGCCGAGAGCCCGCCGCCCTGCTTGTTGATGCCCTTGTTGTTGGAGAGCCGGCCGCCGACCACCACCGAGGTGTGGATCAGGTGGTCGGCGACGCGGTTGACGTCGAGCACCAGGCGGCCGTCGTCGAGCAGCAGGCGGTCGCCGGGGACCACGTCGTCGGCCAGGGTCTTGTAGTCGCAGCCGACCCGGGTGGCGTCGCCGGCGTTGGCGTCGAGGGCCATGTCGAGGACGAAGGGTTGGCCCTCCTCGAGGTCCACGGCGCCGTCGCGGAAGCGGGCGATGCGGATCTTGGGCCCCTGCAGGTCGCCGAGTGCGGCGACGCTGCGGCCCAGGCGCGCGGCGATCTCGCGCACCGCGGTGAGGCGGCGGCGGTGGTCGTCGGCACTGCCGTGGGAGAAGTTGAGGCGCACCACGTCGACGCCGGCGGCGATCATCGCCTCCAGCACGCCGTCGCGGTCGCTGGCCGGGCCCAGGGTGGCGACGATCTTGGTGCGGCGGATGGGATCGTGGATCGGTGTGCTCGACATGGCGGGCTCCTCCGGTGGGGGCGGTGTTGTTGTCGGATTACGATAGCGCTTTTCTGGTAAGTTTACTACATAAAGACCGATTATGATGTCGCGCTGCTCCCCGAGTGTCAGGCAGGTGAATCGATGCATCAGGCTGAACTATCTCCGCCTGGCGCGCCATTCCGGTGAGATGTGCACCTTGGCCGCGGCAGAACCATATGTTGTAAAGTTACTAAAAAGTACTTGAGTCTTTCTGTCGGCTGGTCCACATTGAGGGGCAGATGAGCCGCAGGCCGTTACGCAGGGACGAGATCGACGCCGGTCGCCCAAGCCTGGATGCCCTCCGCCAATCGGCTCAGCCACGACCCACCAGACGCCACTGGAGCGAGAGGAAGAACGTCATGACGCTCAAGATCGCCATCAACGGCTTCGGCCGCATCGGCCGCAACGTGCTTCGCGCCCTGTACGAGAACGGCTACCGCCATCGCGTGCAGGTGGTCGCCATCAACGACCTGGGCGACCCCGCCCTCAATGCCCACCTGCTGCGTCACGACACCGTGCATGGCCACTTCCCCTTCAAGGTGGAGCACGACGAGGAGAGCCTGAGCGTGGATGGCGACCGCATCGCCATCCTGTCGCAGCGTGATCCCGCCGAGCTGCCCTGGAAGGCCATGGGCGTCGACCTGGTGATGGAGTGCACCGGGCTCTTCACCAAGCGCGAGGCGGCGGCGAAACATCTCTCTGCCGGTGCCGAACGGGTACTGATCTCCGCACCGAGCCCCGATGCCGATGCCACCGTGGTCTACGGCGTCAACGAGCAGGTGCTCGGGCCCGAGCACAAGGTGGTCTCCAACGCCTCCTGCACCACCAACTGCCTGGCCCCGATCGCCCAGGCCCTCAACGCGGCGGTGGGCATCGAGAACGGCCTGATGACCACGGTGCACGCCTACACCAACGACCAGAACCTCTCCGACGTCTACCACAGCGACCCCTACCGGGCCCGCAGCGCCACCCACTCGATGATCCCGACCAAGACCGGGGCGGCGGCGGCGGTGGGGCTGGTGCTGCCCGAACTGGCCGGCAAGTTCGACGGCCTGGCGGTGCGCGTGCCGGTGATCAACGTCTCGCTGGTGGACCTGACCTTCACCGCCAGCCGCGAGACCACCAAGGAAGAGATCAACGCCATCGTCGCCAAGGCCGCCGAGGCCTCCCCGGTGCTGGCGGTCAACGCTCAGCCGCTGGTCTCCATCGACTTCAACCACGACGCCAACTCCTCGACCTTCGATGCCAACCACACCCGGGTGAACGGTCGCCTGGTCAAGGTGATGGCCTGGTACGACAACGAGTGGGGCTTCTCCAACCGCATGCTCGATACCGCCCTGGCCATGCAGGCCGCGAGCAACGCCAAGCGCGATGCCGCCTGACAGGGTGACTTGACCGCGCAGGTCGGTATGATCGAACGCCGGGGCGGGCAACCGCTCCGGCGTTTTCGTGTTCGTCATGCCCGACTCCCCGCAAGGATGCCCGATGCTGCCCGACTACTCCTGGCTCGCCTGGACGCTGATCGTGATCTCCACCTACCTCACCGGCGTCTCCAAGGGCGGCTTCGCCGGGGGCTTCGGCACCCTTTCCGTGCCGCTGATGGCCCTGGCCATCGGCCCCATCGAGGCCGCCGGCCTGCTGCTGCCGCTGCTGCTGGTGATGGATGCCTTCACGGTCAGGGCCTGGTGGGGGCGCCACGACGGGGCCGAGGTGCGCCGCCTGGTGCCGGGGCTGGCGGTCGGCGTGGTCATCGGCACCCTGTTGGCCGGCACCCTCGACGAGGACGGCGTGCGCCTGCTGCTCGGCGTGCTCTCGCTGCTGTTCGCCGCCTATATGCTGCTCAGGCCGGCGGCCGGCCGGCCCATTGCCACGTTCTGGGCGCTGCCGGCGGGTACCGGCTGCGGCTTCACCAGCTTCCTGGCCCATGCCGGGGCGCCGCCGCTCAACCTCTACCTCATCCCCCGGCGGCTGCCCAAGGAGACCTTCATCGCCACCAGCGCCATCGCCTTCGCGGCGGTCAACCTGATGAAGCTGCCGCCCTACCTGTGGCTCGGCGAGATCAATATCACCAGCGCCTGGGGGTCACTGGTACTGGTGCCGGTGGCCTGGTTCGGCGTGCGCAGCGGCCTGTGGCTGCAGCACCGGGTCAGCGAGGGGCTCTTCTACCGGCTGGTGATCCTCGCCATGGCCATCGTCGGCGTGCAGCTGGTGGCCAAGGCGCTGGGGTGAAAAAGAACGCTGCCACACCGGGGGTGTGGCAGCGGAAGGTAACGCGACGATCGGTATCAGGCCGTCTTGTTGCGCTTGCGCTGGCGGTACTGGTCGACGATTACCGCGGCGACGATGATGGCGCCCTTGACGATGTCCTGGTAGTAGGCGTCGACACCCAGGAAGGTGAAGCCACTGAGCATCACGCCGAGGATCAGGGCACCGATCACGGTACCGGCGATGCGCCCGACACCGCCGGCGAGGCTGGTGCCACCGATGACCGCGGCGGCGATGGCATCGAGCTCATACATCAGCCCCATGCCTGCCTGACCGGTGCCGGCACGGGCAGACGCCACGACACCGGCCAGGCCGGCTAGCAGGCCACCGATGGTGTAGACCAGTACCAGGTGGCGACGTACGTTGATGCCCGACACGCGGGCTGCCTGGGGGTTGGCACCGATCGCATAGGTGTACTTGCCGTAGCGGGTGTACTTCAGGGCGATATGGAAGATCACGGCCACCGCAAGGAAGATGATCACCGGGTTGGCGCCGGAGCCGATCCAGGTGAACTCGTCGGTCAGCATGCTGACGGGTTGGCCATCGGTGTAGGCGCGCGCCACGCCACGGGCGCTGACCATCATGCCCAGGGTGGCGATGAACGGCGGAATCATCGCGAAGGAGATCAAGGCACCGTTGATCAACCCACACAGGGCGCCAACCAGAACACCGGCAATCAGTGGGATGATCCATGGCATATCGGTCAGTGCGGGGTAGACGGCACGCACGTAGTCGGACTGCTGGGCCAAGCTGGCCGTGACCATGGCCGTCAGGGCCAGTACCGAGCCCGACGAGAGGTCGATGCCGCCGGTGATGATGATCTGCGTCACCCCGATGGCAATGATGCCGATGATCGACATCTGCAGGATCATGATCAGCAGGCGCTGGGGATTCATCAGGAAAGAATCGCCGCGCACGATCCAGCCGAGGATCTCGAAGAGGATCGCGATGCCGATGAGGACGAGAAAGATGCTCACCTCGGTAGGTAGTTTCTTGCGGCGCTTGCGGACCACCTCCAGGTGGTCGGTGGCTTCCATTGTCTTGGTCATTGTCTTCTACCTCATTGGTACCCGTGGCTCGGGGGAATGATCAGTCTTCGACGACCGGCGGCTCCACCGGCGAGGAGGCGAGTTGCATGATGTTCACCTGGTTGGCTTCGCTGCGGTCGAGGAAGCCGGTGACCCTGCCCTCGTGCATCACCATGATGCGGTCGCTCATGCCTAGCACCTCGGGCAGCTCGGAAGAGATCATGATCACGGCCACGCCTTGCCGGACGAGTTCGGTGATCAGCTTGTGGATCTCGGCCTTGGCGCCGACGTCGATGCCGCGGGTGGGTTCGTCGAGAATCAGGATGCGAGGCTTGGTCATCAGCCAGCGACCGATCAGCACCTTCTGCTGGTTGCCTCCCGAGAGATTGCCGATACGCTCATCCATGGAGGGTGTCTTGACGCTCAACCGTTCCTTCATCGAATCGCACTCCTGATCGAGTCGATCCTGTTCGACGAAGGTGGCCCGGGTGTAACCGTCCCGCAGCACGGCCATTTCCATGTTCTCGATGACCGAGAGCCCCAGGAACAGGCCGGTTTCCTTGCGGTCCTCGGTGAGCAGCGCCAGGCCGCGCAGCATCGCCTGATGCGGCGAGCTGATGTTTTCTTCCTTACCATCGATGGCGATCCTGCCCGAGGTGGGTGGCGTCACGCCGAACAGCGTCTCGGCGACATTGGTGCGACCCGACCCCACCAGGCCGGCGAGGCCGAGGATCTCGCCGGCGCGGACCTCGAAGCTGATGTCCTCGAAGACACCTTCCAGGCTGAGGCTGTCCACCGACAGCACCACATCCCCGATCGGGACCTCCTCCTTGGGGAACATCTGAGTGACTTCGCGACCGACCATCAGCTTGATGATCTCGTCGGAGGTCATGTCGCTGGCCGCGGCGGAGTGAATGAACTGGCCATCGCGAAACACCGAGATGTCGTCGGCGATCTCGAACACCTCGTCCATCTTGTGGGTGATGTAGATGATCCCCTTGCCCTGGGCCCGCAGGTCGCTGATGATCCTGAAGAGGTGTTCCACCTCGCGGTCGGCCAGTGACGAGGTGGGCTCGTCCATGATCAACACATCGGATTCGTAGGAGACGGCCTTGGCGATCTCGATCATCTGGCGGCCGGCCACAGTGAGATGGCGAACCTCCATGTCTGGCTCCATGTCGATGCCCAGACGCTCGAACAGCGCCTCGGTCATCTGGTTCATCCTGTCGTGGTTCACCATGCCGAAGGCGTTGAGCGGCTCACGCCGGATCCAGATGTTCTCGGCGATGCTCATGTAGGGCATCAGGTTGAGTTCCTGATGGATCATGGCAATGCCGGCTTCCAGGGCGTCCAACGGGCCGTGCAACTGCAGCGGCCTGCCATTCAGGCGCACCTCGCCCTGGTCGGGAATGTAGATACCGGCGATGATCTTCATCAGGGTCGACTTGCCGGCGCCATTTTCGCCCATCAGGGCATGCACGGTGCCCGGGCGAACCTTGAGCTGGACATTGTCCAATGCCACCACACCGGGAAAGGTCTTGCGGACATCGGCCACCTCGAGAATGAACTCGGCGGTGTCGGGGGTCAGGTCTTCAGCAGTCATTGTCGCCATGCTGGGTCCTCCTGAGGCTTCGGGGCCGGCCCGCTGCCGGGCGGGCCGAACGCCTCATTGATCGGCAAGGAAGTCTTCGAGGGTCTCGGGGGTGACCAGTTGGAAGGGGACCAGGTTGATGTCGTCGACCTCTTCGCCTTCAGCCAGGGCAATGGCGGCCTTGACGGCGCCGCCTCCCTGGCCCACCGGGTCCTGGAAGACGGTGACGGCCAGTTCGCCACGCTGCATGGACTCGAGGGCATCGCGTGTGGCATCGATGCCACCCACCAGGATGTCCTGCGGTGAAATGCCCAACTGGCGCATGGCGTTGAGTGCGCCAATGGCCATCTCATCGTTGTTGGCGGCAACGGCATCGATCTGCTCACCACCAACTACCCAGTTGGTCATCAGGTCGATGGCTTCGGTGCGCTGGTAGTCAGCGGGTTGTTCCGCGACTATCTCGATGCCGGGATATTCGGCGGCGACTTCCTTGACCCCGTCAGTGCGCTTATGGGTAGCGCCAGATGCCAGGTTGCCTAGCATGATGGCGACCTTGCCTTCCCCGCCGAGCATCTCGGCTAGCGCCTCCATCTGCAGGGTACCGGCCCGCTTCTGGTCAGAACCCACGAAAACCACATTGTCGTGGTCGAGATCGCTGCCTTCAGGCTGACGGTTGACATAGACTAGTGGGATGCCCTGTTCCACGGCGACTTTGGTAATACTGCCAGTTGCGGCTGTGTCCACGGGGTTGATGATGATGGCATCAACGCCCTGTGAGACAAGATTCTGTGTCTGGCTGAGCTGGCGACCGATATCTTCCTGGGCGTCGAGGAACTGGATCTCGTATCCCTGGGCCTGGGCCTCGGCCTCCATGGCGTTTCGCATCGAGGTGAGGAAGTTGTCATCGAAGCGTGCGACGGAGACACCGATGGACTGGGCCATGGCGGAGGTGCAGGTAGCGAGGATGGCGGTGCCAAGCAGCAGGCGTTTCATGAGAATTCTCCTGAGGATCTGTCGTTGTGGTTGTTGCCAGCGTGGCTGGTGGAACGCAGGGTCTGTTCAAGCCCGTGCATGGAATTTAGATTCCATAGAGGGAAAATGCAAAAAGGAATGTTCTATACTTTGGTATATATGGAACGTGTATTTCGATATCACGCTGACGCCACCCGGTAGACAAGTTGCTTGCTCGGAAAGAAAAAACCCCCGCCGTGGCGGGGGAAGAGAGACGTCAGGACGTCACGGAAACCAGCTCGTCATCGAGAACTCACTGCTTGACGATCCACTCGTGAGCCGGGTCATTCTGGAATTTCCACTGGCGCTTGGGTCCGGCCATTACGTTCAGGTAGTAGAGCTCGTAGCCGTGGGGCGCGCCCACCGGATGGTAGCCCCTCGGCACCATCACGCAGCAGCCGTTCTCCACTGCCATGGTCTCGTCCAGGCTTCGGTCATCGGTGTAGACCCGCTGGAAGGCGAAACCCTGTGACGGGTTGATCCGGTGATAGTAGGTCTCCTCGAGGATCGACTCCTCCGGGAGGTTATCCACATCATGCTTGTGGGGCGGATAGCTGGACCAGTTGCCAGCAGGCGTGTAGACCTCTACCACCAGCAGGCTGTCGGCGGGTTCGGTCTCCGGCAGGATGTCCTGAATATGGCGGGTATTGGTACCGCTGCCGCGGGTGGCCTGTTTGACCTGGCCGGGGTCGATCAGCCTCGGTTCGTGGTTGCCATGGCCGGGAGCGCTACAGACCGCCAGTTCAAGATCGGTGGTGGCTTCCACCCTGTAGCTGACGCCATCGGGAAGATAGACGGCGTAGGGAGGAATCTTCTCGAAGATGTCCATCCGCTCGCCGATGTCCTCCCAACGGTGCTCACCGCTGGTGACAGTGGCGCGCCCGGAGAGCAGGACCAGGCACTGCTCGCGATCCTCGGTGGAGGCTTCGATGCTCTGGCCCTTGGCCAACCGATGGACGCGAAAGCCGACATGCTCCCAGCCTGCGGACTCGGGGGTGACTTCAAGCACCCTGCCCTGGGCGTCGGGTTCGTGGGGGCGTACCAGTAGTGACGGCATGGGTCGCTCCTGTCGTGTCATGGGGTGGAATTCTAGGATGAGTGCCGGAATCAGGCACGTTCGGCGCCATCGTCCTCGGCCTTGCGGTCGCGAGCCTTGTCCTGACGGACGCCCAGGGCGATGGCCAGCGTCTGGGTCAGGCAGAGCGAGGCGGTCAGGCCGCGGAAGCTCTTCACCTCGGCCTCGTGCACCACCAGTGTGACGTCCGCCAGGCGTGCCAGCGGGCTCAGGTTGGAGTCGGTGATCACCACCAGCGGGATACCGCGCCGGCGGGCCTCATCGGCCACGTCCCGAGATTCCTGGGCGTAGGGCGAGAAGCTCACCACCAGCAGGGCATCCTCGGCGTCGATGGCACGAACCTGCTCGCCATACATGCCACCCAGGCCGTTGACCAGAAAGGTGCGCTTGTCGATGTGGTGCAACGCATAGGTCATATAGCTGGCCACCACGAAGCTGCGGCGCGCGCCCATCACGTGGATGGCACGCGCCCGCTCGAAGATATCCAGGGCACGCTCCAGGAGGCGCGGGTCGGTGCGTCCCGGAAGCTGGTCCAGCACCTCGCGGTTGGCCTCGGCGAACTCCCACAGCAGCTGGGTGCTGTCGGGCGTCTCACCGGTGGCGCTGCGCACGGCACGAATGCGCTCGTTGTAGTTGGGCAGCTCATCGACCAGGCGTGCACGGAACAGCTGCTGCATCTCCGAGAAACCGGAGAAACCGAAGTGATTGGCGAAGCGGATCAGCGTGGAAGGAGTGACACCGGCCCGCTCGGCCAGCTTTGCCACCGTCGCGAACGCGATCTCCTGGGGATGATCCAGGAGGAAACGGGCCGTCTGCTGCAGCCGTCGGCTCAGCGACGGATAGTCGGCCGTGATGCGTTCTTCCAGTGTTGAGAAATCCTGCGGTGTCTGGCTCATGGGGTCCGCCTCGTGGGTGGCTTCTCGCAATGCATTGAATCCTGTTTCCCAGAGCATAGCCTTTTGGGAATAAAAATTCCATTAACACGTTAGTCTAGAATGCCGACTCTGGCAATGATGGTGCGTCCGAGGCCAGCTCGATCACGTCGAGTAGCTGCTGCTTTGGTCGAAGGCCTGCCCCTCGGCCAACGCCGTTACCTTGCTTCAATTTACTGATTCACATGGGAATTCGTCGCATGCCTCGGAAGTAGAGCGCATAAGATGGAATATTCTGTTTGTTGATAGGTTGGAATATGTATTCTAGCCTTCCTGCAACCCTGGACAGCGTACCCCTCTGCCAGCTGGGCGATACGGCCCCGCGATGGGTTACGACGACAACACCAAGTCACCTGGAGGCCGCCATGACACAACACGCCCTTAAGTTCTCTCTGAATCATATGGTCTGTCCCCGCTGGACCCCGCAGCAGCTGATCGAGACCGCCGCCGAGATGGGCGTCGGTGCCGTGGAGCTGCGCAATGATGTGGGCGAGAACAGCATCCTCGACCTCGAGGCCGCGCATGGTGCCGGTCGGCGCGCGAAGGAGCTGGGTATCGAGGTACTCAGTATCAACGCCCTCTATCCCTTCAATATCTGGAACGAGGAGCGCGCGGCCAAGGCGCAAGAGCTGGCGGAGCTGGTCGATGCCGCCGGCGGGCGTGGCCTGGTGCTCTGCCCGCTGGTGGATGCCGACTATTCCGCCAGCGCCGAGGAGAAACGCACGGGGCTGGAAAAGGCACTCATCGAGCTGGATGCCATCCTGGGCCGCCATGGCCTGCAGGGCTTCGTCGAGCCCCTGGGCTTCCCCATTTCCTCGCTTCGCACCAAGGCCGAGGCGGTGGAGGCGATCCGCTCGCTGGGCCTTCAGTCGCGCTTCGGCCTGGTCCACGACACCTTCCACCATCAGGGGGCCGGAGAGACCGCCTTCTTCGCCGAAGATACCGGGCTGGTGCACATCTCGGGACTCGAAGACCCGGCCATCGGTTTCGAGGAGATGCTCGACGAACATCGTCTGCTGGTCGGCGAGCAGGATCGCCTCGACAACATCGGCCAGCTGCAGCGACTGCTGGCCGACGGCTATGACGGCCATGTGTCATTCGAGCCCTTCGCCGCAGCGGTTCATGACCTGGCGGATCCCGTGCAGGCCCTGCGCCAGAGCATGGACCATATCCGCTCACGGCTGGCGATCTGATTTCCCCACAGGACAATAAACAGGAGTGACGCCATGAAAATCGCCCTCGATCCCCATATGCATCGTCATCTCTCCCTGCCGGAGACCTGCCGACTTACCAAGGAGCTGGGCTACGACTATGTCGAGCTGTCACCGCGCCCGGATTTCATGGTCTGGTGGACCCGGCCGCGCACCTATCCGGAAGCCGTGCGGTCCTTCAAGAAGGCCATGCAGGAGCATGACGTCGGCCTAGCCACCATGCAGCCCATGTACCGCTGGTCCAGCCCCTACCGCGACGAGTGGGAAATGGCCATGGATAACTGGAAGCGGATCATCGAGGTGGCCGTGGAGCTGGGATGCGACACTCTGATCTCCGAGTTCGGCCGTGGCGGCTCCGTGGAGCGCTCCCAGGCTGATCGCCAGGGGCTCCACACCCCCGAGGCCTGCGAGAACGCCTTCTGGCGCTCCATGGACGTGCTGGTACCAATCCTCGAGCGTGAGGGCCTGACTCTGAGCGTCGAGCCCCATCCCGAGGACTGGATCGAGACCATGGCGCCGGCGGTGGAGATCATCAAGACCATCAATTCTCCGGCGGTGAAGTGCTCCTACATCGCGCCACACAGCTTCTATTACGGTGACGACCTGGCCGACACTATCCGCGCCACCAAGGGAGAGCTGGTGCATGCCCGGGTTGCCGATACCTTCAACCACAAGGCCTCGTCCGAGTTGCGCTATATCGTCAACCCACCGGGGTCCACCGCTCGTGTCCACCAGCATCTGGACATCGGTCAGGGCGAGATCGACTGGGACGTCTTCTTCAAGACGCTCCACGAGATCGGCTTCGACGGGGTTCTCTCCAGCTGCGTCTTCGGTTGGGAAGAACGGGCCGTGGACTCCTCGCGCTTCATGCGCAACGAGATCCAGCGTTACGTCGACAAGTACTGGAAATAAACCGGAGACAACAACATGACAGTCAGAATCGGAGTCATCGGCACCGGGATGATCGGCGAGGAGCACTCCCGCCGCATCTCCCAGCAACTCACCGGCGGCGAGATCGTCGCCGTCACCGACGTCAACCTGGACCAGGCGCGAGCCGTGGTCGACCGCCTGGGGCTCGAGGCTCGCGTCTTCGATGACGGCCAGTCGCTGATCCAGTCCAGCGACGTGAATGCCGTGCTGGTCACCTCCTGGGGGCCGACCCATGAGGAGTACGTACTAGCAGCCATCGCTGCCGGCAAACCGGTGTTCTGCGAGAAGCCCCTGGCGACCACCGCCGAGGGCTGCCGCAACATCATCGATGCCGAGATCAAGGCGGGCCGCCGCCTGGTGCAGGTCGGCTTCATGCGTCGTTACGACAGTGGCTACAACCTGATGAAGGAGGCCATCGACGACAATCGCCTGGGTGAGCCGCTGATCATCCATGCCGCCCACCGCAACCCGGAGGTGCCGGAGCGCTACGTCACGCCGATGGCGATCCACGACACCCTGATCCACGAGCTGGACACCTTCCGCTGGCTGCTGGACGACGACTACAAGAGCGCCCAGGTGCTCTTCCCGCGCAAGACCCGCCATGCCCACAGCAAGGTCGAGGACCCGCAGATCGTGCTGCTGGAGACGGTCAAGGGCGTGCGCATCGACGTCGAGGTGTTCGTCAACTGCCAGTACGGCTACGACATCCAGTGCGACGTGGTCGGCGAGGAGGGCATCGCCCGCCTGCCCGAGCCCCAGAGCCTGCAGTTCCGCCAGGCCGGTCAGCGCTCCAACGAGATCCTCCAGGACTGGAAGAAACGTTTCAGTGAGGCGTTCGATGTCGAGCTCCAGTCGTTCATCGACGGAGTGGCGGCCGGCGAGATAGGTGGACCCTCCTCCTGGGACGGCTATGCGGCGGCCATCGCCGGCGATGTCTGCGTCAAGGCCCAGGAGAGTGGCGGCATCGAGCCCATCGAGATGCCCGAACGGCCGGCCTTCTACGCCTGAGGCCTGCCTCTCGGCCGTCCTTGAGCGGCCCCGGTCCTGTCCAGGGGCCGGGGCCGCTTCTTTTGTCGATCGCCTCGCGTCATGCCGACCTTCGCTGCTCGTCGATCATCGTCACCCCAATGCGACCAAAGCACTACGAATCATCTTTTCCATTTATTGATTGGATGGAATCTTCGTTCTAAACTGATCTTCAATGAAACACACAAATTGAACGCGAACCCCGTTTCCAACAAACCGACCGGCCGAGCCGCGGAGCTGTGACATCCGCGCAGAGGGCTCGCGACTGGCCAAGCGTAGGATGTGATCCCATGAACGACACCAAGACACTGGACCTGATCTGCCTGGGGCGTGCCGCCGTCGACCTCTACGGTGAGCAGATCGGCAGCCGCCTGGAGGACATGAGCGGCTTCGCCAAGTACCTGGGCGGTTCGTCCGGCAACATCGCCTATGGCACCGCCCGCATGGGACTGAAGTCGGCGATGCTCACCCGGGTTGGCGACGAGCACATGGGCCGCTTCGTACGTGAGGAGCTGGCGCGGGCCGGCGTCGACACCAGCCACGTGGTGACCGACGCCGAGCGTCTCACCGGCCTGGTGATCCTGGGCATCAAGGACCGCGATACCTTCCCGCTGATCTTCTACCGCAACGACTGCGCCGACATGGCGGTCGACAGCGCTGACTTCGATCCGGCGTTCATCGCCTCCAGCCGCGCGCTGCTGATCACCGGCACCCACTTCTCCACCGAGCAGACCTACCAGACCAGCAAGACCGCCATCGAGTACGCCAAGGCGGCCGGCACCAAGGTGATCCTGGACATCGACTATCGGCCGGTGCTGTGGGGCCTGACCACCCTGGGCGATGGCGAGACCCGCTTCGTCTCCAACGAGGGTGTCAGCCGCCACCTGCAGACCATCCTGCCCGACCTGGACCTGGTAGTGGGGACCGAGGAGGAGGTGCATATCGCCGGCGGCAGCACCGATACCATCACCGCCCTGAAGACGATCCGGGAGCTGACCGATGCCACCATCGTGCTCAAGCTCGGCGCCCAGGGTTGCACGGTGCTCGATGGTCAGATTCCCGATAGCGAGGCCGACTTCGAGGTGCACACCGGGGTTCGCGTCGACGTGCTCAATGTGCTGGGGGCCGGCGACGCCTTCATGAGCGGCTTCCTGCGCGGCTGGTTGCGCGGCGAGTCCCATGCCCAGAGCTGCGCCTACGCCAATGCCTGTGGCGCACTGGTGGTCTCGCGCCATGGCTGCGCCCCGGCCATCCCCAGTGCCGAGGAGCTCGATGACTACCTGGCGCGTGCCGAGTCGATCCCGCGCCCCGACCTGGACACACGGCTCAACCACCTTCACCGGGTCACCACCCAGCGCCTGCCGACCCAGTGGAAGGACCTCTGCATCCTGGCCTTCGACCACCGCAAGCAGCTCTTCGACATGGCCCGCGAGGAAGGCGCCGACCCGGCCCGCATCAACACTCTCAAGCGATTGTTGGTCCAGGCCACCGAGCGCGGCAGCGAGCACCTGGGCGACAGCCAGGTCGGCGTGCTGATCGATGACACCTACGGTCTGGACGCCCTCAACGATGTCACCGGCCGCGGCTGGTGGATCGGCCGCCCCGTGGAGCTGCCCAGTTCACGCCCCATCGAGCTGGAGGGCGGTCGCAGCATCGGCTCGCGGCTCAAGACCTGGCCGCGCGAGCATATCGTCAAGTGCCTGGTGTTCTACCATCCCGAGGATCAGGGGGAACTGCGCCGCGCCCAGGAGCGCCAGGTGATCGAGCTCTATCGCGCCTGCTGCGAGTCCGGCAACGAGCTGCTGCTGGAGATCATTCCGCCACGCGACCTGGCCAAGGATGACGACACCTACCTCAATGCCATGCAGCGCTTCTACAACCTGGGCGTACAGCCCGACTGGTGGAAGCTGCCCCCCCAGACCCCGGACGCCTGGCGGCGCATCGGCGACCTGCTCGCCGAGCGGGCGCCCCACTGTCGCGGTGTGGTCATGCTGGGTCTGGACGCGCCGGCCGCAGAACTCAAGAAGGGCATCATGGACAGCGCGGGCACCGAGGTGTGCAAGGGCTTCGCGGTGGGGCGCACCATCTTCGGCGAACCGAGCCGGAAGTGGCTGCGCGGCGACTACGACGACGAGCAGCTGATCGAGGCCGTGAAGGCCAACTATCTCGAGCTGGTGGAAACCTGGCAGGCGCGCCAGCGCGCCTGATCCCGAAGATCCTGTTGAAGGGTTACTGATATGAAGACTATACGACTCACCATGGCCCAGGCCGTCGTCCGCTACATGATGGCCCAGAAGGTCGACGTCAACGGCGAGATCAAGCCGCTGTTTCCCGGGGTCTGGGCGATCTTCGGCCACGGCAACGTCGCCGGCCTCGGCGAGGCGCTCTACCAGGCCCGGG
This sequence comes from Halomonas kalidii, assembly GCF_030010475.1. Taxonomy (NCBI): domain Bacteria; kingdom Pseudomonadati; phylum Pseudomonadota; class Gammaproteobacteria; order Oceanospirillales; family Halomonadaceae; genus Halomonas; species Halomonas kalidii. The sequence goes on along the minus strand of NZ_JASCQN010000011.1, from coordinate 83,568 downwards.
AGAGCCTGCCTACCTACCGGGCCCATAACGAGCAGGGCATGGCCCATGCCGCCATCGCCTATACCAAGACCCTCAATCGCCGCCAGGTGATGGCCTGTACCGCGTCGGCGGGGCCAGGCTCCACCAACATGGTCACCGCCGCCGCGGTGGCCCACGTCAATCGCCTGCCGGTACTTTTCCTGCCGGGTGACACCTTCGCCACCCGCATGCCCGACCCAGTGCTGCAGCAGGTGGAGAACTTCCACGACCACACCCTGACCACCAACGACTGCTTCAAGCCAGTGAGCCGCTTCTTCGACCGCATCACCCGCCCCGAGCAGCTGCTCACCTCGCTGCCCCAGGCGGTGCGGGTACTCACCGATCCGGTGGAGTGCGGTCCGGTCACCCTGGCGCTGCCCCAGGACATCCAGACCTTCGCCTTCGACTACCCCGAGCACTTCTTCGTCGAGAAGGTGCACCGCCTGCGTCGCCAGGCCGCCGACCGCCAGGAACTTGCCGACGCCATCGCCCTGATCCGCCAGGCGAAGAAGCCGCTGGTGATCGCCGGGGGCGGGGCCCACTACTCCGGCGCCCTGGCCGAGCTCGACGCCTTCGTCTCCCGCCACCACCTACCGGTGGGCGAGACCCAGGCCGGCAAGGGCGCCCTGCCCTGGGATCATGAGCAGAACCTGGGGACCATCGGTGTCACCGGCGGTGCGGCCGCCAACGCCCTGGCCGCCGAGGCCGATCTGATCATCGCCGTGGGCACCCGGCTGGGCGACTTCGCCTCCGGCTCCCGCGCCATGATCAACCCCGAAGCCAAGCTCCTGAGCGTGAATGTCGCCTCCTTCGATGCCGTCAAGCACAAGGGCCAGGCGCTGGTGGGCGATGCCAAGCTCACCCTGCCGGAGCTGACCGCGGGCCTGGAGGACTGGCAACCCGAGGGTGGCTGGATCGAGCAGGCCGCCACGCTGCGCGCTGACTGGAACCAGACCGTCGAGAAGGTCACCGCCGACCGCGGCACCGACCTGCCCTGCGACGCCGAGGTGGTGGGGGCGGTGAACCGTGCCGCCGGCGAGCGCGACATCGTGGTATGTGCCGCCGGCGGCCTGCCCGGCGAACTGCAGAAGCTGTGGCGCACCCGCTTCGACCGCGGCTACCACATGGAGTATGGCTACTCCTGCATGGGCTACGAGCTGGCCGGCGGCCTGGGGGCCAAGATGGCCCTGCCCGACTCCGAGGTCTTCGTCATGGTGGGCGATGGTTCCTACCTGATGCTCAACTCCGAGATCGCCACTTCGGTGATGCTCGGCCACAAGATCATCGCCGTGGTACTCGACAACCGTGGCTACGGCTGCATCCACCGCCTGCAGCAGTTCTGTGGCGGCCCCGGCTTCAACAACATGCTCGACGACTGCCTGAGCGTTGAGGGTGGCGCCCCCAAGACCGATTTCGCCGCTCACGCGACCTCGCTGGGTGCCAAGGCCGAGCAGGTGGGCAATATCGGCGAGCTCGAGCAGGCACTTGAGCGTGCCAAGGCTTCCGACACCAGCTACGTGATCGCCATCGATACCGATGCGCTGGCCGACACCCAGGATGGCGGCAGCTGGTGGGACGTGGCGGTGCCCGAGGTCTCCCCGCGCGCCGAGGTTCAGGAGGCCCGTGAGCGCTACGAAGCGTACAAGGCTCGCCAATTCAAGAATCTCTAATTCTCGATCACGACGACCGATCTCAGGAGTTTGCCATGAGTGTAAGACTGGGCATCAACCCGCTGACCTGGACCAACGACGATATGCCGTCTCTCGGTGGTGAAACGCCTCTCGAGGTGTGTCTCTCCGAGGGCAGACAGGCCGGTTTCTCCGGCTTCGAGCTGGGCCACAAGTTCCCCCGCGACCCCGAGGTGCTGGGGCCGATCCTCGACAAACACGGCCTCTCCCTGGTCTCCGGCTGGTACAGCAGCGAGCTCTTGACCCGCAGCGCCGAGGAGGAGATCGAGGCGCTCAAGCCGCACCTGCACCTGCTCAAGTCGCTGGGCGCCACGGCGATGGTGTTCTGCGAGGTGACACACTGTATCCATGGGCAGCGTGAGACGCCGCTGTCCCACTCGCCACGGATGAGTGAAGAGGGCTGGAAGACGCTGATTCCGCGACTGAACCAGGTGGCCGACTACTGCCTGGAGCAAGGCGTGCAGATCGCCTACCACCATCACCTGGGCACGGTGATCGAGACGCCCGCGGAGATCGAGCGGCTGATGGCCGAGACCAAGCCCTCCGTCGGCCTGCTGCTGGACTCCGGCCACCTGGTGGGCGCCGGGGGCGACCCTGTCGCCGCCCAGCAGCAGTATGCCGAGCGCATCGTTCACGTGCACTGCAAGGACATCCGCAAGGAGGTGCTCGCGGACGTGCGCAACCGTGACCTCAGCTTCCTGGATGGCGTGCTGAACGGCATGTTCACCGTACCGGGCGACGGTTACATCGACTATGTCCCCCTGTTCAAGGGGCTGCGCGAGAGCGGCTACGAGGGCTGGATGGTGGTCGAGGCCGAGCAGGACCCCGCCGTGGCGCATCCGCTGACCTATGCGCGCCTGGGGCATGACAACCTTCAGCGCTTCTGTGCCGAGGCCGGGCTCCCGGTCACCGAATAACCCGACTGACGATCAAGAGGACATTCCCGTATGAGCATTCTGGGCAACTTCATCAACGGCCAGGTCGTGGCCAGCCAGAGTGGCCGCACCGCGCCGGTCTACAACCCCGCCACCGGCCAGCAGAGCCTGCAGGTGGCGCTCTCCTCCGCCGACGAGACCCGCGAGGCGGTGCGCCTCGCCCACGAGGCCTTCACCAGTTGGTCGAAGGTCACGCCACTGAAGCGCTCGCGCATCCTGTTCAAGTTCAAGGCGCTGGTCGAGGAGCATGCCGACGAGCTGGCGCGACTGATCGCCAGCGAGCACGGCAAGGTGTTCTCCGACGCCAAGGGCGAGGTGACACGCGGCCTCGAAGTCGTCGAGTTCGCCTGCGGCATTCCGCACCTGCAGAAGGGCGAGCACTCCATGAACGTGGGCACCGGGGTGGACAGCTACTCCATGATGCAGCCCCTGGGCGTCTGTGCGGGCATCTCGCCGTTCAACTTCCCGGCCATGGTGCCGATGTGGATGTTCCCCATCGCACTCGCCTGCGGCAACACCTTCGTGATGAAGCCCTCCGAGAAGGATCCGTCCACCTCCATACGCCTCGCCGAGCTGCTCCAGGAGGCCGGCCTGCCCGACGGCGTCTTCAACGTGGTCAACGGTGACAAGGAGTCGGTGGACGTGCTGCTCACCGATGAGCGCGTCCAGGCGGTGAGCTTCGTCGGCTCTACCCCTATCGCCGAATACATCTATGCCACGGCCTCCGCCCACGGCAAGCGCGTCCAGGCCCTGGGCGGCGCCAAGAACCACATGGTGATCATGCCGGATGCTGACCTGGACCAGGCCGTCGGGGCGCTGATGGGGGCCGCCTACGGCTCCGCCGGCGAGCGCTGCATGGCCATTTCCGTGGCCGTGCCGGTGGGCGAGGAGACCGCGAGTCGCCTGCGCGAGAAGCTGGTGGCCGAGCTCGGCAAGCTGCGTGTCGGCCCGGGTATCGTCGATGGTCCCGACAACGACATGGGCCCGCTGATCACTCGCGAGCACCTGGAGAAGGTCAAGGGCTATATCCAGGCCGGTGTGGATGAGGGCGCCGAGCTGGTGGTGGACGGCCGCGAAGCAAGCATCGAGGGCGACGGCTTCTTCCTCGGCGGGTCGCTGTTCGATCACGTCAAGCCGGGCATGCGTATTCACAGCGAGGAGATCTTCGGTCCCGTGCTGGCCATCGCCCGGGCGGCAAGCTTCGATGACGCGGTCAAGATGATCAACGACCACGAGTTCGGCAACGGCACCGCCATCTTCACCCGCGACGGCGACGCCGCCCGCCAGTACTGCGAGCAGATCCAGGTGGGCATGGTCGGCGTCAACGTGCCGATCCCGGTACCCATGGCCTTCCACAGCTTCGGCGGCTGGAAGCGCTCGCTGTTCGGTCCGCTGCACATGCACGGCCCGGATGGCGTGCGCTTCAACACCCGCATGAAGACCATCACCCAGCGCTGGCCCAGCGGCATCCGCGAGGAGACCAACCACTTCACCATGCCGACGCACTGAGCCTCACCCGCCAAGCGGGATACCAGTGACTGCAAAACGCCGGGGCCCCAGGCTCCGGCGTTTTGGTTGGCAACGCTTTATCCGGTTTGACGGTGTAGTGCTTCTTCGCTGTGCCGAGCCCCTCCCACGACACAACAAGCACGGGATCTTAGCGGGGCTCGGTGCCTTACGCCTTCTCAATCCGTCTCTATCCCAGCCTGGCAATGTTCGGAATATAAATTCCATGGCACTCACCTCAGAGATGAGCGCGAGCCCTCTTCAAGTATAGCCATAAAATGGCTTTATTATCAGTATATTGGCTTAAAATATCACATAGAATCAGCGTTCTATTTATACTAAAGTATAGAATGTATGGTTTGATTAAATGGTTAATGGAATATATATTTCATGTAGTGAACGACAACCACGAATCCATGCCTCTGGATCCATGCCCCTTCCTGTCCATGGCTCCCACCACGGAACCAACGAGCAGAGCAAGGGCAGCGTCCAGACCGAAGAAAGACAACATTCAGGCAGTAGCATTAGGAGAGCTCGATATGGACAGCTCCAAGTACAATATAAGATACCTGCTGACGATCTGCGGCGTTGCGGCCCTTGGCGGCCTGTTGTTCGGCTACGACACTGCGGTGATTTCCGGTGCCATCGGCCCGATTCAGCGCCATTTCGACCTCAGCTCACTCGAGACCGGCTGGGCGGTCTCCAACGTCGCCATCGGCTGCATCATCGGCGCCTTCGCATCAGGCGCCGTCGCCGCCCGACTGGGGCGAAAGAAGACACTGATCATCGCCGCCCTGCTCTTCACGATCTCGGCCGTCGGCGCCGCCGTGGCCACGAGCTTCTCCTGGTTCATCATCTACCGCTTTATTGGCGGCATCGCCGTCGGCATTGCCTCGGCGGTTTCGCCCATGTACATGAGCGAAGTCTCGCCCAAGAACCTCCGTGGCCGCGCGCTCAGCATGCAGAACATCGCGATCGTGTTCGGCCAAGTGGTGATCTTCGTGGTCAACTACCTGATCGCCAGGGGCGCGACGGACGCCTGGCTCGCCGATGTGGGCTGGCGCGTGATGATCGGCTCCGAGGTCCTGCCCTGCATCCTGTTCTGCCTGGTCGTGTTCTTCATCCCGGAATCCCCGCGCTGGCTGGTAATGGTCGGGCGCGATCAGGATGCCCAGAGAACCCTGGGCCGTATCGGAGGTGCGGAGTACGGCGAGCGCGTACTGGCCGACATTCGCGAGTCGCTGGCCAGTGATCGGTTACGTCGTCAGCAGGCGGACCGCAAGGGCGAGCTGCTCCGGGATCAGCGATTCTGGTTCATCGCCTCCATCGCCTGCCTGATCGCCTTCTTCCAGCAGGCCAGTGGCGTCAATGTGATGATGTACTTCGCCCCGGTGGTGCTGGGGAATGTTACCGGCAACACCGAGGTGGCCATGTTCCTGACCATCTGGATCGGCGTCGTCCAGCTGCTCGGTAACCTGCTCGGCATGATGCTGATGGACAAGGTGGGCCGCGTACCGCTGTTCAAGGTTGGCACCGTCGGATGCGTGGTCGGTCTGCTGATGACCTCCTTCTTCCTGTATCGCTCAGGCGGCCTCAGCGGTGACGCCGCCGTCCTCCAAGGTTACCTGACGCTGGCCGGCATGCTGGTGTTCATGCTGTTCTTCGCCTTCTCCTGGGCGCTGGGTGCCTGGATCATCGTGTCGGAGATATTCCCGAACCGCATGCGGGCCTTCGGCATGTCGCTGTCGGTCACCACGCTGTGGATCAGCAACTTCCTGATCGGCCTGGGCTTCCCGATACTGAACCAGAACCCCTGGCTCACTGAACAGTTCAATGGCGCCTTCCCGATGTGGCTGTTCGCGGCGCTGATGGCGCTGGCCTTCCTGTTCATCCGCCATTTCCTGCCGGAAACCAACGGGGTCGCCCTGGAGGAGATGGAAGACAACGTCCTGGCCAAGTACCCGGGTGGCACTGCCAAGCGCCGGGGCGCCACCGGGGAACTCGTAGGGGCCACACGCTGATCCACCAGCAGTCGGGGGGCCAACACGCCCCCCGCTTCATCCGCGGAGTGACGGTAGCTCAGCGCCGGCGATGGGAGTCGCGGAGAATTAACTCTCCCGGCAACAGGTGGCGACGGGGGACTTCTTCCTCGAGGCCGATTCGCCGAACTGCCTCACCCACCAGCCGTTCCAGGGGTTGTCGATAGGTCGTCAAGGCGTAGCACGGTGACGCCGCCTGCTCGATATCGTCGAAACCGATGATCCCCATGCTACCGGCCTCCCCTCTCTCGTGAAGGGCATCGAGGGCTCCGATGGCAAGGATATCGTTCTCGCAGAACAGGGCCTCTACCCGGTCGTTGGCAGGCCTCGACGCCAGGTACTGGCTCAATGCGTTAAAGCCAGCACCTCGCTGGTAATGACCAGCCTCCACGACCTCCTCTACCGCCAAGCCGTGCTCGGCCAAGCCATCACGGAATCCTTCGAGACGCCTCAATTGCGTCGACTCGCTGAGCGGGCCGGCCATGTACCCGATCCGCTGGTAACCCTGTTCGACCAGTGCGTCAGCGATCTCGCGTCCCGCACGATGGCCGTCGGTCGACACGACCTGGATATGGGGAATATCACTGTTGCGATAGAGAACGATCAGCGGGATATGGTGGATCTGCTGGGCCAGGTGCACCAGCTCATCGGTCAGCACGGTGCCGAGGAAGATCAAGCCATCGACCTGGAATTGATCGGCGAGTGAGATGGCGGCTCCCTCCCTGTCCTCCTCGCTGATGTTGAGCAGCATGGAAAGATAGCCCCGCCGCTGCAGCTGCAGGCTGGTTTCCTTCATCAGGCCCAGCAGATTGGGGTTATCCATCTCGTCCACGACCAGACCCACGATGCGCGTCTGACGCTTGGTCAGGCCACGGGCCAGCAGATTGGGGCGATAGCCCAGTTCCGCCGCTGCCTGCAAGACCTTCTCGCGAGCCTTGGGAGAAATGGAGGCGCCCTCGGTAAAGGCCCGCGAGACGGTCCACTTGGAGACGCCGGCCCGTCGGGCCACATCGCTGGCGGTCACCTTGTGGGTGCCGCCCGCCGCCTCCATGCCTTTAGACTTTTTGCTCATTATTTCACCTTGACGGAATTTTTGTTCCATTCTAGTCTTTATGCAACCGGGTGCAAATCAGTTTCGATACTAGCAGATGGAGCCTCGCCTTACGCTGGTGGCATGAAGCCACCAAATTTTTTGCCGCAACTTGCACCCGGTTGCAAATTGTTGCGAGCAAGCGAGAAGGCGGTTGGAAGTAGCCAAGTCAAAACGATTCACAAGAGGAGCATTGCCATGCTGAACGGCGAGAAGACGATCGAACGCCCCCTGCGTTGGGGCATGGTGGGCGGCGGCCGCACCGGCCAGGTTGGCTACAAGCACCGCACCGGCGCCCTGCGCGACAATACGGCCTACCAGCTGGTGGCCGGCGCCTTCGACCTGGACGCCGAACGCGGACGCGACTTCGGCACCCAACTGGGTGTCGTCAAGGATCGCTGCTACGCGACCTATCAGGATCTCATCACCGGTGAAGCCGCGCGTGACGACGGCGTCGAGGTGGTGTCGATCGCCACCCCCAACTTCACCCACTACGAGATCACCAAGGCCTGCCTGGAAGCCGGCCTCCACGTGATCTGCGAGAAGCCGTTGTTCTTCACCGTCGCCGAATGCGACGAGGTGGCGAGACTGGCCGAGGACAAGGGGCTAATCGTGGGGGTCACCTACGGCTTCAGCGGTCACCCGCTGGTTCACCAGATGGCCGCCATGGTCAAGAAGGGCATGCTGGGCGATATCCGTATCGTCGACATGCAATACACCCATGGCTTCAACTCGGGCGACGATGCGGACGCGGGCGAGGCCGTGAAATGGCGCACCAACCCGGAGACCGCCGGCCCCACCTTCGTGCTGGGCGATATCGGCACGCACCTCTACTACCTCTCGGAGGTGGTGCTGCCGCATATGAAGATCGAGAAGCTGCTCTGCGACCGCAAGGCCTTCATTCCCACCCGCGAGCCGCTCGAAGACCATGCCACCGTGTTGACCCATTACGATAATGGCGCTCGCGGCCGCCTGTGGGTGTCATCGGTGAACGCCGGTCACATGGGTTCCCAGCGCTACCGTTTCGTGGGCTCCCGCGCCTCACTCGAGTGGTCCGATGCCCATCCCGACCAGCTGATCTACGAAGTGCAGGGTGAGCCGCCCCGCACTCTGCACCATGGCATGCCCTACCTCGAGGAGGAAAGTCTGGCCATCGATCGCATGGGGGCGCTGCACACCGAAGGGCTCGGTGACAGCTGGGCCAACATCTATCTGTGGATCGCCCAGGCCATCGACGCCAGGAAGCGTGGAGACGACGCCTTCCTGAAGACCCATCACTACCCGGGCATAGCGGCCGGCACCGAAGGGGTGCGCTGGCTCGAGAACTGTGTCCGTTCCGCCGACGCAGGCTCGGCCTGGGTCGATTTCAACTAACAGGAGACCACCACCATGAAGCTTTCCATCTGTACCGACGTGATGGGCGATCTCTCCTTCACCGAGATGCTCGACAAATGCGTGGCCCTGGGTGTCGAGGGCGTCGAGATGACCGGCGGTGGCTGGTCGCCGGCACCGCATTTCCGCGCCGACGAACTGCTGGCCGACAAGGGCCTGCTGAAGAAGAGACTGAATGAGATCGAGGCCCGCGGCCTCGAGATCGCTGCGCTCAACTGCTCGGGCAACCCACTCGATCCCGGCGCGCTGGGCGAGCGTCACCGCAAGGAGATCGAACAGACCTTCCGACTGGCTGGCGAGATCGGCGTCAAGAAGATCGTAACCATGTCCGGCCTGCCGGCCGCGGCGCCGGGCGACAGCGTGCCGAACTGGCTGGTCTACACCAAGAGCTGGCCGGAGGAGATGCCCGAACGCGACCGCTACCAATGGGAGGATTGCGCGTTCCCCTACTGGCATCGCCTGGTGAAGCTCAGCAAGGAAGTGGGCGTCGATAAAATCGCGCTGGAGAACTTCTCGGCGATGCTGGTCTGGAACCCCGAGACCCTGTTCCGCCTGCGCGACGAAGTGGGGCCGATGGTCGGCATGAACCTCGACCCGTCACACCTGTTCTGGAAGGGGGCCTGCCCGATCGCCGGGGCACGTGCCCTGGGCGATGCGATCCATCACGTGCACGGCAAGGACACTCGCATCGAGCGTGGCCTGGCCGACGTGAATGGTCTGCTCGAGCTCCGGAAGGTCACCGACGTTGCCAACCGCGCCTGGAACTACGTCGCCGTCGGCGCCGGCCACGACCTGCAGTGGTGGAAGGAGTTCTTCTCGGTCGTGCGCATGCTTGGCTACAACGACTGGGTCAGCCTCGAGATGGAGGACTTCACCATGTCCACCGAGGCGGGCATCCAGTCCTCCATAGACGCCCTGCAGCAGACCATCAACCGGTAAGAACCACTATCCACGAAGACAACAACAACGGAGTAATTCGATGAAAAAGCTCAGCTTGATTCCGCTCGCCGCCGCCCTGATGACCGGCCCCGCCCTGGCCGAGGAGCTCGAAATCGGCGTCAGCTTCTTCAACCTCGATGAGCGCTTCATCATCGGCCTGCGCGAGAGCCTCGAGCAGGCCGCTGAGGCACAGGGCATGGACGTCAACGTCGAGGATGCCCGCAACGACATCGGCCGCCAGCTCAGCCAGGTGCAGAACTTCATTGCCTCGGGAGTCGACGGCATCATCGTCAATCCGGTGCACTCGGACTCGACCAGCGCCATGAGCCGCGCCGCCGCCGAGGCGGGCATCCCGCTGGTCTACGTGAACCGCCAGCCCGTGGATATCGATTCGCTGCCCGACAACCAGGCCTTCGTCGGCTCCGACGAGAGGGAGTCTGGCACCCTTCAGACCCAGGAGGTCTGCCGGCAGCTCGATGGTGAGGGCAAGCTGCTTGTGATGATGGGCACCCTGGGTGACAACGCTGCCCAGGTACGTACCCAGGACATCCATGACGTCATCGCCACCCCCGAGTGCAGTGGGCTCGAGATCGTCGAGCAGCAGGATGCCGACTTCCAGCGCATCGAGGGCAACAACCTGATGACCAACTGGCTGACCTCGGGCCTCGAGTTCGATGCGGTGATCGCCAACAATGACGAGATGGCCATCGGCGCCATTCAGGCGCTGAAGAATGTCGGCTACGACATGGACGAGGTGATTGTCGCCGGTATCGATGCCACCAGCGATGCCCTGGCCGCGATGCAGGCCGGTGAACTGGACATCACCGTGTTCCAGAACGGCCCTGCCCAGGGCGAGGGTGCCGTCGACACCCTGCATCGGCTGATCGAGGGTGAGGACGTCGATAATGTCGTGTGGGTACCCTTCGAACTGGTGACCCCTGACAACCTGGACGAGTACGTTGGGCGCAACTGAGTCGCTCGGACCAGCCGATGACGCCAGGCGCCGGATTCTCGGATCCGGCGCCTGGCGTTGTAGAAGGCATATAGGCTGGACCTGCTTGCTCCCGAACAGCTTGTCATCCAGTCACCCGCATATGTCCAGGTCCTCTCCCCTATTGGCAGTCTGGCTCGACTGGGGACGCAACCCCCGAGGAGTCTGTTTCGTGTGCCGGGTTACAAGTGCTACGTCATCAAGAGTTTGAACATGCTGTTATCTCGCTTGCGGGAAAGTTCGTCGGCAACGGTGCCGGACGTTCGAAAGTTGTGGTCAGCTCGATGAACCGGTGTTCCCGAGCGGAGGTCAAGAGGCCTTCCATGAGCTCCATCGAGTGAAGAGCCATCGAACCGCTGGCACGTTCGGCACGCCCCTGGCGAATGGCATAGGCCATATCGACCAGGCCAATACCGCGACTGTTCTCCGCATGGCTGGTCGAGTTGAAGGGGTGATCACTGGGTACTTCATACCAGTCGCTGAAGGGCTTCTGACGCGGCATCCCTTTCCAGCGATAATTCTCACATGTTCGTAGCCGTACCCTGCCGCCGAAGAGATTGGGGCCATCGAGTGGGTCAATATCATCGATACAAAGCGTGCCTCGAGTGCCGTAGATTTCCAGGCGGGGTAGTTCGGAGTCCCAGACATCGAAGCTGGTAATGAAGGTCCCGATAGCACCACCGACAAACGCCAGAGTGCCGGTGATATGAGTGTCCACCTCAACATTGATCGTCTCACCTCGTCGAGGCTCACTTTCGATCACGCGTGTATCGAAGGCACGATTTGCCATGGCACTGCAGCGAGAAACCGGCCCTAGCAGGGACAGCAGTGCGGTTATGTAGTACGGGCCTATGTCCAGCAAGGGGCCGGCCCCCTCCTGGTACAGGAAGTCTGGGTTAGGGTGAAACCACTCCTGGCCGTGGCTGACGACGAACGCACTCGCACCGATTATCTCACCCAAGGTACCGTTGTCGATCAGCTTGCGGCAGGTCTGCAGCCGGCCACCCAGGAAGGTGTCAGGGGCGCTGCCGACATACAGGCCCTTGCGCTTTGCTAGTGCCATGATTTTCTGGCTTTCTGCAAAGCCGGCTGCGAGGGGCTTTTCGGTATAGAGGTGTTTGCCCGCCGCCAGCGCCGCTAGATTCAACTCCGCATGCACTGCCGGCACGGCCAGATTCAGGACAATATCGATGTCCGGGTCGCTGAGCAGCTCCGTGCTGTCGGTATACGCCCTTGGTATCCCATGCTGGGCAGCGACTCGCCGGGCCTTTTCGAGACTCCTCCCGGCACAGCCCACTACCTCTACGAGGTCATGGTAATGCTTGAGGTTATTAAAATAGACATTGCTGATGTTTCCGATGCCCAAGACGCCTACTCTGAATCGCTGCATTATCAACCCTCTACAATCATTGATACGTATCTACCGGTAATCGATATCGACAGGATTAAGAACATTTATACCCCATTACTAACAATTGGATCAAAGATTCTATTTTGTCAGTCGCGACATCCTGCCGTGGCTGAATGCGGGGTCACATCAGCCAACGGTGAACGTCAGGGAAACGCCATACACCGTGGGAGCGACTGGCGGTGTAAGGGAACCCTCGGACGAAGCGAAAGACAAGAAAGTGAAATTCTATGGGCAGAGCAGCTGCGATCTTCGACAGTCGGCGGGCTTTTCCTGCACATAAGGCCAGGAACTTCTTGAAGCACCCGCCAGAAATAGCAAGAAAGTGAAATCATGGTGTCCTGAGGGCTGCTGTAATGGGGGCGACTGGGTGGAAGCCCAATACCCATGACAACAGCCATCGGAGTCACCAAGATGAGTATGCGAATCGCCAGCGCACCCTGCTGCTGGGGCGTCGACAACGTCAACAATCCCCATCTGCCGCCCTGGCAGAAGGTCCTGGACGAGGCCGCCCAGGCAGGTTACAAGGGCCTGGAGCTCGGTCCCTACGGCTACCTCCCCCTGGATCGCGAACGCCTCGGGCAGGCCCTGGATGAACGCGGTCTTAAGGTCGTCGCCGGCACCATCTTCGACGACCTGGTCGATCCGGCCAATCGGGACAGTCTGATCCGCCAGACTCATGAGATCTGCGCCTTCCTGAAGCAGCTTCCGGAACTTCCCCGCGAGCCGGGCCAGCACTACCCGGCACCCTACCTGGTGGTGATCGACCACGTGCACGCCGAGCGCAGCCGCTACGCGGGCCATCCCGACCAGGCGCCGCGCCTCGACGATACGCAGTGGGGCACCCTGATGGAACACATCCGCGCCATCGCCGAGCTGGCCAGCCGCGAGTACGGCATCCGTGCCGTCATCCACCCCCATGCCGGGGGGTATATCGAGTTCGAGGACGAGATCCTGCGGCTGATGGAGGCTATCCCCTACGAAACCGCGGGGCTGTGCCTGGATACTGGCCACCTCTACTACTCCGGCATGGATCCCGTGACCTGGATCCGCGAACACGCCGGGCGCATGGACTACCTGCACTTCAAGGATATCGAGCCGAAGATCTTCGACGACGTCATGGCTAGGCAGGTGGACTTCTTCGATGCCTGTGCCCAGGGGGTGATGTGTCCCATCGGCGAAGGCATCGTGGATTACGATGCCATCTACCGGCTGCTTCAGGAGATCGATTACCAGGGCTATATCACCATCGAACAGGAACGTGATCCCCGCGATGCGGATGGCAGCCTCGCCGACGTCACGGCGAGTCTCGAGTACTTGAAACGCCAGGGCTTCCAGGCGGACGTCTGATACAGGAGGAATGACCATGATCCAGGGAGACCTGAAAGTCGCAGCCCCGATTCGCTGGGCGATGGTGGGCGGCGGCCGCGGCAGCCAGATCGGCTATATCCACCGTTGCGGGGCGTCGCGCGACAACAGCTTCCAACTGGTGGCCGGCGCCTTCGACATCGACCCGGCCCGCGGGCGCGAATTCGGCAAGTCGCTGCGTGTGGCGCCCGAGCGCTGTTATCCGGACTACCCGACGCTCTTCGCCGAGGAGGCCAAGCGCGATGACGGTATCCAGGCGGTCTCCATCGCCACGCCCAATAGCACCCACTTCGCCATCTGCAAGGCGGCGCTGGAGGCCGGGTTGCACGTGGTCTGCGAGAAGCCGCTGTGCTTCAGCGTAGATGAGGCTGAGGAACTCCGTGCCCTGGCCAGGGAGCGGGGGCGCATCGTCGGTGTGACCTATGGCTACGCCGGGCATCAGCTGATCCGCCAGGCGCGAGAGATGATCGCCAACGGCGATCTCGGCGAGATCCGCATGGTCCACATGCAGTTCGCCCATGGCTTCCACAGCGAGGCCGTCGAACAGTCCAACCCCGGCACCCGATGGCGGGTCGATCCGCGCTACGCCGGGCCCAGCTACGTGCTCGGCGACCTGGCGACCCACCCTTACTACATCGCCGAAATGATGCTGCCGGAGCTGCGCATCAAGCGACTGCTGTGTTCGCGCCAGAGCTTCGTGGCCAGCCGCGCGCCGCTGGAGGACAACGCCTACGTGCTGATGGAGTACGAAGGTGGCGTCATGGGCCACCTCTGGACCTCGGCAGTCAATGCCGGCTCCATGCACGGCCAGAAGGTGCGGGTCATCGGCTCCCGGGCCAGCGTCGAGTGGTGGGACGAGCACCCCAACCAGCTACGCTACGAAATCCAGGGCGAACCGGTGCGGATTCTGGAGCGCGGCATGGACTACCTCTATCCCCAGGCGCGACAGGATGATCGCATCGGCGGCGGCCACCCCGAAGGGCTGTTCGAGGCATGGGCCAACCTCTACTACCGCTTCGCGTTGGCCATGGAAGCACAGGATCGCGGCGACACCGAGGCCATAGAGGCGCTAGGGATACCCGATATCGATGCCGGGGTCGAGGGCGTGCGCTGGGTGGAGAACTGCGTGCGATCCGCCGATGCCGGGGCGGTATGGATCGACTATCGCTAACGGCGAGGGCGCCATGGGCTGGCGCCCGTGGGTAGCCTTGAGGGAAGATGATGGACATCAGCCGTCGTTCCGGAGGGCCGTCGATGATCCAGCGGTTCCTGAAGCCGGGTGCCGGTAGTCGGCTGACCATCGAGCACCCGGCCGAACTGCTCTACATGTGCAAGGCCGAAGGCAGCCAGAGCGAGATGCCCCGGGCCATGCACCGCCACGACGACTGCGCCGAGATCGTCTTCATCCGCGAGGGGCAGGGCACCCATATCATCGGCGGGCGCGAGTACCGCACTCGTCGCGGCGACGTGCTCGTCTACAACAGCGGCACCCTGCACGACGAGTCGGCTCGGCCCGAGGTGGGCATCGGCGCCTACTGCTGCGGTTTCCGGAGCCTCAAACTCAGGGGGCTGCCGGTCAATCACCTGGTGCCCGAGCTGGGGTGTCCGGTGCTGGCCAGCGGGGAACACCGGGCGGCGTTCGAGAGCCTCTTCGAACTGTTGTACGACCAGGTCGGCGTGGGGCAGCGCGGTGCCGGCGAGATCTGCCATCACCTGCTGCAGGCGCTGATCCTGCTGGTGGGGCGGCTGATGGAGCGGCCGGAGCCTCGGCTCGAGTCTCCCGGCTACGACCTCGGCCGGGAGGTAAGGCGCTATATCGACGAGCGCTACGCCGAGGAGCTCGACCTTCAGGTCATGGCCGAGCGCTTCAAGGTCAGCCCTTACCATCTTGCTCATCGCTTCAAGGCGGCGGTGGGCTGTTCGCCCATCCATTACCTGATCCGGCGCCGGGTCGGCGAGGCCCAGTCCCTGCTGATCAATACCGAGCTGAGCGTCGCCGAGGTCGCCGAGCGGGTGGGCTATCGCCATGCCAGCTACTTCAATACCGCCTTCAGGAAAGTCGTCGGGGTGACTCCCGGCGGTTACCGCAAGCGCTATCTGACGGACTGACCCGCGCCTTTCCCCTCCTGGTCGGGAAGATGCCACGTCTCGGGGCATTCACTGCTGCGGAACAGCCGCTGCGCCGTGTCACGGTTGCACCGTTCGGCGAGAATCTCGCGATCCCCGCTGAGCGCCTCCAGCAGGGGCTCGGTGGGGTGGCGCACGGTGAGCAGGGTCAGGTCGTCGTGGCGCTCGAGGGCATAGTCGGCGGCCAGTGACTCGACCAGCGGCTCGAGGCGCGCCGGGTGCGCGTCGAGGCAGAGCGACAGGCGCGTGGCGCCGCTGTCGACCAGGTTGGCGTGCTCGCCGGCCTCGACGAGGCGGCCGAGGATGTCGTGCTGCCTGGCCTCGTCCATGAACGAGAAGTCCCGGGGACGGAGCTCCAGCAGCACCTGCTCCTCGGCGAGGATGAAAGCCGGCGTGACGGCGCTCGCCCCCTCGGCCGAGATGACGCTGGGCGGGGCATCGAGCTCCTCGAAGGAGCGAACCTTCAGCGGGATGCCCTTCTCCCGCAGCGGGGCCAGGGTCTTGGGGTGGATCACCTTGGCGCCGTGCCAGGCCAGTTCGATGGCCTCGTCGTAGGAGAGCCGCTGCAGCTGCACGGCGTTGTCGAAGCGGCGCGGGTCGGCGTTGAACAGCCCCGGTACGTCCTTCCAGATCACCAGCTCCCCGGCCTCGAGGCAGTGGGCGAAAATCGCCGCGCTGAAGTCCGAGCCTTCCCGGCCGAGGGTGGTCGAGACCCCGTCGGGGGTGCCGCCGATGAAGCCCTGGGTCAGCAAGAGCCTGTCGCCGTCGAGGGCGCGGATCCGTTCGCGGGTGGCGGGCCAGTCGACATTGGCGGCCTGGTGGCGGGCGTCGGTGACGATCAGCTCCCGGGCGTCGTGCCAGTCGGTAGCGGTGCCGATCTCGTTGAGCCAGGCGGCCACGAGGGTGGTGGACAGCAGTTCGCCGAAGCAGATCGTCTGATCGTAGTGGAAGGGGCGCGGCTCCTGCCGGTGCGTTCGATGGCGACGGTCGAGCTCCTCGAACAGTGCTTCGACCCGTTCGGCGACGGCGGCTTTCCGGTCGCCGAACAGGGCGTCGACGGTGGCGAGGTGAGCGCTGCGCAGCTCGTCGAGTCGGCTGCGGTAGTCCCGGTCATCGTAGCTGCGCGCGGCGGTGAGCAGCGCCTCCAGGGCGTTGGTGGTCTTGCCCATGGCCGAGACCACGACCACCAGCGGGCGCTCCCGGGTAGTCGCCAGCACTTCGCCCAGATGGCGGATGGCCGCGGCGTCCTGGATCGAGGCGCCGCCGAACTTGTAGACCGTGGTCATCCCTGGCTCTCCCTGTCTGTCGAGGTTGCTATGGGCACCATGCGGCAAATCCGGGCCAGGGAGAAGGGGGGAGGGTGGGAGAGGGAAAATGAGTGGCACAGGAACGAAAGAAGCACCCGCGGGTGCTTCCTTCGTCATGGCCCCTCGCGCTCAGGAGGCATCGTGGATCTCGCCCAGTGGCCCGAGCGCGCTTCTGGCCTCGCCGGAGAGGTCCTGCGCTCGCCAGAAGGGGGCGTCATAGTTAGTTTCAGTTGCGGCCGGCCATGACGCCACCGTCCACGTCCCAGGTCGCGCCGGTGACCCAGCCGGCCTTGTCCGAGAGCAGGAAGGTGACCACCTCGGCGACGTCCTGGGGGGTGCCGATCCGACCGATCGGGTGGAAGTCGTTGAAGCCCTGCAGGGCGCCGTGTACCTCGTCCTTGGGGATAAAGCCCTCGTAGATCGGGGTCTCTACCACCGCCGGCGATACCGCGTTGACGCGGATCTGCTTCGGCGCCAGCTCCATGGCCAGGTGCTGGGTCAGCGAATGCAGGCCGGCCTTGGCCATGGAGTAGGCCGACGACGGGGTCGCCGCGATGGCCTGTTTGGCCCACATGGAACCGATGTTGACGAACGCGCCCGGACGATTCTTGGCGACCAGGTTGGCGGCAACTTTCTGCGTGATAAAGAAGAACGCCTTGTTCAGCGACTGGTACTGGTCGTAGTCCGCCTTCTCATGCTCCAGGAACGGCTTGGGGAGAAACAGGCCGGCCGCATTGACCAGCAGGTCAATGTCCGAGTGCTGCTCGTCGAGGGTCTCGAGCAGCGCCGCGAGCCCCTCGTCGCTGGCCAGGTCCGCCGTCAGCGCCTCGACCCGGCCCAGGGCGGCGAGCTCTTTGCGCGCCGCTTCGGCCTTGTCCGGGCGATGGCCCAGGATGACCGCGCTGCCGCCCTCGGCGAGGACTTCCCGGGCCGTCTCCAGCCCCATCCCGCTGGTGCCACCGACGACCAGCAGTTTCTTGCCTTGGAATTGATTGCTCATGATGAAACCTCTCGTTACTGGAAGAAAATCTATTTATCCCGGCCGGCCAGGGTAGCCCCGTCGCCCGCAGTGGATCGGGAGGCGCCGATTTCCGGCTTGGTTGGCATTCTTCGCCGATTTCCTTCCACCAACAAACGAGATAATGTGTCCATGACTGAAAGAAAAACTTTATCGATATGAAGACACCGGTGCACCTCAACGCCCTGCGCGCCTTCGAGGCCAGCGCCCGGCACCAGAGCTTTTCCGCCGCGGCGACCGAGCTCAATGTCACCCCCGCCGCGGTCGGGCAGCTCGTGCGTACCCTGGAGGAGTGGCTGGGCATGCCGCTGTTCCACCGTGCCAGCAGTGGGCGGGTTCGGTTGGTGCCCACCGAGGCGGCCGAACGCGCGCTGCCCGATATCCGGGCGGGTTTCGACCGGCTGACGCTGGGACTGGAGCGGCTCAAGGAGGAATCGGCGAGTGGGGTGCTCACCGTGGCTGTCAGTCCGGCGTTCGCCGCCAAGTGGTTGCTGCCGCGTATCGACGGCTTCCAGGCGGTTTGTCCCGACACGGACGTTCGCCTGGACACCAGCCTCAAGCCGGTGGATTTCGTGGCTCAGCGGATCGATATCGGCGTGCGTTACGGCATGGGTGCCTGGCCAGGGCTGACGGCGGAGAAGCTGATGGACGAGGAGGTCTATCCGGTCTGCTCGCCGAACCTGCTGCATAATGGGCGCCTGAAGGCGCCGGCGGACCTGGCCCGGGAGACCCTGATCCACGACCTGTCGATGGACGACCAGTCAGGCTTTCCTTCTTGGAGCGTCTGGCTCAAGGACGCCGGCGTAGCGGAGGTGGGCACCACTCGCGGCCTGCGCATCAACAACTCCGCGTCCGTCTTGCAGGCGGCCATCGACGCGCATGGCGTCGCCCTGGCGCGCAGCGTCATGGCGCGTGATGATCTGGCCGCGGGGCGGCTGGTCAGGTTGTTTCCGGAACTAAGGTTCGCCTCCCCCCTGGCCTATTACGTGGTCTATCGCCCCGAGTGCGCTGGCCTACCGAGACTGAAGACGTTCCGTGACTGGCTATTCGAAGCAGCGGCGAACTGATGCAGAAGCCGGAAGGTGATGGAGGACGCCTCCCCTGATGCCAAGAGTTGTTGGCAGCTGATCGACAAGTCAGGAGGAGCACAAGGCGCCGTGAGCCTTGAGTTCTTGGAAGAGGGCGCCACGCCCCGGAAATTTCAGGTTCGGGGCGTGGCGTATCGCTTTACGAGGGTGGGGCTTCAGCTCAGCCGCTGCATATAGTCCACATAGCCGAAGGTCCTGACCGTGCGCACCTCGCGGCTCGTCTCGCCGATGCGGCAGATCGACGGCAGGCGGATGCCGTTGAAGGTGGTGGTCTTGACCATGGTGTAGTGGGCCATGTCGGTGAACACCAGGCGGTCGCCGATGGCCAGCGGCGCATCGAAGGAGTACTCGCCCACCACGTCGCCGGCGAGGCAGGTCAGGCCGCCCAGCCGATAGCTGTGGGCCTTCTCGCCCGGTTCGCCGGCGCCGATGATCTCCGGCCGGTAGGGCATCTCCAGCACGTCCGGCATGTGCGCCGTGGCCGAGGTGTCGAGGATGGCGATGGGGCCGCCGTTCTCGACGATGTCCAGCACCGTGCACACCAGATAGCCGGTGTTCAGCGCGATCGCCTCGCCGGGCTCCAGGTAGACCGTGAGGTGCGGATGGCGCGCCTTGAAGTCGCGGACCACCCGCACCAGCCGCTCCACGTCGTAGTCGGACCGGGTGATGTGGTGGCCGCCGCCGAGGTTCATCCACTGCATGCCGGCGAGGTAGTGGCCGAACTTCGCCTCGAAGGCTTCCAGGGTGTGTTCGAGGGCATCGCTGTTCTGCTCGCACAGGGTATGGAAGTGCAGCCCCTCGAGCCCCGCCAGATCCTCCGGTGCGAGGTCCGCGGCCCGGGTGCCGAGCCGCGAGCCGGGGGCACAGGGATCATAGAGCGGCACCGCGCCGGTGGAGTGCTCCGGGTTGACCCGCAACCCGCAGGAGACCCGGCGCGGCGCCCCCGCGACGGTGTCGCGGAAGCGCCGCCACTGGCCCGGCGAGTTGAAGCTGAGGTGGTCCGCGTAGCGCAGCACCACCTCCATCTCCGGCTCGGTGAAGGCCGGCGAGTAGACGTGCACCTCGCCGCCGAAGGTCTCGGCGCCGAGGCGTGCCTCGTCCTGGCCGCTGGAGGTGGTCCCCACCAGGTACTCGCGGATCATGGGGAAGCAGTCCCACATGGCGAAGCCCTTGAGCGCCAGCAGGATCCTTGCCCCGCTGCGTTCCTGGACCTCGCCGAGGAGCTCCAGGTTATTGCGCAGCAGGGCGTCGTCCACCACATAGGCCGGCGACGGGCAGGCGTGGATATCGAAGGTGAGGGGGGTCATCCCAGCAGGTCCACCTCGGGGTCGAGCTCGACCAACTGCCACGGCAGGCCCATGTCGCCGATGCGTGCCATGAAGGGGTCGGGGTCGAGCTGTTCGACGTTGAACACGCCCTCGCCCTTCCAGAGCCCTTCCAGCATCAGCATGGCGCCGGTCACCGCCGGCACGCCGGTAGTATAGGAGATCGCCTGGGACTGCACCTCCCGGTAGCACGCCTCGTGGTCGCAGATGTTGTAGATGTACACCTTGCGCCGCTTGCCGTCCTTGATGCCGTCGAGGATCACGCCGATGTTGGTCTTGCCCTTGGTGCGCGGGCCGAGCGACGCCGGGTCGGGCAGCACCGCCTTGAGGAACTGCAGCGGCGTGACCTGGCGACCCTCGAACTCGATCGGCTCGATGCTGGTCATGCCGACGTTCTCGAGCACCTTGAGGTGGGTGATGTACTTCTCGGAGAAGGTCATCCAGAAGCGGATGCGCTCCAGTCCCTTGATGTTCCGCGACAGCGACTCGAGCTCCTCGTGGTAGAGCAGGTAGAGGTCCTTCTCGCCGATGCCGTCGAAGTCGAAGGTGCGCTTCTCGGCGAGCGGCGCGGTCTCCTTCCACTCGCCCTTCTCCCAGTAGCGGCCATTCGCGGTGATCTCGCGGATGTTGATCTCGGGATTGAAGTTGGTGGCGAAGGGGTAGCCGTGGTCGCCGCCGTTGGCGTCCAGGATGTCGATGCGATGGATCTCGTCGAACAGGTTCTTCTGGCCATAGGCGCAGTAGATGTTGGTCATGCCCGGGTCGAAACCGCAGCCCAGGGTGGCCATGTTGCCGGCGCGGGCGTAGTGCTCCTGGAAGGCCCACTGCTCCTTGTACTCGAACTTGGCCTCGTCGGGGTGCTCGTAGTTGGCGGTATCGAGATAGGGCACGCCGGTGCGCAGGCACGCCTCCATGATGGTCAGGTCCTGATAGGGCAGGGCCACGTGGATCAGC
Source organism: Halomonas kalidii (assembly GCF_030010475.1). Taxonomy (NCBI): domain Bacteria; kingdom Pseudomonadati; phylum Pseudomonadota; class Gammaproteobacteria; order Oceanospirillales; family Halomonadaceae; genus Halomonas; species Halomonas kalidii. The sequence goes on along the minus strand of NZ_JASCQN010000011.1, from coordinate 62,375 downwards.
ACGTCGGGCTGGAACGACTCGATCAGCGCGACCAGCGCCTCGACGTCATCGGCGTCCACCTGGGCGGTCTGGATGGAACGGTCCAGCTGGGCCGCGATGGCCTTGCACTTCGCTTCGTTGCGGCTGGCCAGCATGATCTCGCTGAAGACCTCGGGATGCTGGGCGCACTTGTGGGTGACGACGCCACCGACGCCGCCGGCGCCGACAATCAGGACTTTGCTCATGGGTTCGAATCCAGATCGGGAAAAATGGGAGTGTCTTGACCTCGCCCAGGGCCCGTCGTCTCGGTGGACCGGCGAGAGGGCGCAGATAATGGCCCCCCCTGAGGCTGGTATCAAGTGCTTTTCGCGTCAAGGCCAAGGCGAAAGTGCGGGGGGAGGGGCGCCGGTTGCCGGGCCGTCCCGACGGCGAGGCGCCCATCGCCCTCGGGTGGGTGCCCGGTGAGGCCGCCAGGAACGAAAAAAGCACCCGTAGGTGCTTGATTCGTCGACTTGATTGGTGGAGGCGGCGGGAATTGAACCCGCGTCCGCCAGTACTCGCCCATTGGCTCTACATGCTTAGTTCCGTCTTTTGATTTAACGCTACTGGCTCCGACGGGCAGGATCCAGCGACGCGATTCCTCGTCAAGTTTAGCGATTGGCGAGAGGACACCACCAACCGCGATCCCATCAGTCTTGGCTCATATCCCGTCGGCGATGAATGGGCACATCGCGTTCGGGCCGGACTAGAAGCTAACAGCGTTTAAGCTGCCAGCGCGCCCTGAGCGTAGTTGTCGTCGTTTGCGACTATTTAGTCATGATGTTGGATTTACGAGATACATCACGCTCTCGGCATGCACCGCAGGGGTTGTCACCGGCGTCGAAACCATGTCGCCCCCATAGCGCCTATCCTATCAGGATGGACGGTCTTGTGACACCTCAGGCCTTGTTTTGTTCGCGCATGATGCGCCCCTTCTGCCGCTGCCAGTCGCGGTCCTTCTCGGTGGCCCGCTTGTCGTGCAGCTTCTTGCCCGTCACCAGCGCCAGCTCGCACTTCACCCGGTTACCCTTCCAGTAGAGCTTGAGCGGCACGCAGGTGTGCCCCTTCTCCTGGGTGCGCGAGAAGACCCGGGCGATTTCCTTGCGATGCATCAGCAACTTGCGGGTGCGGGTCGGGTCGGCCACCTCGTGGGTGCTCGCGGTGTTGAGCGGCATGATATGGCTGCCCAGCAGCCAGGCCTCGCCGTCCTTGATCAGGATGTAGGTGTCCGTCAGCTGCGCCTTGCCGGCACGCAGGCTCTTCACTTCCCAGCCGGCCAGCACCAGGCCGGCCTCGAAGGTCTCGTCGATGTGGTACTCGAAGCGTGCCTTCTTGTTCAAGGCGATGACGTTGCTGCCGGGCCCCTTGCCCTTGGCGTTCTTGTTGGCCATGAAACCTCGTGTCGTGTTCTGCCGATGGCGGCTCCCCCTCCGACATGGGGGGAAGCGTGATACCATTCAAGGCCCGAAATAACGGCTCATGATACGCCCTGGGCACGGTGAAGTCAGCGGAGAGCTCAATGCCAACGGTCAATCGGTCCGCCATGGTGCGGCACACCCCTCAGGAGATGTTCGACCTGGTCAACGACTTCGAGCGTTATCCGGAGTTCCTGCCCGGGTGCCGTCGCGCACGGTTGATCGAGCGCGACGATTCCCACCTGATCGGCGAGATGACCCTGGGGCGGGCCGGTATCGAGCAGAGCATCGCCACCCGCAACGACCTGATCGAGCCCGATCGCATCGAGATGTCGTTGGTCAGCGGCCCCTTCAAGCGGCTGCGCGGTCGCTGGCTGTTCATCCCCATGGGGGAGAATGCCTGCAAGGTGAGCCTGGAGATGGAGTTCGAGTTCGCCAGCCGGCTGCTGGGCATGGCCTTCGGCAAGCTCTTCCAGCAGGTGGCCGGCCAGCTGGTGGACTCCTTCACCCGCCGTGCCGATGACATCTATGGCCGCTACTGAGATCGCGGTCGAGGTGGCCTTCGCCCTGCCGGATCGGCAGCGCCTGGTCACCCTCGCCGTGCCGGAAGGCACCACGGCCCGCCAGGCCGTGCGGCTCGCCGGGCTGGAGCGCTATTTCCCCGAACTGCCCGCCGAGACCTTCCTCGACGCCGACCTCGGCATCTTCGGCAAGTCGCTGCGCGATCCCGAGCGCCACGTGCTGTGCACCGGCGATCGCGTCGAGGTCTACCGCCCGCTGGTGCTCGACCCCAAGGCGGCCCGCGCCGAGCGCGCCCGCACCAGACGCTGACGCCCCGGGCCGAGGGAGATCGGCGCCGGGGCGTCATTGAGGGCGGTGCGGTTCAGAAATCGGACGGTTCGCTGGCCGGCTCGCCGCCCTGGGGAACGCGGGCGCCGCCCTCCGGCTCGGGTTGCGGCTCCTGTGCCGGCATGGCATCCAGCCCATCGGCGCCCTCGGTGCGCGGGCCGATGCCCTTGATGGGACGCAGCTCGATGTCGCCACTGAGGTCGCCCTCGCGCTCGACGTTGGCCAGGCGGTCGCCGGCAAAGGTCAGGGTGACCCGGCGGCGGTCGACGCCGCCATAGGCCTCGTCGAGGCGGAACACGTAGTCCCACTGGTTGGCATCGAAGGGGGCCTCCAGCAGCGGGCGACCCATCACTCGGACCACCTGATCTCGGCTCATGCCAGGCTGCAGCTGTTCCACCATGTCGGCGGTCACCAGGTTGCCCTGAGGGATGTCGCGCTTGTAGACACCGAAGTAGCTGCAGCCGCTGCTCAGTAGCAGGATGGCCGAGAGGGTGACGATTCCAGTCAACTTTTGCATTTGCGCCTGTTCTTCACTATCGTGGATTCGGTCGATCATACCCGACCCTACCCGATACTGCGAAGAGCGACCATGGCCGACCAGAACCATGAATTACGCAAGGCCGGTCTCAAGGTGACCCTGCCGCGCGTGAAGATCCTGCAGATCCTGGAGAATGCCCCGGGACAGCACCACCTGAGTGCCGAGGACGTCTACAAGGCGTTGCTGGAGGCCGGTGAGGACGTGGGCCTGGCCACCGTCTATCGCGTGCTTACCCAGTTCGAATCGGCCGGCCTGGTGGTTCGCCACAACTTCGACGGCGGCCACGCCCTGTTCGAGCTCTCCCAGGATGAGCACCACGACCACATGGTCTGCCTCGAGAGCGGCGAGATCATCGAGTTCTTCGACGAGACCATCGAGCGTCGCCAGCAGGAGATCGCCGAGGAGCACGGCTTCGAGCTCGTCGACCATGCCCTGGTGCTCTATGTGCGCCCCAAGGGCTCCAAGGCGACCCGCCAGGAAGGCATCCACCCGAAGAAGTGATCGCGCCGCGTGGCGTGCCCTGGCCTGAACATGCACACGGCCCCGATCGTCGATCGGGGCCGTGTGCGTTGCGGCCCAGGGGGCAGTCAGTGATGGGCGCGCTGGCTGGCGTCGAGCATCTCCCGGGCGTGGGCCGCCAGGTGGGGAGTCGGTCGGAGGGGTGGCCCTAGTGGTGAGCGCCCTGCTGGCTGGCATCCAGCATTTCCCGGGCGTGGGCCAGGGTTCGGTCGGAGAGGCTGACGCCGCCCAGCATGCGGGCCAGTTCGCCGACCCGGCCGGCCTCGTCGAGCAGCGCCATGCGGGTCAGGGTGGTGTCGCGCTTCGCCCGCTTCTCGATATGCAGGTGGTGGTGGGCCTGGGCGGCCACCTGGGGCAGGTGGGTGACGGTCAGCACCTGGCCCTGCTCGCCCAGCCGCCGCAGCAGCTGGCCGACGATCTCGGCGGTGGCGCCCGAGACCCCCACGTCCACCTCGTCGAACACCAGGCAGGGGATGGTCGAGTGGCGCGCCGCCACCACCTGGATCGCCAGGCTGATGCGTGACAGCTCGCCGCCCGAGGCCACCTTGGCCAGCGGCCGCGGTGGCTGGCCGGGGTTGGCGCTGATCAGGAAGCGCACGCTCTCCAGGCCCTCTGCGGCCGGGGTGTCGCGAGTCTCCACCTCCACCGCGAAGCGCGCCTTGTCCATGGCCAGGAAGGCGAGCTGCTCCTGCACCGCCTCGCCGAAGCGCACGGCCGCCCGGCGTCGCGCCTCGCCCACGCCGCGGGCCTGCTCGCGCCAGGTGTCGCGCAGGGCGTCGACCTCGGCGGTGAGCGTCTCCAGGTCCTGTTCGCCGCCCTCGAGCTCCTCGAGCTCCCCCAGCAGGCGGCGGTGCAGAGCGGTGACCTCCTCGGGCAGCACATGGTGCTTGCGGGCGATGCGGTGCACCTCGCCGAGGCGCTCCTCGACCCACGCCAGGCGTTCCGGGTCGAGCTCGGTGGTGCCGGCGAAGTGGTTGAGCTCGCGGGCCGCCTCCTCGACCTGGATGCGGGCCTCGCCGAGCATCGTCAGGGCGTCGGCGAGGGCGCCGCGGTCGCTGCCCGGCAGCGCCGAGAGCCGGTTGATCGCCTGGGTCAGCAGGGTCGCGGCACCGCCCTCGTCGTTGTCGCAGCACTCGGCGGCGAACTGCGCCTCGCGCAGGCGCTCCTCGGCATGGGCGAGCTCCTCCTGCTCCGCTTCCAGGCCCTTGAGCTCGTCCTCCGCCAGGGCCAGCTGGTCGAGCTCCTCGACCTGGTAACGCAGTAGCTGGCGGCGAGCCTGGAGCTCGTCGCCGTCCTCGGCCAGCCGCTTGAGGCGACGCCGGGCCGCCTGCCAGCGGCGGAAGGTCTCGCCCAGGGCCGCCACGGCCTCGCGCTGGCCGGCGAAGTCGTCGAGCAGGCGCAGATGGGTCTCCTCGCGCAGCAGCGCCTGGTGGGCGTGCTGGCCGTGGATCTCGATCAACCGTTCACCGAGCGACCTGAGGTCGGCCGCCGTGGCCGGCTGGCCGTTGATCCAGGCCTTCGAGCGGCCGGCGGCGGTGACCACCCGGCGCAGCAGGCAGTCGTCCGCGGGCAGCTCGCGCTCCTCGAGCCAGGCGCGCGCCGCGGGCAACCGGTGGATATCGAAGCGGGCCGAGAGGTCGGCGCGCTCGCGGCCGTGGCGCACGCTGGCGGCATCGGCTCGCTCGCCCAGGCAGAGCCCCAGGGCACCGAGCAGGATCGACTTGCCGGCGCCGGTCTCGCCGGTGATGGCGGTCATGCCGGTGGCGAGCTCCAGCTCGAGGTGATCGACGATGGCGAAGTCGCGAATGGCAAGCTCTGTCAGCATGACGCCTCCCCGGGGCTCGTTCGAAACCACTGTCTATTCGTACACATGTTGTGCGTTTATACAGTAGTCCAGGGGGGCCGACAATGCACGTCGACGCCATCGGAGGACGCCGTGTCGTTGTCATGGCTTGAGTTCGGCGCACCCAGCCCCATATATCCCCGCAGACGGCGAACACGTTTCGACATTCCCGTGGGTGGCGCGCGCGTCGCCCCCCCAGTTTTCACGAGCGGTATTTCAGGAGAGACACATGGCCAAAGACCCCCAGACCCCGCTTGACGAGGAACTCGCCCGCCAGGAAGAGGAGGCCGAGCCCCAGGCACAGGAGGGCGAGCTGGAGGCCGCCATCGAGGGGGCCGAAGAGGCCGAGCTGGTCGCCCGTGAGGCCGAAGCCTCCGACAATCCGGAGGCCGAGGTGCTGGCGGCCCGCGTCGAGGAGCTCGAGCAGAGCCTGGCCGAGGCCAAGGACCAGGCGTTGCGTGCCGCCGCCGAGGCGCAGAACGTGCGCCGTCGTGCCGAGCAGGAGGCCGAGAAGGCGCGCAAGTTCGCCCTGGAGAGGTTCGTCAAGGAGCTGCTGCCGGTGGTCGACAGCCTGGAGAAGGCGCTCGAGGCCATGGGCGAGGACGCCACCGAGGCGCACCGCGAGGGCGTCTCGATGACGCTGAAGATGCAGCACGACGTGCTCGGCAAGTTCGGCGTCGAGATGGTGGAGCCCCATGGCGAGCCCTTCGACCCGCAGTATCACGAGGCCATGGCCATGGTGCCCAACCCCGAGCTCGAGCCCAACACCGTGATGGACGTGATGCAGAAGGGCTACCTGCTCAACGGTCGCCTGGTGCGACCGGCCATGGTGGTGGTCAGCCAGGCCGCCGGCTGACGGCGAGCAAAAATGGGGGCGGCGGGTCTTGAAAAGCGCCGAGCGGCCCCCAGATAGACGACAACTCCGCGGCGCAGGCCGCAGAACGCGACTTTCAGAAACATTGCAACGACTTTCGAGGATTTCCTATGGGACGCATCATCGGTATTGACCTGGGGACCACCAACTCCTGTGTTGCCGTGCTCGACGGCGACAGCGCCAAGGTGATCGAGAACGCCGAGGGCGCGCGCACCACGCCGTCCATCATCGCCTACACCGATGATGGCGAGATCCTGGTGGGCCAGGCGGCCAAGCGCCAGGCGGTCACCAACCCGACCAACACCCTGTATGCCATCAAGCGCCTGATCGGCCGTCGTTTCAAGGACGACGTCGTGCAGAAGGACATCAAGATGGTGCCCTACGCCATCACCGAGGCCGACAACGGCGACGCCTGGGTGGAAGTGAAGGGCAAGAAGCTCGCCCCGCCGCAGGTCAGCGCCGAAGTGCTGAAGAAGATGAAGAAGACCGCGGAAGACTACCTGGGTGAGACGGTCACCGAGGCGGTCATCACCGTGCCGGCCTACTTCAACGACTCCCAGCGCCAGGCGACCAAGGACGCCGGTCGCATCGCCGGGCTCGAGGTCAAGCGCATCATCAACGAACCCACCGCGGCGGCGCTGGCCTACGGCATGGACAAGTCGCGCGGCGACAAGACCATCGCGGTCTACGACCTGGGCGGTGGTACCTTCGACATCTCGATCATCGAGGTGGCCGACGTCGACGGCGAGACCCAGTTCGAGGTGCTGGCCACCAACGGCGACACCTTCCTGGGCGGCGAGGACTTCGACCTCAAGCTGATCAACTATCTGGTCGACCAGTTCAAGGCCGACAGCGGCATCGACCTGTCCGGCGACAACCTGGCCATGCAGCGCCTCAAGGAAGCCGCCGAGAAGGCCAAGATCGAGCTGTCCAGCGCCCAGCAGACCGACGTCAACCTGCCCTACATCACCGCCGACAACACCGGCCCGAAGCACCTCAACGTCAAGGTGACCCGGGCCAAGCTGGAGTCGCTGGTGGAAGACCTGGTGCAGCGCTCCATGGGGCCGTGCAAGACCGCGCTGGCCGACGCCGGCCTGTCGGCGTCCGAGATCGACGACGTCATCCTGGTCGGCGGCCAGACCCGCATGCCCATGGTGCAGAAGAAGGTCGCCGACTTCTTCGGCAAGGAAGCCCGCAAGGACGTCAACCCGGACGAGGCGGTGGCCGTGGGGGCGGCGATCCAGGGCGGCGTGCTCGGCGGTGACGTCAAGGACGTGCTGCTGCTCGACGTCACCCCGCTGACGCTGGGCATCGAGACCCTGGGCGGCGTGATGACCCCGCTGATCGAGAAGAACACCACCATCCCGACCAAGAAGACCCAGACCTTCTCGACCGCGGATGACAACCAGACCGCCGTGACCATCCACGTGCTGCAGGGCGAGCGCAAGCAGGCCGGGGGCAACAAGTCGCTGGGCCGCTTCGACCTGGCCGACATTCCGCCGGCGCCGCGCGGCGTGCCGCAGATCGAGGTCGCCTTCGACCTGGACGCCAACGGCATCCTGCACGTCTCCGCCAAGGACAAGGCCACCAACAAGGAGCAGTCGATCGTCATCAAGGCCTCCAGCGGCCTCTCCGACGAGGAGATCGATCAGATGGTCCGCGACGCCGAGGCCCACGCCGACGAGGACAAGAAGTTCGAGGAGCTGGTGGCGCTGCGCAACCAGGCCGACGGCATGGTCCACGCCTCGCGCAAGACCCTCGAGGAGGCCGGCGAGCAGGCCAGCGCCGAGGAGAAGCAGGCCATCGAGAGCGCCATCTCCGAGCTCGAGGAGGCGCTCAAGGGCGACGACAAGGACGCCATCCAGAGCAAGCTGGATGCCCTGACCGAGGCCTCCGGCAATCTGGCCCAGAAGATGTACGCCGCCCAGGCCGAGGCCGCGCAGCAGGCCGAGGGCGAGACCGGTGAGGCCGGTGCCAAGCAGGAAGATGACGTGGTCGACGCCGAGTACGAAGAAGTCAACGACGACCAGAAGAAGCAGTAAACCACGACATCTGAACCACGGATGACGCCAGCGCGGGGGCCCGACTCCCGCGTTGGTGTTTCCGCGGTGTCGCTACGGAGGCGGACAGACCCATGTCCAAACGTGACTATTATGAGGTGCTGGGCGTTGAGCGCGGGGCCGACCAGAAGGACATCAAGAAGGCCTATCGGCGCCTGGCCCAGAAGTTTCACCCCGACCGCAACCCGGACGACGACACGGCGGCGGCGAAGTTCCGCGAGGTCTCGGAGGCCTACGAGGTCCTGACCGACAGCGAGAAGCGCGCCGCCTACGACCAGTTCGGCCATGCCGGTGTCGACGGCCAGGGCGGCGGCTTCGGTGCGGGTGGCTTCGGTGGCGCCGGGGCCGGGGGCTTCAGCGATATCTTCGGCGATGTCTTCGGCGACATCTTCGGCGGCGGCGGAGGCGGGCGCCGCAACCCCAACGCTCCGGCGCGCGGCAGCGACCTGCGCTACAACCTCGAGCTCGACCTCGAGAGCGCGGTGACCGGCACCACCGTGGACATCCGCGTGCCGCGCCACGTCGAGTGCGAGCGCTGCGACGGCAGCGGCGCCGAGCCGGGTTCCTCCAAGGAGACCTGCCCGACCTGCCAGGGCCATGGCCAGGTGCGCATGCAGCAGGGCTTCTTCGCCGTGCAGCAGACCTGCCCGACCTGCCACGGCAGCGGCCAGCACATCAAGGTGCCGTGCCACAAGTGCCACGGCGAGGGCCGGGTACGCGAGACCCGCACCCTGTCGGTGAAGATTCCCGCCGGGGTGGATACCGGCGACCGCATTCGCCTCAACGGCGAGGGCGAGGCCGGCATCAACGGCGGCCCGCCCGGGGATCTCTACGTGCAGGTGGCGATCAAGCCGCACCACATCTTCCAGCGCGAGGGCCGTCACCTGCAGTGCGAGGTGCCGATCAACTTCGTCGACGCCGCGCTCGGCGGCGAGCTCGAGGTGCCGACCCTCGACGGCCGGGTCAAGCTGAAGATCCCGCCCGAGACCCAGACCGGCAAGCTGTTCCGCCTGCGCGGCAAGGGCGTCAAGCCGGTGCGCGGCGGCCCCCCGGGCGACCTGCTCTGCCGGGTGGTGGTCGAGACCCCGGTCAACCTCAAGGAAGATCAGAAGGAGCTGCTGCGCCAGCTCCAGGAGAGCCTCGGCGAAGGCAACAGCCACTCGCCGAAGAAGACCAACTTCTTCGACGGCGTGAAGAAGTTCTTCGAGGACATGAAGCCGTAACCTCCCGGCTTCCGCCCGACGCGAAGGGCCCCCGGTATCGTCGGATACCGGGGGCCTTCTGTGTTCGGACTTCAGCGCTGGAGATGGTCCAGGCGCCAGGTCAGCGCCTCTCTATCGGGATGCCACTTGGTATCACGAGGCAATGCCAGTGGCTTGCCGCTCAGCTCGCAGAGCCACTGATTATCCGCCACCAGCGAGTCCACAGTGGGGCTGACGTGCCAGCGATGATCCGGGCCCGGGGCCGGCGCTCCCATTGGGGTCAGACCCTGACGAATCCCCACGTTTTTCTCGACGTTGATCGCTTGTTCGCCGAAAAAGGCGCCGAGGCTGCCCCTATGGGGTCAGACCCCAGCCAAGTCGCGTAGCCCGTCATGGTGCGTCTTGCGAGCGGTTTCGACGCCGCCGGGGTCTGACCCCATAGGGCCTCCCAGCGCTGGCAGTCTGTCACCTACCCATGTCCAACGTATTGATAATTCTGAAATGTTTCTGGGTGGCCTCGGGTCTGGCCCCAAGGGACATGCCGCCGACATCTGCCGCGAACACGTCGTTCTGCTCAAGTAGCGGTTTTGCGCCGGTGGGGCCTTCTCGTATTCCGGGGATGAAGGCTAGAGCCAGCCGGCGCGGCGGAAGCGTTGGTAAAGCAGTCCGCAGGCGCCTCCCATCATCAGCAGGGCCAGGGGGTAGCCGAGTCGCCAGTCCAGCTCCGGCATGTGGGCGAAGTTCATGCCCCAGATGCCGGCCAGGATCGTGGCCACCGCGAAGATGGCCGCCCAGGCCGCCAGCCGCTTGTGGACCTCGCCCTCGTCGATGGCCACCATCGAGAGGTTGACCTGGATCGCGGTGATGGTCATCTCGCGGATGGTGTCCACCGTCGACTCGATGCGGTGCAGGTGATCGTAGACATCGCGGAAATACTCCCGTGTCTTGCGGCACAGCGCCGGTACCCGGCCGCCGAACAGGTGCGCCGCGGCCTCGCCCAGGGGCATGGCGGCATGCTTGAGCTGCATGGTCTGGCGCTTGAGCTTGTAGAGGCGCTCCAGGCTCCGACGGGCCGAGCCCCTGACGAAAATCTCGTCCTCGATGCTCTCGAGCTCGGCCTGCAGCGCCTCGATAACCGGGAAGTAGCGGTCGACGATGGTGTCCATCAGGGCATAGAGCACGAAGGCCGGCCCATGCCGCAGCAGTTTCGGCTCGTGCTCGCAGCGCTGTCGGACTTCGGCGAAGCCCCGGCCCGGGTGCAGGCGCACCGACAGCACATAGCCCGGGCCAGCGAACACGGCCACCTGGCCGGCCTCCAGCTGGTCGTCGCGTATCGTGATCATATGCATGATCATGAACAGCGCTTCGCCGTACTCCTCGACCTTGGGGCGCTGGTGCCCGTTCAGGGCGTCCTCCACGGCCAGTTCATGCAGGTCGAACACCGTCTGGAAGGCAGCCATCTCCTCCTCGTCCGGGTTGTGCAGCGCCACCCACACGAAGCAGTCCGGCATCCCCAGGTAGTCGCCGATCTCGTGGGTCTGGATGTCCCGCACGCGGTGTCCCTTCTCGTAGGCCACGCAGTTGACGATCATTGCCGTGTCCTCCCGCTGGGTGATAGAGCCGTGTGGAAGAGCATAGACCCTGGGGGCGCTCGCCTGCGGCCCCCCTTCTGACGGTGCGGCATGCGGTGTGAGGGGGCGAAGTGCGGGCGGGGCTGGCGCCGAGTGGGCGGCTCGTCATAGGCTGAGCCTTCCAGCGACAGACGACGGGAGAGGACCATGCCGATTTCACGCGCGGAGATCGCCACCGAGTCCGGGGCGAAGCTGATCAAGCGGCTGTGCAAGCACTGGACGCACAAGCTGGAGGTGGAGCACGAGGAGGGCGAGGGCCGGGTGGCCTTCGAGGACGGCACCTGCCTGATGCAGGCCGAGGCGGACAAGCTGGTGGTGGCCATCGAGGCCCTGGACGAGGAGAGCCTGGACCGCCTGGAAGGGGTGGTGGCGAACCACCTCGAGCGCATGGCGGGCGACGAGGAACTGGTCATCGTCTGGGAAAATTGAGCGTCGCCGCACCGACACCACGTGTCGCCCACCTGGGCATGCTGCTGTGGGCGGTGCTGGTGGGGTTGTCGTTTCCCGCCGTGGGGCTGATGAGCGAGCTGCCACCGCTCTCGCTCACCGCCCTGCGCTTCGCCATCGCCTGCGCCGGGCTCTGGTGGCTGGCACGCCGCTCCCCGGCCTTCCTCCCCGGCTGGCGGGCGCTGCCGCTCTACGGCCTGATGGGGCTCTGCCTGGCGGGCTTCTTCGGCGCCATGTTCTGGGCGGCGCACCATGCCACGGCGCTCTCCATGGCCACCCTCTATGTCACCGTGCCGCTGCTGGCCTTCCTGCTGGGGCTGGGGTTCGGGGTCGAGCGCCTGGCCTGGCGGCTGCCGGCGATCCTCGGCCTGGGGGCGGCCGGGGCGCTGGGGCTGGCCTTCGCCGAGTCGTTGGGGGCGCCGGAAGGATTCGGCCTCGGCAGCGGCGAGGTGGTGTTCTTCCTCGGCTGCGTCTCCTCGGCGCTCTACCCGGTGCTCAGCAAGTGGGGGCTGGCCAGCGGCCGCCTGGACGAGTCGGCGGCGGTGCGCACCTTCTGGAGCCTGGGCCTGGGCGGGGTGTTGATCGGCCTGCTGGGCCTGGCGATCGAGCCCGTCGGGCGCCTCGCCATGATGAGCCGGCACGACCTCCTGCTGCTGGTCTACCTGGGGCTGTTCTCCAGCGCCCTGACCTTCTGGCTGATGCAGCGGGCCACCGCGGCGCTGACCCCGGGGGCGGTCACCGCCTACGGCTATCTGGTGCCCTTCGTCTCCATGCTGTTGCTGTTCATCGAATCGCCGCAGCGGATCGGCTGGGTGTGGCTGCCGGGCAGCCTGCTGGTGCTGACGGCCATCGCCCTGCTGCTGCGCAACGGCCGGCCGCCGAAGCCGTTACCCTGAGCCGTCGGGTGGCTCACTCGTCCCCGTCATCGGCCGCGGGCGGCAGGTGGGCGAAGCGGGTACGGATCTCGTCGTGGATCGCCCGGGCGTTGCCCGCGTGGCGGCGCGAGAAGTGGAAGGGGATCAGCTGATCGACGCCGGCCGCGGCGGCGATCTCGCCGCAGGCGCGGGCGGTGAGGTGACCGGTGAGTCGCGCCTGGTCGGCCTCGCGTGCCAGGAAGGGGGCCTCGCAGAACAGCACCTTGGCCCCCCGGGCCAGGGCGATCAGGCGCCGGCGGTTCTCCTTGGTGTCGCCCAGGTCGGTGGCGTAGACCAGCCGCTGGCCGGGCTCGGTGAGCAGCAGAACCTCCGCCAGTCGTGCCGCCTGCCAGTGCTCGCCGTTGGGCAGGGTGAGCCGGGCGGCACCGTCGCCGGCCAGCACATGGTGCTTGAGTTCGCCCAGCCAGGGGCCGGGTGGCCAGCCGAGGGCCTCCAGCCGTTCCTTGCGCACCTTCACCTGAAGGTCGGGCTCGAAGGCGAAGGCGAGCACCGGGGTGCCGTGATCCAGCGTTGCCGCGCGCACGCGAAAGCCGAGCTCCTCATGCAGCACGCCGTCGGTCGCCGGTCGCGGCGGCAGGGTCGTCGGCCGTTGTTCGCCGGCGGTGAGGCGGTAGCGCTCGAGCCGTTCACCGTGCAGCTCGTTGACCTCGAAGCACGGCGCCTTGTCGCCCACCCGATCCCAGAGCACGCCACGGATCTGCCCGGCCAGATGATCGGCCAGGCCCGGCGGGCCGTAGAACCGGCAGGCGGGGAAGGCGCCGATCCGCGAGCGCAGCAGCCAGGGGAAGCCGCCGATATGGTCGAAGTGGGCGTGGCTGATGAAGACGTCGGTCACCTGATGGGCGAGGCGCGCCGGCAGCCGACCGGGGTCGCCCAGGTCGAACAGCAGGCTGCGCTTCTGGTGCCTCAGGCGCAGGTGCAGCAAGGGGTCGCCGAAGACCCCATTGACCAGGGTCGCCGTCAGGGTGGTGAGCCGGATCCGGGGGCGTGGCCCCGGCCGGGTCGCCAGGGGAGTGGGGGTCTCGGTCGGCTCGGCGGCGGGCCGGGTCGGCCTCGCCGCGGTGAGATGGGGGCGGGCGGTGCCCAGTTGTCCGTCGCCGCGGCGCTGGGCGTCGCGAATCACCAGGGTGGCGGTCGGCTCGGTCAGCGGTGGCGCCCGCAGTCGCAAGGATTCTCCCTCCAGGGCGAGCACCTCGCCCAGGGCCTGGGTGCGGCCCCGGGCGTCGAGCAGCCCGACCTGCCGGCCGCACCAGGCGGCGGGGGCCGAACGCGGCGGCGGCGTGCCGATCACCGCCAGGCGTGACAGGTCGAGCGCCTGCGCGGTGGCGTCGGCGAGGTAGGCGTTCCAGGCCTCGGTGCGGCGCCGGGTGCGCAGCTGCCGCCCCGGGTGGCGGGCCTGCGGGTCCGGGGGCAGCGTCAGCCGTTCGAGGCCGAGGGCGTGGCACTCATGGCTCAGCGGGCCGGGGTTGGCATCGGCGGACAGCATCACCAGGGCGCTCACCCGCCCGGCCGCGGCGAGCGCCGGCAGCAGCTCGGCGCCGGCGGCGCCGCGTACCACGCCGGGGGCGTCCAGCAGCAGCGGGCCGTCCGGCACGAGGTCGGCCAGCCGGCGTACCGCTTCGATCAGCGGCAGGCGAAAGCGCGCCGAGTCCAGGGTGGCGAGCGCCGCCACCGCCTCGACCTGCCAGGCGTCGCCCCGCCAGGCTCCCAGGCAGACGGCGCCGGGCGGGCCGACGCCGGGCAGCCCCGGGTCGGCGCTCAGGCAGTGGCAGGCCCGGCCCTCGCCGGCCAGGCTGGCGGCCGCGGCCCGGGCCAGGGTGGTCTTGCCGCTGCCCGGGGCGCCGGTCAGCAGTACGCGTACGTGCCGCTGAAGCAGTGTCAGCAGCGGGTGATCCGGCGGCAGGCGGTCGGGGGGCGAGTGCATGGCGGTGACCCTCGCATCGATACGCCCAGTGTGGGCGATTCCTCCGCGGCTGCCCAAGCGCATCGTCGCCCTCGGGGAGGAGCGGCTCTGGTATACTGCCGCCATCTTCATGTCTTCGAGATCGCAGGAGTCCGCATGACCCGTATCGCCATCGTCGGTGTCGCCGGCCGCATGGGCCGCACCCTGGTCAATGCCGTGCAGCAGGATGCCGGGGCCACCCTGGCCGGCGGCATCGTCGAGCCGGGCAGCTCGCTCGCCGGCGCCGATATCGGCGAGCTGGCCGGCGTCGGCAGGCTGGGGGTGTCCGCGGTGGACTCGCTGGAGGCCATCGTCGACGACTTCGACGTGCTGATCGACTTCACCGCGCCGCGGGTGACGCTCGCCAACCTGGCCTTCTGTGCCGCGCACGGCAAGCGCATCGTGATCGGCACCACCGGGCTTTCCGACGACGAGCTCGCCGAGCTCGACGGCTACCGCGACAAGCTGCCCATGGTCTTCGCCCCCAATATGAGCGTGGGGGTGAATCTCACGCTGAAACTGCTGGAAACGGCGGCGAAGGCGTTGGGCGACGAGGGCTACGACATCGAGGTGATCGAGGCGCACCACCGCCACAAGGTCGACGCGCCCTCCGGCACCGCGCTGAAGATGGGCGAGGTGGTCGCCGAGAGCCTGGGGCGTACCCTCAAGGAGCACGGCGTCTTCGAGCGGGTCGGCCAGTGTGGGCCGCGCGGCGCCAAGGAGATCGGCTTCGCGACCGTCAGGGCGGGCGATATCGTCGGCGAGCACACCGTGATGTTCGCCACCGAGGGCGAGCGCATCGAGATCACCCACAAGGCGTCGAGCCGCATGACCTTCGCCAGGGGGGCGGTACGCGCGGCGCGCTGGGTGGCCGGCCAGGGCAACGGCCGCTACGCCATGCAGGACGTGCTCGGTCTGTAAACCCAAGGCCATCGCAGATAGCGGTATCTCCCGGGGCTGATCCGTCGGCAGGCCTGCGAGGAGGCGCTGTGAACCCCTCCCTGGGCGCTACCGATTCCTTCCCTGGAATCGGACCTCCTCTTCGGCCTGCCCCCGGCGCCCCTCGGGTGTCCTGCGGGGATTGCCCTGCTTGTGGGCCTGCAGGGGGGGGGGGTGGTCGTCGCGCGCCGAATCCTGTAACATCTCCAAAATTTTGGCCGGGCGCATGGGCAGGAGCCCTGAACGCGCTTGTTGCTTCGGCCCAGGCATTCCGAGCGAATGACAACAAGCGGGATGAAACCGGTCTCTATCGGGTTTCGTCCCGCTTTTTTACGGCCGCGCCCCGGCGAGTAGTATTCCTTGACGAGCATGGGAGGACGTTGCGTTGAACAGACCCGCGATACTGGCCCTGGAAGATGGCAGTGTGTTCCACGGCACGGCCATCGGTGCCGATGGACAAACGAGCGGTGAGGTGGTGTTCAATACGGCCATGACCGGCTATCAGGAAATCCTGACCGATCCCTCCTATACCCGGCAGATCGTCACCCTCACCTATCCGCATATCGGCAACACCGGGGTCAACGCCGAGGACGTCGAGTCGGGCGCCATCGCCGCCGCCGGCCTGGTGATCCGCGACCTGCCGCTGCTGGCCAGCAGCTTCCGCTCCGAGCAGTCGCTCGCCGACTACCTCACGAGCCAGAACGTGCTCGGCATCGCCGACATCGACACCCGTCGCCTGACCCGCATCCTGCGCGACAAGGGTGCCCAGAATGGCGCGATCCTGGCCGGCCCCGAGGCCGAGGGGGACGACGCCGCGGAGCGCGCCCTGGCGGCGGCTCGCGAGTTCCCGGGCCTCAAGGGCATGGACCTGGCCAAGGTGGTCTCCTGCCAGCGCGCCTATGAGTGGAGCGAGGGCGAGTGGACACTGGGCGAAGGCTATGCCGATACCACCCGGGGCACGCGTCCCTACCATGTCGTCGCCTATGACTATGGGGTGAAGCGCAACATCCTGCGCATGCTCGCCTCCCGTGGCTGCCGCCTCACCGTGGTGCCGGCCCAGACCCCGGCCGCCGAGGTGCTGGCCATGAACCCCGACGGCGTCTTCCTGGCCAACGGCCCGGGCGACCCGGAGCCCTGCGACTACGCCATCAGGGCGATCGGCGAGATCCTCGAGACCGAGCTGCCGGTATTCGGCATCTGCCTGGGCCACCAGCTGCTGGCGCTGGCCAGCGGGGCGAAGACGGTGAAGATGAAGTTCGGTCACCACGGCGCCAACCATCCGGTGCAGGATCTCGACAGCGGCCACGTGATGATCACCAGCCAGAACCATGGTTTTGCCGCCGACGAGGCGACCCTGCCGGCCAACGTGCGCGCCACCCACCGTTCGCTGTTCGACGGCTCGCTGCAGGGGATCGAGCGCACCGATCGCCCGGCCTTCAGCTTCCAGGGGCACCCGGAAGCCAGCCCGGGGCCGCGTGACGTGGCGCCGCTGTTCGACCGCTTTATCGAGATGATGAAGGCCCGTCGCTAGGCCGAGCCCCGAGAATCGTCGTCATTCGTCACCCTTATTTGCGGGAAGCATCATGCCCAAGCGTACCGACATCCAGAGCATCCTGATCATCGGCGCCGGCCCGATCGTCATCGGCCAGGCGTGCGAATTCGACTACTCCGGCGCCCAGGCCTGCAAGGCGCTGCGCGAGGAGGGCTACCGGGTCATCCTGGTCAACTCCAACCCGGCCACCATCATGACCGACCCGGTGATGGCCGACGCCACCTACATCGAGCCGATCACCTGGCAGGCGGTCGAGAAGATCATCGAGGCCGAGCGCCCCGACGCGGTACTGCCTACCATGGGCGGTCAGACCGCGCTCAACTGCGCGCTGGAGCTCGACAGGCATGGCGTGCTCGAGAAGTACGGCGTGGAGATGATCGGTGCCAACGCCGATGCCATCAACAAGGCCGAGGACCGCGACCTCTTCGACCAGGCCATGAAGCGCATCGGCCTGGAGTGCCCCAAGGCCGAGGTCGCCCACAGCATGGAGGAGGCCTGGCGCATCCAGGCATCGCTGGGCTTCCCGGTGATCATCCGCCCCTCCTACACCATGGGCGGTTCCGGCGGTGGCGTGGCCTACAACAAGGAGGAGTTCGAGGAGATCTGTAGCCGCGGCTTCGAGCTGTCGAACAACCATGAGCTGTTGATCGACGAGTCGCTGCTGGGCTGGAAAGAGTACGAGATGGAGGTCGTGCGCGACCGCAACGACAACTGCATCATCGTCTGCGCCATCGAGAACTTCGACCCCATGGGCGTGCACACCGGTGACTCCATCACCGTGGCCCCGGCCCAGACCCTGACCGACAAGGAATACCAGATCATGCGCGACGCCTCCCTGGCGGTGCTGCGCGAGATCGGTGTCGAGACCGGCGGCTCCAACGTGCAGTTCGGCATGGACCCGCAGACCGGGCGCATGGTGGTGATCGAGATGAACCCGCGGGTGTCGCGCTCCTCGGCGCTGGCCTCCAAGGCCACCGGCTTTCCGATCGCCAAGATCGCTGCCAAGCTGGCGGTGGGCTATACCCTTGACGAGCTCTCCAACGACATCACCGGCGGGCGTACGCCGGCGTCCTTCGAGCCGTCGATCGACTACGTGGTCACCAAGATCCCGCGCTTCACCTTCGAGAAGTTCCCCCAGGCCAACGACCGCCTGACCACCCAGATGAAGTCGGTGGGCGAGGTGATGGCCATCGGGCGCACCTTCCAGGAGTCGCTGCAGAAGGCGCTGCGCGGCCTGGAGACCGGTAACGACGGTCTCGACCCCAAGGTCACCGAATTTACCGCCGATGCCATGGCGCACATCAAGGGCGAGCTGCAGGCTGCCGGTGCCGAGCGCATCTTCTTCATCGCCGATGCCATGCGCGCCGGCATGACCCGGGACGAGATCTTCGCGCTGACCAATATCGACCCCTGGTTCCTGGTGCAGCTCGAGGACCTGGTGCGCATCGAGGCCGAGGTGGCCACGCGCTCGCTCTCCGAGCTTTCCGCCGGCGAGCTGTACCGGCTCAAGCGCAAGGGCTTCAGTGATGCGCGCCTGGCGAGCCTGCTCGGGGTCTCCGAGAAGGAGTTCCGCCGCACCCGCCAGAAGCTGGGCATCCGTCCGGTCTACAAGCGCGTCGACACCTGTGCCGCCGAGTTCGCCTCCGATACCGCCTACATGTACTCCACCTACGAGGAGGAGTGCGAGGCGGAGGTCTCGGCGCGCCAGAAGATCATGGTGCTGGGTGGCGGGCCGAACCGCATCGGTCAGGGCATCGAGTTCGACTACTGCTGCGTGCACGCCGCTCTCGCCATGCGCGACGACGGCTTTGAAACCATCATGGTCAACTGCAACCCGGAGACCGTCTCCACCGACTACGACACCAGCGACCGCCTCTACTTCGAGCCGGTGACCCTGGAGGACGTGCTGGAGATCGCCGACAAGGAGCAGCCGGTCGGGGTGATCGTGCAGTTCGGCGGCCAGACCCCGCTCAAGCTGGCCCGTGAGCTGGAGGCCGCCGGCGTGCCGATCATCGGCACCACCCCCGACGCCATCGACCGCGCCGAGGACCGCGAGCGCTTCCAGCAGATGATCGACAAGCTGGGCCTCAAGCAGCCGCCCAACGCCACCGCGCGCAGCTTCGAGGAGGCCTTCGCCAAGGCCGAGACGATCGGCTACCCGCTGGTGGTGCGCCCGAGCTACGTGCTCGGCGGCCGCGCCATGGAGATCGTCTACGACGCCTCGGAGCTCGAGAACTACATGACCCATGCGGTCAAGGTCTCCAACGACTCCCCGGTGCTGCTCGACCACTTCCTCAACGCCGCCATCGAGATCGACATCGATGCGGTCTCCGACGGCCACCAGGTGGTGATCGGCGGCATCATGCAGCACATCGAGCAGGCGGGCGTGCACTCCGGCGACTCCGCCTGCGCGCTGCCGCCCTATTCGCTGCCCGCCGATGTCCAGGACGAGATGCGCGACCAGGTCAAGCGCATGGCGGTGGAGCTCGGTGTGGTCGGCCTGATGAACGTGCAGCTGGCCTGGCAGGACGGCGAGATCTACGTCATCGAGGTCAACCCGCGCGCCTCGCGCACCGTGCCCTTCGTCTCCAAGTGCATCGGCACCTCGCTGGCCCAGGTCGCCGCCCGCTGCATGGCCGGCAAGACATTGGCCGAACAGGGCTTCGAGGGTGAGATCGTGCCGCACTTCTTCAGCGTCAAGGAGGCGGTCTTCCCGTTCAACAAGTTCCCCGGGGTCGACCCGATCCTGTCGCCGGAGATGAAGTCCACCGGCGAGGTGATGGGCAGCGGCGACACCTTTGCCGAGGCCTTCTACAAGGCGCAACTGGGGGCCGGCGAGGCGATTCCCGCCATCGATGGCGACCGCAAGGCGTTCCTCTCGGTGCGCGAACCCGACAAGGCGGGTGTTATCGAGGTGGCCCGTTCTCTGCTAGCATTGGGTTTCACCCTGTGTGCGACCCGTGGCACCGCCGCCGCCCTCGCGGCGGCCGGGCTCGACGTCGAGGTCGTGAACAAGGTGTTCGAGGGTCGCCCGCATATCGTCGATCTGCTCAAGAACGACGAGATTGCCTATATCGTCAATACCACCGAGGGCCGTCAGGCGATCAGTGATTCCTCGGTGATCCGTCGCACCGCGCTCGCCCGCAAGGTTCCCTACGCCACCACCCTGGCGGGGGCCAATGCCGTTTGCATGGCGCTGGAATACGGCAACGAGATCACGGTGCGCCGGCTTCAGGAACTGCATGCAGGAGCTGCACAATGAACAAGGTCCCGATGACCGTTGCCGGAGAGGCGCGCCTGCGCAAGGAACTCGAGGAGCTCAAGAGCGAGGCGCGGCCCAAGGTGATCGCCGCCATCGCCGAGGCCCGTGAGCACGGCGATCTCAAGGAGAACGCCGAGTACCATGCCGCCCGTGAGCAGCAGGGCTTCATCGAGGGGCGCATCCAGGAGATCGAGGGCAAGCTCTCCAATGCCCAGGTGATCGACGTCACCAAGCTGCCGCGTACCGGCAAGGTGATCTTCGGCGTGACCGTCGAGCTGATCAACCTCGACAGCGACGAGGAGGTGACCTACCGCATCGTCGGTGAGGACGAGGCCGACATCAAGTCGGGCCGCCTCTCGGTCACCTCGCCCATCGCCCGGGCCCTGATCGGCAAGGAGGAGGGTGACGTGGTGGCGGTCAGGACCCCCCGCGGCGACGTCGAGTACGAGATCTCCGGGGTCGAGCATCTTTGACCTTCGGTCAGCTGTAAGCCATAAGCTTTAAGTGGTAAGAAAACACCCCCAAGGCAAAGCCTTGGGGGTGTTTGGGGTTTGACTTACAGCTTACGGCTTAACGCTTACAGCTCTGAGCGGCAGCTCAGTGCCGCCCGTGGTGGCCTTCGAAGCGCTTGACGTTGGAGAGCTTCGGGTTGGCCTGGGGGTTCCTGCGATAGAGCAGCGCCATCTTGCCGATGGTCTGCACCAGTTCGGCGTGTCCGGCCGCGACCAGCTCGTCGATCATGGCGGCGCGGTCGTCGCGCTCCGGCAGGGCCAGCTTGACCTTGATCAGCTCGTGGTCGGAGAGCGCCCGGTCGAGCTCGGCCAGTACTCCCTCGGAGATGCCGTTCTCGGAGACCGTGACCACCGGGTTCAGGTGGTGGCCGATGCTGCGAAATGCTTTCTTTTGTGCCTGTGACAAGCTCATGGTATCGTGCGTCTTCCCGGTTGCGCGCTGCGCACATGGTACGGTGAAACGTCGCGCGGCGAAAGCGCGGACTCGCTCGATGCCACCCGGGCCCGCAGGTCAGGACCCCGTCGCATCTCCCGGGTCTTCCGGAATCCGCTCGACCGACCGCCTGTCTGTCATTCCCGCTTCATCACAGGTGACGCCGTGGCAACTTCCCCCTCTTCCCGCAAGGGCGCCGGCCAGGGTGCCAGAAAGCATGGCGCCAGCAAGAGCAGCGCCGGCTGGCTGAAGGAGCATTTCGACGACCGCTACGTGCAACGCAGCTGGCAGGACGGCTATCGCTCCCGGGCGAGCTACAAGCTGATGGAGCTCGACGAGAAGGACCGGCTGCTGCGCCCCGGCATGACGGTGATCGATCTCGGCGCCGCCCCCGGCGGCTGGAGCCAGGTCGCGGCGGAGCGGGTCGGGCCCGGGGGCGTGGTGATCGCCTCCGATATCCTCGAGATGGATGCCCTGGCGGATGTGGACTTCATTCAGGGCGACTTCACCGAGGAATCGGTGCTCGAGGCGATTCTCGCGGCCCTGGGGGATCGTCCGGTGGACCTTGTGATGTCCGATATGGCCCCCAATATGAGTGGTATGGCGGCGATCGACCAGCCCCAGGCGATGTACCTGGTGGAGCTGGCGCTGGACCTGGCGCGCCAGACCCTGTCGCCCGGCGGCCGTTTCCTGGCCAAGGTCTTCCAGGGCGAAGGATTCGATGAGTACCTCAAGGAGCTGCGCGGCAGCTTCGCGCGGGTGGTGACGCGCAAGCCGGAGGCTTCGCGGGCACGCTCCCGCGAAGTCTACCTGCTGGCCGAGAATTTTCGCGGCTGAGGCAGTGCCTCGGCCGCCCAGAGACGTACGCAGCGCCCCGATAGGCAGGGACTACTGGTGCCATTGCCGGACATGGCGCCTCGACTGTGCCACAGTGGAGCATGACGCAGACCGCGCGGGCCGATTCGCCCGGCGGTGGCTGAACACGGCCCGCTCATGTAGTGTCCAAGATGCCAGGCGCATCCCGGATGACAGACTTATGCAATTGAGGGTGGTCCCTTGAACGACATGGCGAAGAACCTGATCCTGTGGTTGGTCATCGCGGCAGTGCTGCTGACGGTGTTCAACAACTTCAGCGTCGACAGCGCACCGCAGACGACGAACTACTCGCAGTTCGTCCAGCAGGTGCAGAACCAGCAGGTCCGCAGCGTGACCATCGATGGCTACAAGATCACCGGTGAACGCACGGACGGCTCCCAGTTCCAGACCATCCGCCCGGCGGCGGAGGATCCCAAGCTGATGGACGACCTGCTCGCCAACAACGTCACCGTGGTCGGCAAGGAGCCCGAGCAGCAGAGCCTGTGGACGCGCCTGCTGATCGCCAGCTTCCCGATCCTGCTGATCCTCGGCATCTTCATGTTCTTCATGCGCCAGATGCAGGGCGGTGCCGGTGGCAAGGGCGGGCCGATGAGCTTCGGCAAGTCCAAGGCCAAGCTGCTCTCCCAGGACCAGATCAAGACCACCTTCTCCGACGTGGCCGGCTGCGACGAGGCCAAGGAGGAGGTCGAGGAGCTGGTCGACTTCCTGCGCGACCCGACCAAGTTCCAGCGCCTGGGCGGGACCATCCCGCGCGGTGTGCTGATGGTCGGCCCGCCGGGGACCGGCAAGACCCTGCTCGCCAAGTCCATCGCCGGCGAGGCCAAGGTGCCGTTCTTCTCGATCTCCGGCTCCGACTTCGTCGAGATGTTCGTCGGCGTGGGCGCCTCCCGCGTGCGTGACATGTTCGAGCAGGCCAAGAAGCAGGCGCCCTGCATCATCTTCATCGACGAGATCGATGCCGTGGGCCGCTCGCGTGGTGCCGGCATGGGCGGCGGCAACGACGAGCGCGAGCAGACCCTCAACCAGCTGCTGGTAGAGATGGACGGCTTCGAGGCCAACGAGGGCATCATCGTCATCGCCGCCACCAACCGCCCCGACGTGCTCGACCCGGCGCTGCTGCGCCCGGGGCGCTTCGACCGCCAGGTGGTGGTGCCGCTGCCCGACATCCGCGGGCGCGAGCATATCCTCAACGTGCACCTGCGCAAGGTACCGCTGGCCGACGACGTCAAGCCGTCGCTGATCGCCCGCGGCACCCCGGGCTTCTCCGGCGCCGACCTGGCCAACCTGGTCAACGAGGCCGCGCTGTTCGCCGCGCGTCGCAACAAGCGCCTGGTGGGCATGGACGAGCTCGAGCTGGCCAAGGACAAGATCATGATGGGCGCCGAGCGCCGCTCCATGGTCATGACCGAGAAGGAGAAGCTCAACACCGCCTACCACGAGTCGGGCCACGCCATCATCGGCCTGGTGATGCCGGAGCACGACCCGGTCTACAAGGTCACCATCATCCCGCGCGGCCGTGCGCTGGGCGTGACCATGTTCCTGCCCGAGGCGGACCGCTACAGCCTGTCGCGCCAGCAGATCCTCAGCCAGATCTGCTCGCTGTTCGGCGGCCGCATCGCCGAGGAGATGACCCTGGGGCCCAACGGGGTGACCACGGGCGCCTCGAACGACATCAAGCGCGCCACCGAACTGGCCCACAACATGGTCGCCAAGTGGGGGCTCTCCGAGGAGATGGGGCCGATCATGTACGACGAGGACGAGTCCCACCAGTTCCTCGGCGGCCCCGGCCAGGGCGGCAAGCTCAAGTCCGGCGAGACCACTTCCAAGCTCGACAAGGAGGTGCGCAAGATCATCGACGACTGCTATGCCCAGGCCAAGCAGATCCTCGAGGACAATCGCGACAAGCTGGATGCCATGGCCGAGGCGTTGATGATGTACGAGACCATCGACGCCACCCAGCTCAAGGACATCATGGAAGGTCGCGACCCGCGTCCCCCCGAGGGCTGGGACGATCCGGGCAGCGGCGCCCCCTCGGCCGGCGGGCCCGGTGCCGAGGCCACGCCGGAGCAGGTCGATGACGGTGACGAGGAGGACGACGCGCCTCGCCGCCGGCCCTCCGACCCCCTGGGCGGGCCGGCCGGCACCTGAGGCCCTCGCTTCGACTGGCAGGCGCCCCGCGGGGCGCCTTCGCCATTCGGGTTCTCCGTTCTTCGACCCAGGTTTTCGATTCAGACACCATGATGGACGACTCTCCCGCTACCTCCCTGCAGTGCGGTCGGCACCGGCTCGACCTCTCCTTTCCCCGGGTCATGGGGATCCTCAACGTCACCCCCGACTCCTTCTCCGATGGCGGGCGCCACCTGGCGCTGGACGACGCGCTGCGGCATGCCGAGCAGATGCTGGCCGAAGGGGCGGCGATCATCGACGTGGGCGGTGAATCCACTCGCCCCGGTGCCGCCCCGATTGGCCCGCAGCAGGAGCTGGAGCGGGTCGCGCCGGTGGTCGAGGTGCTGGTGCGCGAGCTCGATGCCCTGGTGTCGGTGGACACCAGCAGCCCGGAGGTGATGCGCGAGGTCGCGTCCCTCGGCGCCGGCCTGATCAATGACGTGCGTGCCCTGGAGCGCGAGGGGGCGCTGGAGGCGGCGGTCGGCGGCGGCCTGCCGGTCTGCCTGATGCATCGCCAGGGCGAGCCCCGCGACATGCAGCAGGCACCCCGCTATGATGTGCCGGTGGAAGAGGCGGTGGCCGACTTCCTCGAGGCCCGGGTGGCCGCCTGCGAGGCGGCCGGCCTGCGCCGCGAACGCCTGCTGCTGGACCCGGGCTTCGGTTTCGGCAAGACCGTCGAGCACAACCTGCGCCTGCTCAATCGCATGGAACGCCTGGCGCGACTCGGCCTGCCGCTGCTGGTGGGGATGTCGCGCAAGAGCATGATCGGCAAGGTGCTCGCGCGACCGGTGGAGGAGCGCCTGCCCGGTGGCCTGGCCCTGGCGGCGCTGGCCGTCGAGCGTGGGGCGCGAATCCTGCGTGTCCACGACGTGGGGCCCAGCGTGGATGCCGTGAACATGACCTGGGCCGTACTCAAGGAAGGTTGCGAGCATGACTAGACGCTATTTCGGCACCGATGGCATTCGTGGCACCGTGGGCGAGGCGCCCATCACCGCCGACTTCATGCTGAAACTGGGCTGGGCGACCGGCCGCGTGCTGGCCCGCGAGAGCGGCCGGGCCCGCGTACTGATCGGCAAGGACACGCGGATCTCCGGCTACATGTTCGAGTCGGCGCTGGAGGCGGGGCTCTCGGCGGCCGGCGTCGACGTCTCGCTGCTTGGCCCGATGCCGACGCCGGGTATCGCCTACCTGACGCGGACCTTCCGGGCCGATGCCGGCATCGTCATCTCGGCATCCCATAACCCCTTCGCCGACAACGGCATCAAGTTCTTCTCCGCCGAGGGCGTCAAGCTGGCCGATGAGGTCGAGGCGCGCATCGAGGCGATGCTCGAGGAGCCGTTGACCACCGTCGCCGCCGATCGCCTGGGCAAGGTGCAGCGGGTCGACGACGCCGCCGGCCGCTACATCGAGTTCTGCAAGTCGACCATTCCCGACCGGGTCAGCCTGCACGGTCTGCGCATGGTCGTCGACTGCGCCCACGGCGCCACCTACCATATCGCCCCCAGCGTGTTCCGCGAGCTCGGCGCCGAGGTCAGCCTGATCGGCGCCCAGCCCGACGGGCTCAACATCAACCACGAGGTGGGCTCGACCCATCCGGCGGCCCTGCGGGCGGCGGTGATCCAGCAGGGGGCGGACCTGGGCGTGGCCCTGGACGGCGACGGCGACCGGGTGCTGATGGTCGATGCCGACGGCCGCGAGATCGACGGCGACGACATCCTCTACCTGATCGCCCGCGACCGCCACGCCCGTGGCGAGCTGGGGGGCGGCGTGGTCGGTACCCTGATGTCCAACTTCGGCCTGGCGGCGGCCTTCGAGGAGATGGCGATTCCCTTCGAGCGTGCCAGGGTCGGCGATCGCTATGTGATGGAGCGCCTGGCCGCCAACGGCTGGCAGCTCGGCGGCGAGTCCTCCGGGCACATCGTCTGCGGCCATGTGCAGACCACCGGCGACGGTATCGTCTCGGCCCTCCAGGTGCTGGCGATCATGGTGCGGGAGGGGCAGTCGCTGAGCCGCTTGCTGAACGGGCTGGAAAAGGCGCCCCAGGTGCTGGTCAACGTGCGCTTGACGGCGGGTACCGACGCCAAGGCGCTGATGGACACGTCGGCGCTGCAGGACGCCGTGGCCGGCGTGGAGGCGGAGCTGGGCGACCAGGGCCGGGTGCTGCTGCGCCCCTCCGGTACCGAGCCGCTGATCCGGGTGATGGTCGAGGGGCGTGCCCATCTGGATGTCGAAGGCCTGGCTCGACGTCTGGCCGGCGAGGTCGAGGCGCTGCTCGCCTGAGCCGGCGCCTCGCGACATCGTGTCCCGGCCCGGACGGCTTCGCGGTTGTCTTGACAGGGCCGCTCCTATACCATTTCGCACCACCTTGAAAGAGGGCAAGCCATGCGTACCCCGCTGATCGCCGGCAACTGGAAGATGAACGGCTCCCTGGGCCTGGTCGAGAGCTTCGGTCAGGCATTTTCCCGGGCCAGGCTGCCGGCGGGGGTCGAGGTGGCGTTGATGGTGCCCTTTCCGTATCTCGGCGCCGTTGTCGACGCGCTGGCGGCGACGCCGGTGGCCGTCGGCGCCCAGACGCTGAGCGATCGACCGTCCGGTGCCTTCACCGGCGAGGTCAGCGGTGGCATGCTCGCCGAGCTGGGGGCCCGTTACGTGCTGGTGGGGCACTCCGAGCGCCGCTCGCTCTTCCACGAGGACGACGAGGCGGTGCTGGCGCGGGTGCGGGCGGCGCTCTCCTGTGGCCTCGTGCCGGTGCTGTGCCTCGGTGAGACCCTCGAGGAGCGTGAGGCCGAGCGTACCGAGGCGGTGGTGCTGGGCCAGCTCGAGGCGGTGCTGGATGCCTTGTCACCGGAAGAGCGCGAACGACTGGTGATCGCCTATGAGCCGGTATGGGCCATCGGCACCGGGCGTACCGCCACGCCACAGCAGGCCCAGGCCGTGCATGCGGCCATTCGTGATCGCCTGGAGCGCTATGCCGGCTCCCTCGCCCACGGGCTGCGCATCCTCTACGGGGGCAGCATGAATGCGAACAACGCGGCCGAGCTGCTCGCTCAGCCGGACATCGACGGCGGCCTGGTGGGCGGTGCTTCGCTCAAGGTCGACGATTTTCTAGCCATTTGTCAGTCAGCAGGTTGAATCCATGCAAGTTGCCATTCTCATGATCCATGTGGCGATCGCCATCGCCCTGGTCGTCCTGATCCTGCTGCAGCAGGGCAAGGGCGCCGAAGCCGGTGCCGCCTTCGGTGGCGGTGCCTCACAGACGGTGTTCGGCTCCCGCGGCAGCGGCGGCTTCCTGTCGAAGTTCACCGCCGTCCTGGCGGCTGCCTTCTTCGCCACCTCGCTGACGCTGGCCTGGTACGCCACCCAGGCCAGCCAGGCGCCGGAGGCCGGGATTCCCGACTCGCGGCTGATCGAGCAGCAGCAGAGCGTTCCGACCCTTGACGACGAGGCCAGCGACGTGGATAATACCGCGCCAGTGCTGGAGGAAAGCGGCGACTGAGCCATCGGCTCGGTTGTTCGTCACGATCCCGGCCTCCCCGATGCCGAAGTGGTGGAATTGGTAGACACGCTATCTTGAGGGGGTAGTGACCTTACGGTCGTGCGGGTTCAAGTCCCGCCTTCGGCACCATCTGATACCCCACGAGCCATGGCGCCGAGTGCGCAAGGAACGTCGGATCATCAGACGCAGGATTGGCAGTAGTGGTGGCTTTGATGCCTTGACGAAAGTGAGAGTCAGGCATACAATCACCGACCTAGATTGATGCGGGGTGGAGCAGTCTGGTAGCTCGTCGGGCTCATAACCCGAAGGTCATCGGTTCAAATCCGGTCCCCGCTACCATCTTCCAGGCAGGCGCCTTCCGAGAGGTCGAGTTCGGAAACATGGGGCTGCCGCCTAGCCGAAGTGGTATTACAGGTTTCTTGTGAAAGCCCCTTCCTGTGAAGGGGCTTTTTGTTAGCAGCTTGCCCGGCGACGCATGGCGTCGAGGGCGCTGTTTCGGGCAACGCCAATCAGCCACCTGACTTTCCTGTTCACTCCCGGCCAGGTGCCTGATGCAACGGCTGTAGGAGCTTTTTCCGTGGCAATCAAGGATGCTGCGCTGCATGCGCTGATCGAGCCGGTGGTCACGGCCATGGGGTTCGAACTGTGGGGCATCGACTTCCTGTCCCAGGGCAAGCACTCGCGCCTGGTGATCTATATCGATCACGAGGAGGGGGTGAGCGTGGACGATTGCGCCGATGTCAGCCGTCAGGTCAGTGCCGTACTCGATGTCGAGGACCCGATTCGCGGTGAATATCGCCTGGAGGTCTCCTCGCCCGGGATGGACCGGCCGCTCTTTACCCTCGATCAGTTCGAGCGCTACCGGGGTCACGAGGTGAAGCTCAAGCTGCGAGCCCCTTACGAGGGGCGTCGCAAGTTCCAGGGGTTGCTGGCCGGCATCGAGAACGATGAGGTGCTGCTGCAGCTCGACGGCGAGGAGTACTGCTTTCCCATCGATAGCATCGATCAGGCGCACATCGTGCCCCGGTTCGAGGAGTGATCCCGGCCCCCGAGGGTGGCGAACGAGCACGATGCTCAAGGACAGGTTTTCTGGCGAGGCATAGGCATGAGTAAAGAAATTCTGACGGTCGTTGA
The DNA here is from genome assembly GCF_030010475.1 of Halomonas kalidii. Lineage (NCBI taxonomy): Bacteria > Pseudomonadati > Pseudomonadota > Gammaproteobacteria > Oceanospirillales > Halomonadaceae > Halomonas > Halomonas kalidii. Next base: position 33,732 of record NZ_JASCQN010000011.1, on the reverse strand, counting down.
TGCGATCTCCAACGAGAAGGGCGTTCCCCGCGAGGTGATCTTCGAGGCCGTCGAAGCGGCCCTGGCCAGTGCATCACGCAAGCGCTTCGAGGGCGAGGAAGCCAGCGTGCGGGTGCATATCGACCGACGCACCGGCGACTACGAGACCTTCCGCCGCTGGGAGGTCGTCGAGGACGACGACTTCGACGGTCCCGATGCCCAGATCAAGCTCTCCTTCGCCGAGCGCCGCGACCCGCCCCTGGGGCTGGGGGATGTGGTCGAGGAGCAGATCGAGAACGCCGTCTTCGGCCGCATCGCCGCCCAGACCGCCAAGCAGGTCATCGTGCAGAAGGTGCGCGAGGCCGAGCGCGCCGAGGTGGTGCGCCTCTATGCCGAGCGCGAGGGCGAGCTGGTCGCCGGCATCGTCAAGAAGACCACCCGCGACGGCCTGATCATCGATCTCGGCGACAACGCCGAGGCCTTCCTGCCGCGTAGCGAGATGATTCCCGGCGAACGCTACCGCATGAACGAGCGGGTCCGCGCGCTGCTGACCAAGGTCGATCCCGAGGCGCGCGGCGCCCAGTTGATCCTGTCGCGGACCTGCCCGGAGCTGATCATCGAGCTGTTCAAGATCGAGGTGCCGGAGATCGCCGAGCAGCTCATCGAGATCAAGGGCGCGGCCCGCGACCCCGGCTCCCGGGCCAAGATCGCGGTCAAGACCAACGACCGGCGCATCGACCCGGTGGGCGCCTGCGTCGGCATGCGCGGTTCCCGCGTCCAGGCGGTCTCCTCGGAGCTGCAGAACGAGCGCGTGGACATCGTGCTGTGGGACGACAACCCCGCCCAGCTGGTGATCAACGCCATGGCGCCGGCGGATGTCGCCTCGATCCTCGTCGACGAAGACGCCCACGCCATGGACGTGGCCGTCGCCGAGGACAACCTGGCCCAGGCCATCGGTCGCAGCGGCCAGAACGTGCGCCTGGCCTCCGAACTCACCGGCTGGCGTCTCAACGTCATGACCGAGGACGAGGCCGAGGCCAAGCGCGACCAGGAGATCGACAGCCTGGTCGAACACTTCATCCAGCACCTGGACATCGACGAGGAGGTCGCGCGCCTGCTGGTCGAGGAGGGCTTCACCTCGATCGAGGAAGTCGCCTACGTGCCGGTGGAGGAGATGCTCGAGATCGAGGAGCTCGACGAGGAGCTCATCGAGGAACTGCGCGCTCGTGCCAAGGACGAGTTGCTGAACCTGGCCATCGCTTCCGAGGAGGAGCTCGACGGTGCCCAGCCGGCCGACGACCTGCTCGAGATGGACGGCATGGAGCGTCACCTGGCCTTCATTCTGGCCAGCCGCGGGATCGTCACCATGGAGGATCTTGCCGAGCAGTCCGTCGATGATCTGCTGGACATCGAGGAGATGGACGAGGAGCGCGCCGCGGCACTGATCATGACCGCCCGTGCGCCATGGTTCGAAAGCGAATAGCCGAGAACGAATAGATCGAGAGCGAATCGCTCGTCGTCGAATCATTCGAGTCAGGAATCATTCGATAGCGAACAGTATTAGGTCACGGGCTGAGGAGGGTCGTAATGTCAGAGATGACCGTTAAGGATTTTGCAGCGAAGGTGGGTCGCGACGTGCCCCGCCTGCTGGAACAGATGAAGGAAGCCGGGCTCGAGCACCAGTCCGAGGGCGATGCCGTGTCCGAGGAGGACAAGCGCCAACTGCTCGATTTCCTCACCAAGAGCCATGGCGGCGGTGGTGCCGGGGCCAGGAATCGCATCACCCTGACCCGCAAGACCAAGAGCCGCATCAAGACCGGTGAGCGGGGCAAGACCATCGAGGTACAGGTGCGCAAGAAGCGTACCTACGTCAAGCGCGCCGAGGAAGAGGCGCCCGCGCCCGAGCCGGCCGAAGAGTCCGGCCCGCGCCAGCTGGTCGGCGACATGGCCGACTCCCGGCAGGCCCGGGCCGAGCTGGAGGCCCGCGAGGCCGAGGCGGAACAGGCGCGTGTTGCCGAGGAGGCCGCACGCGAGGAGGCGGCGCGGACCGAGTCCTCGAAGGCCGCCGAGGTGCCCGAGATTCCGGTGCCCGAGCTGGAGGTGGCGCAGGAGGCCGCCGACCAGCCCCCCGCACCGCCCAAGGAGGGCCGCAGCGATCGCCGCACGGCGCCGCCGAAGAAGGCCGCCGCCAAGAAGAGTCGTGGGGGGCGCGACGACGACGACCGGGGCGACCGCGAGGAGCGACGCCGCGGCGGCAAGAAGGTCAAGCGCGCCGAGCGTCGCGGTACCCGTCGTGGCGGCAGTCAGGGCGGCGGCAAGCACGGCTTCCAGAAGCCGACCCAGCCGATCGTGCGCGAGGTGTCGATCCCCGAATCGATCAGCGTCGCCGACCTGGCCGACAAGATGTCGATCAAGGCCAACGAGGTCATCAAGGCCATGTTCACCATGGGCGCGGCGGTGACCATCAACCAGACCATCGACCAGGACACCGCGGCCATCGTGGTCGAGGAGATGGGCCACAAGCCCAGGCTGGTCAAGGACGATGCGCTGGAGACCGAGGTCCTCGAGGGTATCTCCTACGAGGGCGAGGAGATCACACGTTCGCCGGTAGTCACGGTGATGGGCCACGTCGACCACGGCAAGACCTCGCTGCTCGACCATATCCGCCAGGCCAAGGTGGCGACCGGGGAAGCCGGTGGCATCACCCAGCATATCGGCGCCTACCATGTGGAAGACAAGCACGGTGGCGTGACCTTCCTGGATACCCCGGGCCACGCGGCGTTCACCGCGATGCGTGCCCGCGGTGCCAAGGCCACCGACGTGGTCATCCTGGTGGTCGCCGCCGATGACGGCGTGATGCCCCAGACCGTCGAGGCCATCGAGCACTCCAAGGCCGCCGAGGTTCCGCTGGTGGTGGCGGTCAACAAGATCGACAAGCCCGGTGCCGATCCGGACCGGGTCAAGAACGAGCTGTCACAGCACGGCGTCATCTCCGAGGAGTGGGGCGGTGACACCCAGTTCGTCCACGTCTCCGCCAAGACCGGCGAGGGCATCGATGCCCTGCTCGAGGCCGTGCTGCTGGTGTCCGAAGTGCTCGAACTCAAGGCCGTGCCGGAAGCGCCCGGCAAGGGCGTGGTGGTCGAGTCTCGCCTGGACAAGGGGCGCGGGCCGGTGGCCACCGTGCTGGTCCAGAACGGTACCCTGAAGAAGGGCGACATCGTGCTCGCCGGCCTTCACTATGGCCGCGTGCGTGCCCTGACCAACGAACTCGGCCAACAGGTCGATGCCGTGGGGCCGGCGATGCCGGTGGAGATCCAGGGGCTCGACGGGACCCCGGATGCCGGCGACGACTTCATGGTGCTGGCCGACGAGAAGAAGGCCCGCGAGATCGCCAACTTCCGGCAGGGCAAGTACCGTGAGGTGCGTCTGGCGCGTCAGCAGAAGGCCAAGCTGGAGAACATGTTCAGCCAGATGGGCCAGGACGAGGTGGCCAAGGTCAACATCGTGCTCAAGGCCGATGTCCAGGGCTCGCTGGAGGCCATCAAAGGGGCGCTGGAGGAGCTCTCCACCGACGAGGTGCAGGTGGCCGTGGTCTCCTCCGGCGTGGGCGGCATCACCGGTACCGACGCCAACCTGGCGCTGGCCTCCGAGGCCATCGTGGTCGGCTTCAACGTGCGTGCCGACGTCGCGGCTCGCGAGATCATCGAGCGCGAAGGCCTGGACCTGCGCTACTACAGCGTGATCTACCAGCTGATCGACGAGGTCAAGCAGGCCATGAGCGGCATGCTGGCCCCGGAGTGGAAGGAGGAGATCGTCGGCGTGGCCGAGGTCCGCGACGTCTTCCGTGCCCCCAAGATCGGCGCCGTGGCCGGCTGCATGGTGGTCGAGGGCACCGTCTTCCGCAACAAGAAGATCCGGGTGCTGCGCGACAACGTGGTGATCTACGAGGGCGAGCTCGAGTCGCTGCGCCGCTTCAAGGACGACGTCCAGGAAGTGCGCAACGGCATGGAGTGCGGCATCGGCGTGAAGAACTACAACGATGTCCAGGTCGGCGACAAGATCGAGGTGTTCGATCAGGTCAAGGTCGAGCGGACCCTCTGAGGGTCGAGGAGCGATCATGCGCGAGTTCAAGCGTACCGACCGGGTGGCCGACCAGTTGCAGAAGGAGCTGGCGGTGCTCATCCAGCGCGAGGTCAAGGACCCGCGCCTGGGCATGGTCACGGTGAGCGGCGTCGAGGTCAGTCGTGACCTCGGCTATGCCGACGTCCACGTGACCCTGCTGGGCGAGGATACGCCCGAGCGCATCAAGGAGAACCTCAAGGTGCTGCGCCAGGCCGCCGGCTTCCTGCGGGGCCAGATCGCCCGGCGCATCAAGCTGCGCCATGTGCCGGAGCTGCGTTTCCACTACGACGAGAGCGTGGTGCGTGGCCAGCGGCTGTCGTCGCTGATCGAGGAGGCCGTGGCCAGCGACAAGGCGCGTCACGACGAGGAGCCCGGCGACGACGCAGCGGCCGGTGACGCCGATGAGGCGTCCGGCAACGAGGGCGGGCGAGACTGATGGCGCGTCGGCGTCGCGGCCTGCCGGTGAACGGGGTGCTGCTGCTCGACAAGCCCAAGGGATTGTCGAGCAACCACGCCCTGCAGCGGGCACGGCGCCTGTTCCAGGCGCAGAAGGCCGGCCATACCGGGACGCTTGACCCCATGGCCACCGGCCTGTTGCCGGTCTGCTTCGGCGAGGCGACCAAGTTCTCCGCCCAGCTGCTGGCGGCCGACAAGGTCTACCGCACGCGGGTGGAGCTGGGCGTGGTCACCGATACCGGTGACGCCGAGGGCGAGGTGCTCGAGCGTAACGAGGTACCCCGGCTCTCCGAGGCCGATATCGAGGGTGTGCTCGCGCTGTTTCGTGGCGAGATCGAGCAGGTACCACCGATGTATTCGGCGCTCAAGCATCAGGGGCGCAAGCTCTACGAGCTGGCCCGGGAGGGCAGGACGGTGGAGCGTGCAGTGCGGCGCGTGACGGTGTATGATGCGCGCCTTCTCGCCTGCGAAGGCGACGCCTTCGAGCTGGAAGTGCGGGTCAGCAAGGGCACCTACATCCGCACCCTCGCCGAGGACATCGGCAGGACGCTGGGATGCGGTGGCCATATCAGCGCCTTGCGTCGCCTGGCGACGGGGCCCTTCAGCGGTGACGGGATGCTGAGTCTCGAGACGCTGGAGGGGCTGACGGGGCAGGCCGAGCGCGAAGCGGTGCTGCTGCCGGTGGACGTGTTGGTGGCGCACCTGCCGCGGTGCGAGGTCGATGTCGAGGCGGCCCGGCGACTCACCCATGGCCAGCCGGCCCGGGTCGATACCGGGGCCCTGGCGACGGGCGAGACGGCAAGACTCTATCGTGACGAGGCCTTTCTGGGGCTCGGCACGGTGACGGGGCCACAGGAGGTGGCGCCGAAACGGCTGTTGAACACGGCAGTCGATTGAAGGGAAAGACGCTCGAGACTGCAAATATGCGTGGTCTCACACCTACATCATTCAGGCATATTGCTTACTGGAGAGACAGATGGCACTGACCGCTGAACAGAAGGCCGAGATCGTCAACGAATTCGGCCGTGGCGACAACGACACCGGTTCCCCCGAAGTGCAGGTGGCCCTGCTGAGCGCCAACATCGATGGCCTGCAGGACCACTTCAAGACCAACAAGCAGGATCACCACTCCCGTCGTGGACTGATCCGCATGGTCAACCAGCGCCGCAAGCTGCTGGACTACCTGAAGCGCAAGGACTTCGAGCGCTATCAGTCGCTGATCCAGCGTCTGGGCCTGCGCCGCTAAGCGACGCACCCCAAGCGGTACAGAAACGGGCAGCCTTCGGGCTGCCCGTTTTGCGTCTTGGCTATGTTTGCATGAAAGCGTCCGACTCGGGGCTGATCCGGCGACAGGCCTCGAGGGGGCGCTGTGAACCCCTCCCTGGGCGCTACCGACGCCTTCCCTGGCGTAGGACCCCCTCTCCGGCCTGTCCCCGGCGCCCCTCGTCGGTCCCGATGCGATTGTCGAACGGATATGTCGTTACCCGGTGGCCCTGGCGGCCGTCAACCCCTAAAATGGTCGCCGAGTCGAAACGACCCAAACACAGAAAAGTTGAAGGAAGTCGCCGTGAATCCGGTCAAGAAAACGTTTCAGTACGGTCGCAGCACCGTCACCCTGGAAACCGGGCGCATCGCCCGCCAGGCCTCCGGTGCCGTGATGGTCACCATGGACGACACCGTGGTGCTGTGCACCGTGGTGGCAAGGAAGGAAGCCAATCCCAACCAGCCCTTCTTCCCACTCTCCGTGCACTACCAGGAGAAGACCTACGCGGTGGGCAAGATCCCCGGGGGCTTCTTCAAGCGCGAGGGGCGTCCCACCGAGAAGGAGACCCTCACCTCGCGGCTGATCGATCGCCCGATCCGCCCGCTGTTCCCCAAGGGCTTCATGAACGAGGTGCAGGTGATCTGCACCGTGCTCTCCACCGACCGCAACCATGACCCGGACATCGCCGCCCTGCTCGGCACCTCCGCGGCCCTGGCCATCTCCGGCGTGCCGTTCAGCGGCCCGATCGGTGCCGCGCGGGTGGGCTTCGACGAGGACAAGGGCTATTTCCTCAACCCCACCGTGGAGGAGCTGGCAGGCTCCGAGCTGGACATGGTCGTCGCCGGCACCGAGAAGGCCGTGCTGATGGTCGAGTCCGAGGCCAAGGAACTGCTCGAGGACGAGATGCTGGGCGCCGTGCTCTACGGCCACCAGGAGATGCAGGTGGCGATCAAGGCGATCAACGAGCTGGTCGCCGAGGCCGGCAAGCCGAAGTGGGACTGGCAGCCGTCGGCGGAGAACACCGCCCTCAAGGACGCCGTGGCCCAGGCCTTCGAGGCCCGGGTGGGCGAGGCCTATCGCATCACCGACAAGATGGCGCGTCAGGATGCGCTCGCCGGGCTCAAGGCCGAGGCGGTCGAGCAGCTCGCCGGTGAGGAGGAAGGCAAGTTCGACGCCGACGACGTCAAGGGGGCCTTCGCCGGCCTGGAGAAGCGCGTGGTGCGCTCCCGGGTCATCAAGGGCGAGCCGCGCATCGACGGCCGTGACCTCAAGACCGTGAGGCCGCTCTCCATCGAAGTGGGCGCGTTGCCCAAGACCCACGGCTCGGCGATCTTCACCCGCGGCGAGACCCAGGCGATCGTCATCGCCACCCTGGGGACCTTGCGCGACGCCCAGTTGATCGAGTCGCTGGAGGGCGAGCGCAAGGACCGCTTCCTGCTGCACTACAACTTCCCCCCGTACAGCGTGGGCGAGGCCGGCTTCATGGGCGGGCCGAAGCGTCGCGAGATCGGCCACGGCCGCCTGGCGCGCCGCGGCGTGCAGGCAATGCTGCCCGACGACGCCGAGTTCCCCTACACCATTCGCGTGGTCTCCGAGATCACCGAGTCCAACGGCTCGAGCTCCATGGCCTCGGTGTGCGGCTCCTCGCTGGCGCTGATGGACGCCGGGGTGCCGATGAAGGCGCCGGTGGCCGGCATCGCCATGGGCCTGGTCAAGGATGCCGACGGCTTCGCGGTGCTCACCGACATCCTCGGCGACGAGGACCATCTCGGCGACATGGACTTCAAGGTGGCCGGCTCGGCCGCCGGTGTGACCGCCCTGCAGATGGACATCAAGATCGAGGGCATCAACGAGGAGATCATGGAGGTCGCCCTGCAGCAGGCCAACGAGGCGCGCCTGCAGATCCTCGAGCAGATGAACGCGGTGATCGGCCAGAGCCGTGCCGAGGTGTCCGAGAACGCGCCCTCCATGGCCACCATCAAGATCGATCCCGACAAGATCCGCGACGTCATCGGCAAGGGCGGTGCCACCATTCGCAAGATCTGCGAGGACACCGGCGCCTCCATCGACCTGGATGACGACGGTACCGTGCGCATCTACGCCGAGGACAAGGCGGCGGCCAAGAAGGCCATCGACACTGTGTTGGCGATCACCGCCGAGGCGGAGATCGGCAAGCTCTACCGCGGCAAGGTGGTGCGCATCGCCGACTTCGGCGCCTTCGTCAACATCATGCCGGGGACCGACGGCCTGGTGCACATCTCGCAGATCGTGCCCGAGCGGGTCAACGACGTGCGCGACTTCCTCAACGAGGGTGACGAGATCGTGGTCAAGGTGCTCGACATCGACAACCGCAACCGGGTGAAGCTCACCATCAAGGAGATCACCCCGGAAGAGAAGGCCGCCTTCGAGGCCGAGGAGACCGCCGAGCCCCAGCTGTAAGCGGTAAACCTTAAGCTTTAAGCCATAAGAAAAACCGCCGCCAGGGGCAACCCTGGCGGCGGTTTTCGTTTGATCGTCGCGGCTTACCCGGCGACAGGCCTTCGCGGAGGCGCTGTGAACCCCTCCCTGGGCGCTACTTTTTCCTTCCCTGGAAAAAGACCTCCGCTCCGACCTGTCCCCGGCGCCGCTAGGATGACGGCATGTGCTTACCGCTCGATGGCGAGTGCGACGCCCTGGCCGCCGCCGATACACAGGGTCGCCAGACCCTTCTTGGCGTCGCGGGCGATCATCTCGTGCAGCAGGGTGACCAGGATGCGGCAGCCCGAGGCGCCGATCGGGTGACCCAGCGCGATGGCACCGCCGTTGACGTTGACCCTGGAGGTATCCCAGCCGAGCTCCTTGTTGACCGACAGCGCCTGGGCGGCGAAGGCCTCGTTGGCCTCGACCAGGTCCAGGTCGTCGAGGCTCCAGCCGGCCTTCTCGAGGCAGCGGCGGGTGGCCGGGGCCGGGCCGATGCCCATGATCGCCGGGTCGACGCCGGCGTTGCTGTAGGCCTTGATGCGGGCCAGCGGCTCGAGGCCCAGCGCCTGGGCCTTCTCGGCGGAGCAGAGCATCACCACGGCGGCGCCGTCGTTGAGGGAGGAGGCGTTGCCGGCGGTGATGGTGCCGTCCTTCTTGAACGCCGGGCGCATGCCGCCGAGCTTGTCGGCCGTGGTTTCACGGGGGTTCTCGTCGGTATCGAAGACCACCGGGTCACCCTTGCGCTGGGGAATCTCGACCGGCACGATCTGGCCCTTGAACTTGCCTTCCCTGATGGCGGCGGTGGCCTTCTGCTGGGAGCCGGCGGCGAACTCGTCCATCTCCTCGCGGGTGATGCCGTACTTCTCGGCCAGGTTCTCGGCGGTGATGCCCATGTGGTAGTTGTTGAAGGCGTCCCACAGGCCGTCATGGACCATGGTGTCGATGGCCTTCCAGTCGCCCATGCGCTGGCCGTTGCGCGAGTTGGGCAGCACGTGCGGCGAGGCTGACATGTTCTCCTGGCCGCCGGCGAGGATCAGCTCCGCGTCGCCGCAGCGGATCGCCTGGGTGGCCAGGTGCAGGGCCTTGAGGCCCGAGCCGCAGACCTTGTTGATGGTCATGGCGGGCACGGTATCCGGCAGGCCGGCCTTGATGGCGGCCTGTCGCGCGGGGTTCTGGCCGACGCCGGCGGTGAGCACCTGGCCGAGCAGCACTTCGTCGACCTGGTCGGCGGCGACACCGGTGCTGGCCATGATGTCCTTGATCACCAGTGCCCCGAGGTCGCTGGCGGGAATGCCGGCCAGGGAGCCACCGAAGGCACCGACGGCGGTGCGGCGTGCTGCAACGATCACCACTTCTTGCATGAGGAGTTACTCCTGAGGTCAGTCGCGGGCGGTAGTCCCGTCAGCATAGGGGACTCTTGTGCGCTGCGGCAATGCCCAAATAGGGGCGATGCCCGGATCACTCAGTATAGCGGGGGGTGGCGCACGATGCAGGGAGGCATCGGCGGCACCCGGTGGTGCCGCCGGCCACCGGGCTCAGGCCAGCTGGACGGGGATGGCATGGCTGGTATGGCTGACGGCATTGCCTTCCTGCAGGTAGACCAGGGCCGGCTGGTGGGTGTCGAGTTCGGCCTCGTTGTAATGGGCGTAGCTGCAGATGATCACCCGGTCGCCGACGGCGGCGAGGTGGGCCGCGGCGCCGTTCACCGAGATGACCTTCGAACCCTCCTCGGCGCGGATCGCGTAGGTGGTGAAGCGCTGCCCGTTCTCGACGTTGTAGATCTGGATCTGCTCGTTCTCGCGGATGCCGGACATGTCCAGCAGGTCGCCGTCGATGGCGCAGGAGCCCTCGTAGTTGAGCACGGCATGGGTGACACGGGCCATGTGCAGCTTGGCCTTGAGCATGATGGTGAACATGAGGGCGTGATCCTCCGAATAGTGGGGCACCGCGTCAGCGCGGCAGGGTCAGGGTCAGGTTGTCGATCAGTCGGGTCGGGCCGAGCCGGGCGGCGGCGAGCAGTCTGGCCTCACGGGTCGCCGTGGTGATCGGGCCCAGGTCGGGAGCGCGCAGTTCCAGGTAGTCGGGAACGAAGCCGGCGTCGTCCAGTCGGGCCAGGCCCGCTGCCAGGGTGGTCTCGACCGGCTCGCCTGCCTCCAGTGCCTGGCGCAGCTCCTCCAGTGTCCGATAGAGACGCGGGGCGATGGCTCGCTGCTCCGGCTCGAGGTAGCCATTGCGTGACGACAGGGCCAGGCCGTCATCGGCGCGCACGATGGGGACGCCGACGACCTCGATGGGGAAGTGCAGGTCGGCGACCAGGCGACGAATCACCGCCAGCTGCTGATAGTCCTTCTCGCCGAAGCAGGCCACCTGGGGCTGCACCAGGTTGAAGAGCATGCCGACGATGGTGGCGACGCCGTCGAAGTGACCGGGGCGCGAGCCGCCGCACAGCCCCTCGCTGACCTCGAGGACCCGGATCTGCGTCTGGGCCTCCAGGCTGCGAGGGTAGATCGTGGCGGTCCCCGGCGCGAACAGCAGGTCACAGCCTGCGCCCTCGAGCTTGCGCTGATCCTCGGCGAGGGTGCGCGGATAGGCGTCCAGGTCTTCGTTGGGGCCGAACTGCATCGGGTTGACGAAGATGGTGGCTACTACCACGTCGGCGTGGCGCCGGGCGCTCTCGACCAGCGCCAGGTGGCCGGCGTGCAAATTGCCCATGGTGGGTACCAGGGCGATGCGCTGGCCGCGTCGACGGCAGGCGTCGAGGGTCTCGCGCAGGGAGGCTATCTCACGCAGGGTACGCATCTGAGCGGGCTCCTAGAAGCAGTGTTCCTCGGCCGGGAAGCGCCGGGCCTTGACGTCCTCGTGGTAGCGCCGGAAGGCGCCCTGGATGCCGTCGGCCTCCGCCAGGAAGTTCTTGACGAAGCGCGGGGTGCGGCCGTGGGTCACGCCCAGCACGTCGTGCATCACGAGTATCTGGCCATCGGTGTCGGGGCCGGCGCCGATACCGATCACCGGCACGTCCAGGGCCTCGCTCACCGCGCGGCCGAGGCTCGCCGGCACGCACTCCAGCAGGATCACCGAGGCTCCGGCCTCCACCAGGGCGCCCGCATCCTCGAGGATGCGGGCGGCGTGCTCGGTCTCCCGGCCCTGCACCTTGTAGCCGCCAAGCCGATAGACCGACTGGGGGGTCAGCCCCAGGTGGGCGCACACCGGGACGCCGCGGCGGGTCAGCTCGCGGATGCCCTCGGCCATCCAGGCGTCGCCCTCGACCTTGACCAGCTCGGCGCCGGCGCGCATCAGCTCGCCGGCATCCTGCAGCAGGCGCTCGGTGCTCGAGTTGCTCATGAACGGCAGATCGACCATCAGCAGGCTCGCGCCCTTGCCGCGCGCCACGCAGCGGGTGTGATAGCAGATATCGTCGAGGGTCACCGGCAGGGTGCTGGCATGCCCCTGCAGGACCATGCCCAGGGAGTCGCCCACCAGCAGGACCTCGACACCGGCTTCACCGGCGGCGCGGGCGAAGGAGGCGTCATAGGCGGTCAGGCAGCTGAAGGGCTCACCGGCGCGCTTCGAGGCCTGCAGCGTGCTCAGGGTGACGGATTTCATGGCGTGCTCTCGTGGTTGTCGTCGGCGTGGTCTGCTCGGGACCAGTCTCGTCTGTAACCCGTGATTGTTACCCGAACCGTCCCGGAGTGTCGATAGGTAACACATGGCGTGGGCGTGTCAGGCGACGGGTAACACCGGGCGCAGACTGCCGTCGTTCAGCGCCCCGGCCAGCTCGCTCACCCGGCGGCCGTCGGGCAGTCGCAGCGTCGGGGCAAGCTCTGCCAGCGGTACCATCACGAAGGCGCGCTGCGCCATCTCGGGATGGGGGACCGTCAGGCGCGGCAGCGCCAGGCGTCGGTCATCGAAGAGTAACAGATCGAGATCCAGGGTGCGGGGCCCCCAGCGGCGCTGGCGGACCCGGCGGTGGCGCTGTTCCAGGGCCTGCAACTGGTCGAGCAGGGCCAGCGGCGAGAGACGGGTCTCGAGGAGTGCCACGGCATTGATGAAATCGGGTTGGTCCTGGGGGCCGACCGGTCGGCTCGCGTAGAGCCGCGAGGCGGCGACGCAGCGGGTCAGCGGCAGTCGGTCGAGCGCCGCGAGGGCGCGTTCGACCTGAAGGCGAGGATCGTCGAGGTTGCTGCCCAGGCCGATCCAGGCATGATGGCCGTTCATGCGTCGCCCGAGGGGCCTCGGGGCTTGCGCCGCCTGCGGCGCCGCTTGCGGGGCGCCCCGCTGCCGGCGGGGTCGGCCCCGACCTTGCCCAGCAGGCGGCGCTGCTCGTGCTCGTCGGCCTCCTGGAAGGCGGTCCACCAGTCGCCGAGGTCCGGCTCGAGTTCGCCGGCGGCCTCGCGCAGCAGCAGCAGGTCGTAGGCGGCGCGGAAGCGGGGGTGCTCGCGGGTCTGGTAGACGCGGCGGCCACGGCGCAGCGGCAGGCGCTGCTGTAGGTCCCAGATGTCACGCATCGGCAGGCTGAAGCGCTTGGGGATCGAGATATGCTGGAGTTGACGCGATACCACCTGCTGGGCGGCGGCCTGCAGTGCCGGGATCGGTGGCATGTCGTCGGCTTCCAGGGCCGCCAGGCGGAGTTGCACCGGCCCCCAGAGCAGGGCGGCGAACAGGAAGGCCGGCGTGACCGGCCGCTCCTCGGCGATGCGGCGGTCGGTGCTCTCGAGGGCCAGCTCGACCAGCCGCTCGGCCCAGGGCAGTTCGGCCATGGCCTCGTCGGCCTCGGGGAACAGCATGGCGAACAGGTCGTAATGGCGCAGCAGGTGGAAGGTGTTGAGGCCATGACCGCCCATGAACAGCTTGAGTATCTCGTCGAACAGCCGGGCGGGAGGGATCTGCAGCAGCAACGAGGCGTGTTCGCGGATCGGCGCCTCGGTGGCCGGGTCCAGGCGGAACTCGAGCTTGGCGGCGAAGCGCACCGCGCGCAGCATGCGCACCGGATCTTCCCGATAGCGGGTGGCCGGGTCGCCGATCAGGCGCAGGGTGCGCGCCTCGATGTCACGTACGCCGTCGGCGAAGTCATGGATCGAGAAGTCGGCGATGCTGTAGTAGAGGGCGTTGACGGTGAAGTCGCGCCGCAGGGCGTCTTCCTGGATGTTGCCCCAGACGTTGTCGCGCAGCAGCAGGCCGTCGTCGGACTGCTGGGCGATATGGTCGCCGTGATCGTCGCCCGGCTTGCCGCGGAAGGTGGTGACCTCGATCACCTCGCGACCGAAGCGCACGTGCACGATGCGAAAGCGCCGGCCGATGATCCGCGAGTTGCGGAACAGCTCCTTGACCTGCTCCGGGGTGGCGTCGGTCGCCACGTCGAAGTCCTTGGGCATGCGTCCGAGCAGCGAGTCGCGGATGCAGCCGCCGACCAGGTAGGCCTCGAAGCCGGCGTTGTGGAGGCGATAGAGGACCTTGAGCGCCCCATCGCTGAAGTGCTGGCGCGATACCGGGTGCTCCTGGCGCGGAATGATGCGTAGCCCGGTGCTGCCGCCGGGCGCATCCTGGGGGCCGAGCAGCGCTTTCAGGTGCTCGCCCGGGCTCTGCAGAAAGCGGGTAAATCCTTTGAACATGCGGCGATATCGACTCGCGGGGGTACGAAAAGCGTTGAGTGTAGCCGACACCCGACACCTTGCAAAGCATCGGGGGACCAGAACTCGCGGATGGCGCGGGAGAAGCAGCGACGGAAGGGTGACAAAAGCAGAAAGGGGGACCATCTGGCCCCCCTGTCAAGCAATTTTGCAGCGTCCGTGCTGCTGGTTCTTCTTCGTGATGGCGCATCGCCTTGAATACGCACCACAGTCACCAAGGAGAATTTCAGGCAAGCAGTGTTGTTGTCCTTGTTGACGCTCCTGAGGGCGACCACCTCGTATTCAAAACAATAATCCAACCACGACGGCACGGAGATATGCCTCCCCCCGGCTTGTTGGTCTTGTTGCCGGGAGTGCACCTTGACGACCGTTGTTCTTGTTGGCGGCCGTAATCTGGTGCGTCGCGTCCTGATGGCTCCGGTGCTTCGAGCGTCTTGTTCTTGTTGACCCGAAGGGCTCGCGCGTGACCGTCTTGCTGTTGTTGTTGCCGGTCGTCGCGTCTGCAGCATCTCTGGCCCGAGGGTATTGTTCTTGTTGGCGGGTCAGGCCCGTCACCGCGTCTCTGCCCTGTTGTTGTTGTTGGCAGTGGGTGACATCCGGATTTGTTTTTCTTGCCCTATATGATAGCAGGTCTCATGCCATGTCATTTTTACCCATTTAAAATCATGGTGTTACTGGTAGCCGGTCGATGGGGGTATCGAGGAGGGGGCGGGAGTGTTACCGGACGGGCCCCTTCGTGGGGCACTCCCTGGGTGGGAAGGTAACAAGTGGTGCAAAAGCGGACCGGGAGCTGGAAATACTGCGCCCGCGGCGTCGGTCGCGGGCACTAGAACCTTGGTCTAAGACGTCGGGGCACGACACGGAGGAGGGCCGCGCCCGGCTCATCCGGCGCTGCGTCGGGGGCTCTTCTTGCGCGGGATGCCGAGTCGCTGCCGCCGCTCCCACAGGCACTTGCGGCTGATGCCGAGCTTCTGGGCGAGCTCGGTCTCGCTCATCTGGTCCTGGTGCTCGAGCACGAAGTGCTGGAAGTAGTCCTCCAGCGAGAGGTCCTCCTCGGCGTCGCCCGGCTCGTCGGCGCCGCGGTCGGGGCTGGGCGGGGGGGCGGCCAACGGGCGAGGGGGCGCCGACAGCCCCAGGTCATCGGGGTGGATCAGGTGACCCTCGGCGAGGATGACGCCGCGTTCCAGGGCATTCTCCAGCTCGCGCACGTTGCCGGGCCAGGGGTAGTCGTGGATGGTGCGCCGGGAGGCGCGTGACAGCCGCAGTCCCTCGCGGCCATGGCGGTGGCACGCCTTGTCCAGCAGGATGTCGGCGATCTCGAGGATGTCGTCGTCGCGCTCGCGCAGCGGCGGCAGGTCGATCTGCATCACGTTGAGACGGTAGTAGAGGTCGAGACGGAATTCGCCGGTGCGTGACAGGGCGCGCAGGTCACGGTGGGTGGCGGCGATCAGGCGCACGTCGACGTGGCGGGTCTCCACCGAGCCGATCTTGCGGATCTCGCCCTCCTGCAGCACGCGCAGCAGGCGCGCCTGGGCATCCAGTGGCAGTTCGCCGATCTCGTCGAGGAACAGGGTGCCGCCGTCGGCGGCTTCCACCAGGCCGGTGCGGGCGGCGCTGGCACCGGTGAAGGCGCCCTTCTCGTGGCCGAACAGCTCGGACTCGATCAGCGTCTCGGGAATCGCCGCGCAGTTCACGCAGATCAGCGGCGCCGCGGCGCGCCTGCTCTGCTGATGGATGGCGCGAGCCACCAGCTCCTTGCCGGTGCCCGACTCGCCCTGGATCAGCACCGTGACGTCGGCGGGGGCGGTCTTGCGGATGCGGGTATAGACCACCTGCATGGCGGCGCAGCTGCCGATCATCGGCTGGGCGTTGCCCCCCGGCTCCGTGATGTCGGGAGGCTCGGTGCTGCGGGCGGCCTGCTGGTGAAGTGCCCGCGCCACGGTCTCGAGCAGCTCGTCGTGGTCGAAGGGCTTGGCCACGTAGTCCACCGCACCGAGCTTCAGGGCGTCCACCGCCGAGCGCATGCTGGCGTAGCTGGTCATGATCAGCACCGGAATGGGCGCGGCACGGGCGATCAGCTCGGTGCCGGCTTCACCGGGAAGGCGCAGGTCGCTGATCACCAGGTCGAAGCGCTGGGGATCGAGCTCGAGGGCCTCGGCTACCGAGCCGGCCTCGCTGACCCGGTAGTCATGGCGCTCCAGCAGCCGCCGCAGCGCGGTGCGGATGATGGCTTCGTCTTCAACGATCAGAATCCGGCTCATCGGGGCTTTCACCATCCTGTCGGTTGAGGGGCAGCCAGAGGCTGATGCGGGTGCCGCAGGGCTGTCCAGGCGGCGGGGAGTCGATATCGATCTGCCCGCGATGCTCGGCGATGATGCTATAGACCAGTGGCAGGCCGAGCCCCGTTCCCTCACCGGGCGGCTTGGTGGTGGTGAACGGCTCGAACAGGTGGTCGCGGACGCGCTCGTCAATGCCGTGGCCCTCGTCGGTCACGGTGACCAGCAGCCACTCCCCTTCCGGGGTAGCGTCGACGATCACCCGGCCGCCCGGCTCGCTGGCGTCGCGTGCGTTGCCGAGCAGGTTGATCATCACCTGCAGGAGCCGCTGGGCGTCGCCCTGGACCACCAGGTCGGGGGGGCAGAGATTGTGATAGTCCACATCCTCCCCCGAGCGGGCCAGGTGGATCAAGTGCAGCGCCTCGTCGGTGACGGTGGCCATCGACACCGGGGCGAAGGCCTGGCCCGCCACATGGCGGCCCCCATGGGCGAAACCGACCAGCGAGGAGACGATACGTGAGACCCGGTCGGTGAGCTGCTGGATCTGTCCGGCGGTCTCGAGCAGTTGGGGATCATCGGTGTCGTAGCGCAGGTTCTGGGCCAGCGAGGAGATGCCGGTGATGGGGTTGCCGATCTCGTGGGCCACGCCGGCGGCCAACTGGCCGATCGAGGCCAGCCTGGCGGCATGCACCAGCTCGTCCTCCAGCCACTTCATCTCGCTGTGGTCCTCGATCAGGATCACCTTGCCGCCGCGCTCGTCGTCATCGTCCTCGAGCTCGGCCTTGTGCAGCGTCAGATAGCGCAGGCCGCCTTCCAGTTCCACCGGCTGCTTGTAGAGGTGGCTGTGGGGCTCGGCGAGGATGCGTCCGAGCAGCTCGTCCCAGGGGGCGGGGAGGCTGTCGCGACGCGCGCCGATCACGCTCTCGCCGGGGATGCCGGTGAGCGTGGAGAGGGCGTCGTTCCACATCAGCAGCTCCCCGTCGTCGCCGAAGGCGCAGAGCCCCACGGGCAGGCGCGTCAGGGTGCGCCGGTGGTAGCGGCGCAGGCCGTCGAGCTCCCGGGCCAGGCCGGTCAGGCGGGTACGGTAGGCTTCCAGGCGGCTCTCGACGAAGTGGATGTCCTCGGTGGCGTCGCCGCCATCCTGGCGATAGGGCAGGTAACGGTCGACGATGTCCTGGGCCACCGACGGGCCCATCAAGCCGGACAGGTTGGCCTGGATGCGGTCGCGCAGGCGGCGCAGCGCGTAGGGGCGGCTCTCCAGCGGCGAGAGATGCAGCGCCGCCAGGGCGCGGTCGACCTCGCGCGAGGCGACATCTTCGCCCAGCGCCCGGGCCAGGTAGTGCTTGAACTCCTCGCCGTTGGTGGCCTCCAGCGGCAGCCGCTTGGGCCGGATCACCGCGTCCACCGAGCAGGCCTCGGCGGCGGCCCGCTCCCCCGGTGAAGTCCGGGTGGCCAGCGAGACCAGGATCAGGATCAGGATGTTGGTGGCCAGTGACACCAGGGTGACGATGTACCACACCGGCTCGCCGGTGAGCCCCTCGAGCCCCGGAGGGAGCAGTACCAGGGCCGGCAGGCCGGTGAGCAGCGGGGGCCACAGGCCAGCCAGCCAGATCAGGGTGCCGGCGACGAGGCCCGACACCATCCCCTTGCGATTGGCCCCGGGCCAGTAGAGCAGCGCCAGCATGCCCGGCAGGCACTGGGCCATGCCGATGAAGGCGGCCAGGCCCAGGGTGGTGAGGTCGTGGTGCACCCCTACGGTGCGATAGAAGAGCCAGCCACCGAGGATCACCGCACCGATCAGCGCCCGGCGCAGCCAGCGCAGCCAGCGGTAGAGGTCGGGTTGGTCGACCGGCGGGTGGGCCACCAGTACCAGGTGATTGAGGATCATCCCCGACAGCGCCAACGAGATGATGATCATGGTGCCGCTGGCCGCTGCCAGGCCGGCGATGAAGGCCAGGGCGCCGACCCACCAGGACTCCGAGAGGGCGAAGGCCAGGTAGGCCGCCCCGCCCCCCGTGGCTTCTGCCCCGACCCGCTGGGCGCCCCACAGGATCAGCGGCACCGGCAGTGCCATCAGCAGCAGGAACAGCGGCAGTGTCCAGGCGGCCTGGAGCAGGGTGCGTCGGGAGAGGGTCTCGGCGAAGGTGATATGGAACATGTGCGGCATCAGGAAGGCCGCGGCGAAGAACAGCAGCAACAGGGTGCGCCACTGGGCCGGGTCGAGGTGCTCGACGCCGGCCTGGGCCGCACGACCGGGGCCGTCCAGCCAGGCCTGGAGGTCGGCGGGGCCGTCGAAGACGACGAACAGGGCGAAGGCACCCAGCGCCAGCATGGCGCCGAGCTTGACCGCCGACTCCAGCGCGATGGTGACGAGCAGGGTGTCGTGGCGGGCGTGCAGCCGGGTGTGGCGGGCGCCGAAGAGGATGGTGAACAGGGCGATCAGCACGCAGAAGACCAGGGCCAGCAGCGACGGCGAGGCGGCGCCGGTCAACAGGAAGATGGCGTCGCCCATGGTCTGTACCTGGAGGGCCAGCAGCGGTATCACCGCCAGCAGGCTGACCAGGGTGACCAGGGTGCCGACCCAGCGTGACCGGAAGCGGAAGGCGAAGAGGTCGGCGAGCGAGGAGAGCTGGTAGGTGCGGCTCAGGCGCTGGATCGGTACCAGCAGCACCGGGGCGAGCAGGAAGGCGCCGGCCACCCCGAGGTAGTAGGCCAGGTAGCCGAACCCGGCATTGCTGGCCAGCTCCAGGCTGCCGTAGATCGCCCAGGCGCTGGCGTAGACACCCAGCGCCAGGGTATAGACCGCCGGGTGGCGGGCGATGCGCGAGGGTATCCAGCCACGCTCCACCGCCAGGGCACAGAGGAACAGCAGCAGCAGGTAGCCGGTTCCCAGCGCCAGGACACTGGCCAGGCTGGCGCTCATCGGCGCTCCTCGTCGCCCGGGCTCGTCGGTAGCCTGTCAGCGCTCATCGAGTTTCCTCTTCTGCTCCAGCCACACCGTCAGGGCGATCAGCACTCCCCAGATGAGGAAGGGACGGTACCAGGCCACCCCGGGGTTGGCCCAGCCGCTCATCAGTAGCGGCGAGAGCAGGTAGCCGCCGAAGACCAGGAAGAGCATGAGGCGATAGACGTACACGGTGCGCTCCTCTCAGTGGCTGGCCGCGGTGGCCGAACGCTCGGGGCGGGGGTGGATGCGGCCGGCGTCCCACGTCGTGATCGCCCGGGCGAGCTGCTCGGCCACCGGGGCCGTGGCGAGTTCCGCCGGCGGCCGCTGGTCGAGCGCCACCAGTGCCCGGTGCAGCAGTGGCCGCACCGCGTCGTCGTCCAGTGGCAGCGGCGGTGCCAGGTTCTGCTTGGAGAGCTTCTGGCCGTCGCCGCCCATGATCAGCGGCAGGTGCAGGTAGCGCGGTTCGGGCTGGTCGAGGCCGTGCTGCAACTGGCGCTGCCAGGGGGTATTGTCGAGCAGGTCGAAACCGCGGACCACATCGGTGATGCCCTGGTCGGCGTCGTCCACCACCACGGCGAGCTGATAGGCCCAGAGGTCGTCCTTGCGCCTGAGTATCACATCGCCGAGCGTAGCCGGGTCGAAGTGCTGCTCGCCGAACAGCCGGTCGTGCCAGACGACCGGGCGCAGGCCGAGATCGCTGCGCAGCCGCCAGGCCGCCGGCTTGCCGGGCTCGCGCAGGCCCTCGCGGCACCAGCCGGGATAGATCGGGTGGTCGCGCCACTGCTTGCGTGAGCAGCTGCAGGGGTAGGCCAGGCCCCGGTCGACCAGGGTGTCCAGCGCCGCCTGATAGGCCGCACCGCGTTCGTGTTGCCAGTGGATCGGTCCGTCCCACTCCAGGCCGAAGGCCTCGAGCTGGCGCAGGATGGTCTCGGCCGCACCCGGCGGGCAGCGCGGCGGGTCGATGTCCTCGATGCGCAGCCGCCACTGCCCGCCGACCCGGCGGGCATCGAGAAAGCTCGCCAGCGCCGCCACCAGCGAGCCGAAGTGCAGCGGCCCCGAGGGGGTCGGGGCGAAGCGGCCGCGGTAGTGGCTCATGGCTGGCTCCGCCGGTGGGCGTCAGACATGCAAACGGGCACCCAGGGGTGCCCGTCGCGACGTTGCTGCAAGGCGATCGGCATGGCCGGCTCAGCCGCCCAGCTGCTTTTCCTTGAGTTCGGCGAGCGTCTTGCAGTCGACGCAGAGGGTGGCGGTGGGCCGCGCTTCCAACCGGCGGATGCCGATCTCGACGCCACAGGCCTCACAGAAGCCGTAGTCGTCCTCGTCGATCTTCTCGAGGGTCTCGTTGATCTTCTTGAGCAGCTTGCGCTCACGGTCGCGGGTGCGCAGCTCCAGGCTGAAGCCCTCCTCCTGGGTGGCGCGGTCGGCCGGATCGGCGTAGTTGTTGGCCTCTTCCTGCAGGTGGCGCACGGTGCGATCCACCTCTTCCATCAGTTCCTGTTTCCAGCCCAGCAGGATCTGTCGGAAGTGCTCCAGCTGCTGTTCGTTCATGTACTCTTCACCCGCGGCCGGCTCGTACGGGGTGAATTTCTTGGGAGCTTCCGTCTTCTTTTCTGCTACTGGCATGGGACTGCCTCGTTACTGTGGTGACTGCTGATCAATACCCGCCATGGTGCAAGGTATCTCACGCCAAAAGGATGCTTGTTTAGCGGAAAAACGCAGGCTTTGCAACTCCTCTGGCTGCCCAATCTGCGCGGGTGCAACGAAAGTCGGTACAATGTCCCCGTTGGACCGCGTGGCGACGAAAGAATGCCCATTCCGGCCGATCATCGCACAGGCACAGGAGCCAGTCATGTCATGGAATTCGCGTGTCGAGCGGGTCGCCCCCTTCCGGGTCATGAGCCTGCTGGAGGCCGCCCAGGCCCGGGAGGCGGTCGGGCACGATGTGATCCACCTGGAAGTGGGCGAGCCCGACTTCGCGACCCCCGCACCGGTGGTGGCCGCTGGCCAGGCGGCACTGACGGCGGGGCACACCCGCTATACGCCGGCGGCAGGGCTGCCGGCGCTGCGCGAGGCCATCGCCGGTCACTATAGCAAGCATTTCGGCGCCGAGGTCGATCCCGCGCGGGTCCTGATCACCCCGGGGGCGTCGGGAGCGTTGCTGCTGGCCAGCCAGCTGCTGGTCGGCCCCGGCGACCGGGTGTTGATGGCCGACCCCAACTATCCCTGCAATCGCCACTTCATGGCCCTGGCCGGCGCCGAGGTGGACGCCGTACCGGTAGGCACCGAGAGCGGTTGGCAGCTCGACGCGGACCTGGTCGCCCGCCATTGGCGCGACG
Organism: Halomonas kalidii; assembly: GCF_030010475.1. Classification (NCBI taxonomy): domain Bacteria; kingdom Pseudomonadati; phylum Pseudomonadota; class Gammaproteobacteria; order Oceanospirillales; family Halomonadaceae; genus Halomonas; species Halomonas kalidii. The sequence goes on along the minus strand of NZ_JASCQN010000011.1, from coordinate 12,265 downwards.
ATACCCGCCTGGCGATGCTCGCCAGCCCCTCCAACCCCACCGGCCATATGCTCGATGCCGAGCAACTGGCGGGGGTGGCCGCTGCCGTGGCGGCGCGCGGGGGGCAACTGCTGGTCGACGAGATCTATCAGGGCCTCTGCTATGACCTGGAGCCGCTGTCGGTGGCGTCGGTTACCCCGGACGCCTTCGTGGTCAACAGCTTCTCCAAGTATTTCGGCATGACCGGCTGGCGGCTGGGGTGGCTGCTGGCTCCCGCTGATGCGGTGGAGCCGTTGACCCGGCTGGCCCAGAACGTCTTCCTGGCGGCGCCCACGCCGGCCCAGCATGCGGCCCTGGCCGCCTTCACGCCCGAGTGTCGAGAGGTCCTCGAAAGCCGGCGCGTCGAGCTCGGCCGCCGCCGCGATGCCCTGCTGGCCGGGCTCGCGCGGCTCGGGCTGGCGCCGTCGTTGCCGCCCCAGGGGGCCTTCTATCTGTGGCTCGATATCTCGCGCTACAGCCGCGACAGCCAGGCCTTCTGCCGGCGGTTGCTCGAGGAGGAGAACGTCGCCATCACCCCGGGCATCGACTTCGCCCTCGCCGGTGGCGAGCATCACGTGCGCATCGCCTTCACTACCGGCATCGCGCGCCTGGAGGAGGCGGTGAGCCGGCTCGAACGCTTCCTGGCCAGGGGCTAGGCGCATGCAGTATGCCGAGCTGGTCCCCGGTACCCTGCTGCGTCGCTACAAGCGCTTCCTCGCCGACGTGCGCCTCGACGACGGTCGCGAGGTGGTGGCGCACTGTCCCAACACCGGCTCCATGCGGGCGGTGAGCGTGCCGGGCGGCCGCGTGTGGCTGGCGGCGAGCGACAACCCCGCGCGCAAGCTGGCCTGGACCTGGGAGCTGATCGAGCTGCCCCAGCCCGATGGCTCGCGGGCCATGGCCTCGGTGCATACCGGCCGCGCCAACCGCATCGTCGAGGAGGCGCTGGGCGAGGGGCGGGTGCCGGCGCTCGCCGGCTATGCGGCGCTCCGGCGCGAGGCGAAGGTGGCGCACGGGGGCGGGGAGAAGGCGTCCCGGCTGGATTTTCGCCTCGATGATCCGGTGCGCGGCACGGCCTTCGTCGAGGTCAAGCAGGTGACGCTGAGAGAAGCCGATGGCCACGGCTATTTCCCCGATGCGGTGAGCGTGCGCGGCAGGAAGCACCTGGAGGTGCTGGCCGAGCTCGCCGCCCGGGGCCAGCGTGCCGTGTTGCTGTTCTGCGTGGCCCACGAGGGCATCCCCGACGTGGCGCCGGCCGATCACCTGGATCCGGGCTATGCGGCGACGCTGCGCGACGTGGCTGGCCGTGGCGTCGAGGTGCTGGCGCACCGCTGCGAGGTCATGCGTCGCGAAGGCGTACCGACGGCGATCCGCCTGGGCGGTGCGCTGCCGGTGTCACTCGAGCGCCGGGTGGATGTCGCCCTCGGCCTCGACTGAGTCGGGGGCGACCCAGAGGTCGCCACGCGGCACCCGCTGGCGTCGTTCGCTCAGGCCGGGACGCACTCGGGCAGGGCCTGTGCCACGCGCTCCAGGGCGTCTCGTCCCTTGGCGTCGCCGGCGTGTCGTTGCCACCATTGGCGGTGAACGCTGCGGACCCGGACCGTGATCTCGGCGAGCCCCAGGACCTGCGCCATCGCCAGCCGATGCAGGCCCTTGTTGGTCTTGATGATCCGACCGTGACGGTCGATCGTCACCCCCAGCCTGTCCTTGCCCTCGTGCTTGTCGAAGCCGAAACAGGCCATGTTCTCCATGTACAGCAGGTAGAGCCGCAGGTACTCGAGGATGCGTTCACGGCTGTCGAGCAGCATCCCCTTGTGGTGGGAGCGCAGCGGGCGGCCCTGTTCCCGCTGCTGCTCGAGCCGCCGGAAGGTCTCGCTGCGGCTCGGCTCCAGCCGATGGGTCCAGAGATCCTGGATGAAGCGGGTGCGACTGCTGTCGGCCAGGGAGTGGTGGGGCAGGTCCCAGTCACCGGACCACAGGAACAGGTTCGAGGCCTTGCGCCGCTCCGTGCGGTCGGGAAAGGCATCGGGATAGCTCATGCAGCGGACCAGTCGCCCGGGGTTCACCTCGAGATCCAGGCGATCGCCCAGGGCGGCTTCGACACTGCGCCGTGGCAACCCCTGGGCTTCCAGCCACTGGCCGACGGGTCGCTGGGCCAGCCAGCGCCGGAATGCCCACTCCTCCAGGGGCCGGCCCAGACGACGCTTGAAGCCCTCCTTGGCCTGGTAGGCGAGGCGCGACGTCAGCATCTTGCGGCGGAGCCGGGCGTCGTAGAGCGGCGGATGCACCAGCTCCCCGGTGGGGGTCTTCGGCAGCTGCGGGGCCGCCAGCCGAGCCGACAGGGACTCGGTCAGGCGATCGCCCAGCGATGCACTGGGCGGTCGTGACTCCAGGTCACGGGCCAGCGTCCAGAGGGCCTGGCCCTGCAACCCGGTGGGGACCGCTCGGGGGGCCGAGGGGGGGCGGCCAGCCAGAGCCTCGAGCTGGCTGTGCAGCCGGCTGCCGAGGATGGTGAAGAGCCAGGATCCCGGAGGGAGGTCATCGGCGGCGAAGCGCTCGGCATTGAGCCAGGCCAGCAGCAGGGTGTCGTGCACGACATCCTCGGCCTGGCGGACGTCCTGCACGAAGTGAAGGGCGGTGGCTAGCATCGCGGGGGCGACGGCTTGCCGAAGCCGGTGGAATCCCTCGGGGTCCCGGTGGCGGCAGGCGTCCAGGGCCTGCTGCAGTGGCGCCGGGGTCTCCGGCAGGTTCGCACTCATCCGAAGGGTCACCTGTCTATATAGAATCGCTGGATGAAGCTGACTTCGGCGGGCTCACTGTTGCGGTCGTAGCGCACCTCGAGGTCGAAGCGCATGGGGGCATCCTCGTGGATGCGGAAGACCGCGATCTGCGACACGCTGTCGCCGCTGCGCAGGGTACGGAAGGCGAGCGGTTCGCCGTCGCCGCTGCCCAGCTCGCCGACCCGGCCGTTGACGGTGGCCGGCACGACCCGGGTCGTGCCGGCCTCCCGTTCCTCGAGCACGCTGACATTGAGCAGCGCCATCACCGGGTTGCGCTGGATGCGGTGTTCCTCGGCCACCTCGCGGGGCAGGAAGCTGGTGGTCACCGCACTGTAGTGGATCTGGTAGTCGCCGATCTGTTCGAACTGCTGGGCCGGCAGCGGCGGGGCAAGCAGCAACAGCCACCCCAGGGCCAGGCCGGTCAGGACTCGCTGGATCATGGTATGCCCCCGATCTTGCGCTTCGGTTCGTGTTCGTTCTCTGCTCGAGTCAGTCACTCCGGCGGGTGACGCGGAAGATGGCGATCTCGCCGAACAGGTTGGGCCACCAGCGCGAGGTCCAGTGGCCCTCGTGGTCGCCGATACCCACCGCCCGGTCGACGATGATCAGACCCTTGTCGCGGCAGAGTTGTTCAAAGTCGTTGAAGGTCGACAGATGGATGTTGGGGGTGTCGTACCAGGCGTGGGGCAGCGACTTGGAGACTGGCATGTAGCCCTTGAGACCGAGATAGGCCCGGTGCCGCCAGTAGGCGAAGTTGGGGAAGGTGATGATGCACTCTTCCGCCACGCGCAGCATCTCGTCGAGCATGCGGTCGGGACGGCGCAGGGCCTGCAGGGCCTGGGTCATGATCACCAGGTCGCAGGCGTCGTCCTCGAAGTTGGCCAGCCCCTCGTCGAGGTTCTGCTCGATGACGTTGACGCCGCGTTCGATGCAGGCGGTGATACCCGCCGGGTCGATCTCCAGCCCGTAGCCGGTGACCTTCTTGTCGCGGGCCAGGGCCGCCAGCAGGGTGCCGTCGCCGCAGGCCAGGTCGAGGATGTGGGCCCCCTCGGGCACCCAGTCGTGGATCAGCTTGAAGTCGGCACGCATCATGGGTGGTCCTCCAGGCCGAGGTCCCGGGCCACGCGGGCCATGAAGGCGGTGAACACCGCCTGGTAGCGGGGCTCGGGCATCAGGAAGGCGTCGTGACCGTGGGGTGAGTCGATATTGGCGTAGCTGACCGCCTTGCCGGCACGCACCAGGGCGTTGACCAGTTCCCGCGAGCGTGACGGCGGGAAGCGCCAGTCGGTGGTGAAGCTGACCACCAGAAAGGGGCAGGCCGCCGGGGCCAGGGCCCGGGCGAGGTCGCCACCGTGGGGCGCAGCCGGGTCGAAGTAGTCCAGCGCCTTGGTCATCAGCAGGTAGGTGTTGGCGTCGAAGGAGGTGGAGAAGGTGTCGCCCTGATAGCGCAGGTAGGACTCCACCTGGAACTCGACGTCGTAGCCGAAGTTGAGGTCGTCGGTGCGCAGGTCGCGGCCGAACTTGCTGCCCATGGCGTCCTCCGACAGGTAGGTGATGTGTCCCACCATGCGGGCGAGCTTGAGGCCGCGTCGGGGCACCTTGTCCCGCTCGGCATACCAGCCGTCGTGATAGTCGGGGTCGGAGCGGATCGCCTGGCGGGCGACCTCGTTGAAGGCGATGTTCTGGGCCGACAGCTTCGGCGTGGCGGCGATCACCGCCGCATTGGCGACTCGCTCGGGATAGGCGAGGGTCCACTGGACCACCTGCATGCCACCGAGGCTGCCGCCGATCACCGCGGCGAAGCGCTCGATGCCGAGCCGGTCGGCCAGCCGCGCCTGGCTATGGACCCAGTCACCCACCGTCATCATGGGAAAGTCCGGCCCCCACTGGCGGCCGGTCTCGGGGTTCTCGCTGTTCGGGCCGGTGCTGCCGTGGCAGCCGCCCAGGTTGTTCAGCGAGACCACGAAGTAGCGGTCGGTATCGATGGACTTGCCGGGGCCGATATGGGCGTCCCACCAGCCCGGCTTGCGTTCGTCGGGGGCGTGGAAGCCGGCGGCGTGGTGGTGGCCGGAGAGGGCATGGCAGATCAGCACCGCATTGGAGCGCGCGGCGTTGAGCGTGCCGTAGGTTTCATAGACGAGGTCGTAGGCCGGCAGCGTCTTGCCGCAGGCCAGGGCCAGGGGGTCGTCGAAGTGCGCCGTCTGCGGCGTCACCAGGCCGACCGAGTCGCGCGGAAGCTCGGGCATCAGTCGTTCGGTGTCCAGTCGTTGCGTGGTGCCTGTTGTCATGGTGTCCTGGCTCAGAGGCCGACCAGGGCGCCGGAGATGCCGGCTGCACGGGTCAGCGAGCCCACCACGATACCATCGATGATGCTGATGGCGATGAAGGCCACGATGGGCGACAGGTCGATCATGCCCAGCGGCGGGATCACGCGGCGTAGCGGCGTCATGATCGGCTCCACCAGTTGCATCACCAGCAAGGCACCCGGGTGGCTGGCGTTGGGGGCGACCCAACTGAGGATGATCATCACGATCAGCGCGAAGAAATAGATCTTCAGGATCGCGTTGGCCAGTGCCGCGATCGAGCCGATGGCCACGCCGATCAGCGGTGGCATGCCGAAGCCGGCCACCTGCAGGATCACCACGATGCTCACCGCCTTGAGCACGAAACCGGCCGCCAGGGTGGCCAGGTCGAAACGGTTCATCACCGGGCCGAGGAAGCCCTGGAAGGGACGCACCGCCGGCTGGGTGATCTTCACCACCGACTGGCTGATGGGATTGTAGTAGTCGGCCCGGGATGCCTGCAGCAGGAAGCGCAGCATCAGCAGGAACAGATAGATATTGATGAGGGTGTTGACCAGCAGCAGGCCGGCACTTCCCAGTTGACTGCCCATCAGGGCTCCTCCTTGTCTTGGAAACTCAGTCTTGTATACACATGCCGAGTGAATGCTGGCCGGGTCAGCGCTTGCCGAGCTCGTCGGCCATCTCGCGGGCTCGGGCGGCGCAGGCCTCGAGCGCTTCCCCCAGGGTCCGGCGCAGGCCGGCGCTTTCCAGGTGCTCGATGGCGCGCTCGGTGGTGCCGCCGGGGGACATCACGTTGCGCTTGAGCTCGGCGGGGGTCTTGTCGCTCTGCTGGGCCATCTTCGCCGCGCCCAGCGCCGTCTGCATCGCCAGGCGGCGGGCGGTCTCGGCGGGCAGGCCGAGGGATACGCCGGCCTCCTCCATCGCCTCGAACATCAGGAAGAAGTAGGCCGGGCCACTGCCGGAAACCGCGGTCACGGCATCGAGCAGGGCTTCCTGCTCGACCCACTCGACCAGGCCCACCGCCTCCAGCATCTCGGTGGCGAGCCGGCGCTGCGTGTCGCTGACGTTGGCATTGGCGAACAGGCCGGCGGCGCCGGCGCCGACCAGCGAAGGCGTGTTGGGCATGCAGCGCACCACCGCCAGGTTGCCGCCCAGCCAGTGCTCGAGCGTCTCGGCGGGCAGGCCGGCGGCCACCGAGATGATCAGCGGCCGGCGGCGCTGGACCACGTCACGCAGTCCCGCGCAGACGTCGCGCATCACCTGGGGCTTTACCGCCAGCACCACCACATCGGCCTGGTCGGTCGCGGTGGCATTGTCGGTCGCGGTGTGGATGCCCAGTCGGCTGCGTACCGGGGCCAGTATCTCGTCGCTGGGCGAGGTGGCGGTGATGGCGGAGGGCGAGAAGCCGTTGTCGATCATGCCGCCGATGATGGCGCTGGCCATGTTGCCGGCGCCGATGAAGGTGACTCTGCTGGCCATGTGATCTGTCCTGTGTCGGTCGACGAATGTTTGGCCGGCCTGCGTTACCGGCACGCGAATTATTGTGGTTCCTGTCGTGCTGCCCGCTCGCCGAAGATGGCGGTGCCCAGCCGGACCAGGGTGGCGCCTTCCACTACGGCGGCCTCCAGGTCGGCGGTCATGCCCATCGACAGGGTGTCCAGCGGCGCGTCCGGGAAGCGTTCCTGCAGTGCCGCCAGGGCCTCGCGCAGCCGGGCAAAGGGCACACGCTGGGCCTCGCGGTCCTCGACCGGCGCGGGAATCGCCATCAGCCCGCGCAGGCGCAGGGCCGGCATCGCCAGCACCGCCTCCGCCAGGGCCGGCAGCTCGGCGAGCAGGACGCCGGACTTGCTGGGCTCGTCGCTGATGTTGACCTGCAGGCAGATGTTGAGTGGCCCGAGCCCTGCGGGGCGTTGATCGTTGAGACGCTGGGCGATCTTCTCCCGGTCTAGGCTGTGTACCCAGGCGAAGTGCTCGGCCACGGCGCGCGTCTTGTTGGATTGCAGTGGACCGATGAAATGCCAGACGATGTCGTCGAGGTCCGCGAGTTCGGCCTGCTTGTCGAGGGCTTCCTGGACATAGTTCTCGCCGAAGTCGCGCTGGCCGAGATGCCAGGCCTCGCGTATCAGGGCCGCCGGCTTGGTCTTGCTGACGGCGAGCAGGCGGGCGCCGGAAACGGGACGCCCGGCGTCCTGCAGGGCCTCGGCCAGGCGGGCACGGGCAGCGGCCAGTGACTCGGAAAGTACCAAAGCCTTCATCACGAAAGGTCTGTCATACTGGTCATAACTGAAGGGAACCTTATCATCCCGGAAGCAGGGGAAACGCATGGATATTACCGAACTGCTGGCGTTCTCGGCAAAGCAGAACGCGTCGGACCTCCATCTGTCGGCAGGCCTGCCGCCGATGATACGTGTCGACGGCGACATCCGCCGGCTCAATGTGCCGGCCATGGAGGACCGCGAGGTCCGCAAGCTGATCTACGACATCATGGCGGATCGGCAGCGCCGCGACTACGAGGAGTTCTACGAGACCGACTTTTCGTTCGAGGTCCCGGGGGTCTCGCGCTTTCGTGTCAACGTCTTCAACCAGGCGCGCGGGGCCGGGGCGGTATTTCGTACCATTCCCTCGGAAGTGCTGACCCTGGACGACCTGGGAATGGGCGACGTCTTCCGCCGCCTGGCCATGTTGCCCCGCGGCCTGGTGCTGGTGACCGGCCCCACCGGTTCGGGCAAGAGCACGACGCTCGCGGCGATGATCGACTACATCAACGACAATCGTTACGAGCATATCCTCACCATCGAGGATCCGGTGGAATTCGTCCACCGCAGCAAGCGCTGCCTGGTCAACCAGCGTGAGGTGCACCGTGATACCCATGGCTTTGCCCCGGCCCTGCGCAGCGCCCTGCGCGAGGACCCGGACATCATCCTGGTCGGCGAGATGCGTGACCTGGAGACCATTCGCCTGGCATTGACCGCGGCCGAGACCGGTCACCTGGTGTTCGGCACCCTGCACACCACGTCGGCGGCCAAGACCATCGACCGTATCATCGACGTCTTCCCCGGCGACGAGAAGTCCATGGTGCGCTCGATGCTCTCCGAATCGCTGCAGGCGGTGGTCTCCCAGGCCCTGCTGAAGCGCCAGGGCGGGGGGCGGGTAGCGGCCCACGAGATTCTCGTCGCCACGGCGGCGGTACGCAACCTGATCCGCGAGGACAAGGTGGCGCAGATCTACTCGGCGATCCAGACCGGCGGCAACCTGGGCATGCAGACCCTGGATGCCTCGCTGGCCAGGCTGGTGGCCGACAACGTGGTGGCCCGGGACGAGGCTCAGGCCAAGGCCAAGAGCGTGCTGGCGAGCTGAGCACGAGACGAGTAGAGGAGCAGGGACATGACGGCAACAGAGTGGCTTCACCAACTGCTGGACATCATGGTGCAGAGGGAGGCGTCGGATCTGCTGATCTCGGTGAATGCCCCGCCGACCCTGAAGATGACGGGCCAACTCACCGCCCTGGGGGATCAGGCGCTCAGTGTTCAGCAGGTCAACGAACTGGTCAGCGCCTCGATCCCCGAGGGGTTGCGCGCGCGTTTCCAGGCCGAGCGTGAGGCCAATTTCGCGCTCAGCCTCAGCGGGCGCGGTCGTTTCCGGGTCAGCGCCTTCCAGCAGCGCAACCAGCTGGCGATGGTGATCCGCCGTATCGCCTTCGATATTCCCCACCTGGAGGAGCTGTCGCTGCCCCCGGTGCTGGGAGAACTGGCCAACATCAAGCGCGGCCTGGTGTTCGTGGTCGGGGGCACCGGCACCGGCAAGTCGACCACCCTGGCGTCGATGATCCAGCAGCGCAACGAGACCATCGGCGGCCACATCATCAGTGTCGAGGATCCCATCGAGTACGTTCACCCGCACAAGAAGGCGATCATCAACCAGCGGGAAGTGGGCATCGACACCGATTCCTTCGAGGTGGCGCTGAAGAACACCCTGCGCCAGGCGCCCGACGTGATCCTGATCGGCGAGGTGCGTACCCGGGAGACCATGGAGCATGCGCTGACCTTCGCCGAGACCGGCCACCTCTGCCTGGCCACCCTGCACGCCAACAATGCCAACCAGGCGCTGGATCGCATCATCCACTTCTTCCCCCATGAGCGGCACGAGCAGATCTGGCTCGACCTGTCGCTCAACCTGCAGGCCATCGTCGCGCAGCAGCTGTTGCCGACGGTGGACGGTGGCCGCTGCCCGGCCATCGAGATCCTGCTCAAGTCGCCGCTGATCGGTGACCTGGTGCGCAAGGGCGAGGTGACCGAGATCAAGAACGTCATGGCGCGCTCGCGGGACCTGGGCATGCAGACCTTCGACCAGGCGCTCTATGACCTCTTCAGGGCGGGCAGGATCACCGAGGAGGTGGCGCTGGTGCACGCCGATTCCGCCAACGACCTGCGGATGATGATCAAGTACGGTGACCAGAACAGCGAGGGGCTTACCCAGGCCAGGGAGGCGGCGAACCACCTGTCGCTGCGCAACGAGGACGACTTCTAGGCATGCCGTGGCCGTATGCCGGTCAGGGGGCGTAGACACCGCCGAGGATGCGGCACCCCGAAGCCCCGGTGACCGAGGGCAGGTTGCCGGGCCGGGCCTGGAGCCTTCGCCAGGCGAGCCAGGCGAAGGCGCCGGCCTCCAGCCAATCGGCGGGCCAGCCCCAGTCGGCACTGGCGACCAGCGGCGTCTCGGGCAGGTGGCGCGCCAGGCGGGCCAGCAGATCGGCGTTGTGGGCACCGCCGCCGCAGGGGATCAGGGCGGCGGCGGAGGGGGCCGCCAGCCGTTCCCGCGCCATCCCGATGCCCAGCGCGATGCTGGTCGCGGTCAGCTCGGCGAGTGTCGCCTGCACATCCTCCAGCGCCTCCTCCCCGGTCAGCCGTCGTTCCAGCCAGTCGAGGTGGAACAGCTCGCGGCCCGTGCTGCGGGGGGGCGGCTGGTGGAAGAACGGCTCCGCCAGCAGGCGCTCCAGCAGGGCGTCATCCACCCGGCCCGAGGCCGCCCACTCCCCTCCGGCATCGAAGCGCCCGTCGCGGTGGCGGGCATGCCAGGCATCCAGCAGGGCATTGGCCGGGCCGGTGTCGAAGCCGAGCGGAGCCCGTTCGTCCTCCGTCGGTGGCAGCAGCGTCAGGTTGGCGAAACCGCCCAGGTTCAGCACCAGCCGCCACTCGCCCGGGGCACGCAGCAGCGCTTCATGAAAGGCCGGGGCGAGGGGAGCCGCCTGCCCCCCGGCGGCGAGGTCGCGGCGGCGGAAGTCGGCCACCACCGGGCAGCCGGTGAGTTCGGCGAGCAGGCTGGGGTTGTCGAGCTGCAGGGTATAGGCGGGGCCGCCATCATGGCCGTGGGGGGCATGCTCGATGGTCTGGCCATGACTGCCCACGGCGGCGATCGCCTCGCGCGGCGTGTGGCTGGTGGCCAGCAGTGCCTCCACCGTGTCGGCCTGCAGGCGGCAGAGGGCATCCTCGGCAGCGGCCAGCTCGGCGAAGCTCACCCGCTCGGCATGGCAGAGCCGCCAGAGGCGCTGGCGCAGCGGCTCGGGCATCGGTTCGGCGTGGGTCGCCACCAGGCGCGGGCGGCCCATCGCGTCGCTCTCCACTATCTCCACCAGGGCGGCGTCGATGCCGTCGAGACTGGTGCCGGACATCAGGCCGATGAACAGTGACATGTGTGTCTCCCGAGTCGAGGTGGCGTAACCGCACGCCACCGAGTCATGCTACCATTCTGCCCCATTCGATGGGCCCTGTACGCAGGGGGATCAACCGTGATGTCGTGGAGTGGGAGAAGATGACCGATGTGGCGAGCGCGCTGGCGCTTCTGAAACGAGGCACCCAGGAGATCCTGCTCGAGGAGGAGCTGGTCAAGAAGCTCGAGTCCGGGCGCAAGCTGCGCATCAAGGCGGGCTTCGATCCGACGGCCCCCGATCTGCACCTGGGTCACAGCGTGCTGTTGACCAAGATGCGCCAGTTCCAGGAGCTCGGCCATGAGGTGATCTTCCTGATCGGCGACTTCACCGGCCGTATCGGTGACCCCTCCGGCAAGAACGTGACGCGCAAGCCGCTCACCGCGGAGGAGGTCAGGGTCAACGCCGAGACCTACAAGGAGCAGGTGTTCAAGATCCTCGATCCCGAGAAGACCGAGGTGCGCTTCAACGCCGAGTGGTTCTCCGCCATGAGCGCGGCCGACATGATCGAGCTGGCCGGGCAGAGTACCGTGGCGCGCATGCTCGAGCGTGACGACTTCGAGAAGCGCTACAAGTCCGGACAGTCCATCTCCCTCCACGAGTTTCTCTACCCGCTGGTGCAGGGCTATGACTCCGTGGCATTGAAGGCGGACGTGGAACTCGGTGGCACCGACCAGAAGTTCAACCTGCTGATGGGCCGAGAGATCCAGAAGCACTTCGACATGGAGCCCCAGGTGGTGATCACCATGCCGCTGCTGGAAGGCCTCGACGGCGTGCAGAAGATGTCCAAGTCGCTGGGCAACTATGTCGGCGTCGACGAGGCGCCGGGGGCCATGTTCAACAAGCTGGTCTCCATGCCCGACAGCCTGATGTGGCGCTACTTCGAGCTGCTCTCGCTCAAGCCCAACGAGGAGATCGAGGCGCTCAAGCGCGATGCGGAGCAGGGGGCCAACCCCCGCGACATCAAGATGGTGTTGGCCCGCGAGCTGATCGGCCGGTATCACGGTGCGGACGCCGCGGCCAACGCCCACCGGTCCGCCGGCAACCTGCTCGCCGAGGGCGAGCTGCCGGAAGACCTGCCCGAGGTGGAGGTCGACTTCGAGGGCGGCGCCCAGGCGCCGATCGCCGCGGTACTCAACCGCTCGGGGCTGGCCAACAACAGTGCCCAGGCCAAGGACATGCTGGGCAACGGGCGGGTGAAGGTGGATGGCGAGGTGGTCGAGCGCGACCATATGCTGGATACCGGCAAGAGCTACGTGATCCAGGCCGGCAAGAAGCGCTATGCGCGGGTGACGGTGCGCTGACCTGGAGCAACGGATGACGAATCGGTGGCTCCTCGGGTCTCCCGAAGCCCTCACTGCCAGTGCCCGCCTCGCGCGGGCGTTGTCGTCTCCCGGGCAGTGGCTGACTTGTCCACAGGGTCCCGGCCGCCGCGCGGGCTGTGGATGGTCTTCCATGTC
>NZ_JASCQN010000009.1:0-36081 GCF_030010475.1 Halomonas kalidii | reverse complement strand
TGGCCTTCGATACGCTCTACGCCGAAGGCCAGCGACGCTACGTGGAGTCGCTCTCTACCTATGCCCGGCAGTTCCTGTCGATGATGGAGAAACCCGACGTCGACCATATCGAGGGACTCTCGCCGGCGATCTCCATCGAGCAGAAGTCCACCTCTCACAACCCGCGCTCCACGGTGGGCACCATCACCGAGATCTACGACTACCTGCGCCTGCTGTTCGCCCGTGCCGGCACCCCGCGCTGCCCGGAGCACGGCGAGGACCTCGAGGCCCAGACCATCTCGCAGATGGTCGACCAGGTGCTGGCCCTCCCCGAGGGCAGCAAGTTGATGCTGCTCGCCCCCGTGGTCAAGGGGCGCAAGGGCGAGCACCTGCAGCTGCTCGCCGAACTCCGCGCCCAGGGCTTCGTGCGCGCCATGGTCGATGGCCAGGTGCTGGAGCTCGATGATATCGCCCCCCTGGACAAGAACCGCAAGCACGACATCAGTGTGGTGGTCGACCGCATCAAGGTGCGCGAGGGCCTGGCCCAGCGCCTGGCGGAATCCTTCGAGACCGCCCTGAACCTGGCCGACGGCGTCGCCGTGATCCATTTCATGGACGGCGAGCAGGAGGACATCAACTTCTCGGCGCGCTTCGCCTGCCCGGTGTGCGGCTACTCCATCGCCGAGCTCGAGCCGCGCATGTTCTCCTTCAACAACCCGGCCGGCGCCTGCCCCACCTGCGACGGCCTGGGCGTGCAGCAGTTCTTCGACCCGGACAAGCTGATCAGCCACCCCGAGCTGTCCCTGGCCGAGGGCGTGATCAAGGGCTGGGATCGCCGCAGCGTCTACTACTTCAACCAGCTGCAGGCGGTGGCCGAGCACTATCGCTTCACCCTGGAGACCCCCTGGCAGGAACTCGCCCGCCACGAGCGCGAGATCATCCTCCACGGCAGCGGCAGCGACGACATCGCCTTCCACTACGTCAACGACCGCGGCCGCAAGGTGACCCGCGAGCACCCCTTCGAGGGGGTGCTGCCCAACATGCAGCGCCGCTACCGCGAGACCGAGTCGAGCATGGTGCGCGAGGAGCTGGTCCGCTATATCGCCACCCAGGCCTGCCCGACCTGCGAGGGCTCCCGGCTGCGCAAGGAGTCGCGGCACGTCTATATCGACGACCGCCCCCTGCCGGAGATCGTCCATTTGCCTATCGGCGAGGCCCTGCGCTACTTCAGGGCTCTCGAACTGCCCGGTCGCAAGGGTGAGATCGCGGTCAAGATCATCAACGAGATCCACGCCCGGCTCGAGTTCCTGGTCAACGTCGGGCTCGACTACCTCAACCTGGAGCGCAGCGCCGACACCCTCTCCGGCGGGGAGGCCCAGCGCATCCGCCTGGCCAGCCAGATCGGCGCCGGCCTGGTGGGGGTGATGTACATCCTCGACGAGCCCTCCATCGGCCTCCACCAGCGCGACAACGATCGCCTACTCAAGACCCTCGAACACCTGCGCGACCTGGGCAATACTGTGATCGTGGTCGAACACGACGAGGAGGCCATCCGCGCCGCCGACCACGTGCTCGACATCGGTCCCGGCGCCGGGGTCCACGGCGGCCGCATCGTCGCCCAGGGCACCCCCGAGCAGATCATGGCCACCCCGGCATCGCTGACCGGCCAGTACCTGGCCGGCACCCGCCGCATCGAGGTGCCACCCTGGCGCATCCCCGGCAACCCGGAGAAGGTGCTGCGCCTGGTCGGCGCCACCGGCAACAACCTCCAGGACGTCACCCTGACCCTGCCGCTCGGGCTCTTCATCTGCGTCACCGGGGTCTCCGGCTCCGGCAAGTCGACGCTGATCAACGGCACCCTGATGCCGATCGCCGCCCGCGAGCTCAACAAGGCCACCAGCCTGACGCCGGAGGCCCATGAGCGCATCGAGGGCCTGAATCAGCTCGACAAGGTGATCGACATCGACCAGAGCCCCATCGGTCGTACGCCACGCTCCAACCCCGCCACCTACACCGGTATCTTCACCCCGATCCGCGAGCTGTTCGCCGGCACCCAGGAGGCCCGCTCGCGGGGCTACAAGCCCGGCCGCTTCTCGTTCAACGTCAAGGGCGGGCGCTGCGAGGCGTGCCAGGGCGAGGGCATGATCAAGGTCGAGATGCACTTCCTGCCCGACATCTACGTGCCCTGCGACGTCTGCAAGGGCAAGCGCTACAACCGCGAGACCCTGGAGATCGCCTACAAGGGCAAGAGCATCCACGAGGTGCTGGAGATGACCGTGGAGGAGGCGCTGGAATTCTTCAGCCCGGTGCCGGCCATCGCCCGGCGCCTGCAGACGCTGATGGATGTGGGCCTGTCGTACATCCGCCTGGGCCAGAGCGCCACGACGCTGTCCGGCGGCGAGGCCCAGCGGGTCAAGCTGGCCCGCGAGCTGGCCAAGCGCGACACCGGCAAGACCCTCTATATCCTCGACGAGCCGACCACCGGGCTGCACTTCGAGGACATCCGCCAGCTGCTCACCGTGCTGCACCGGCTGCGCGACCACGGCAACACCATCGTGGTGATCGAGCACAACCTCGACGTGATCAAGACCGCCGACTGGCTCATCGACCTCGGCCCCGAGGGCGGCTCCGGCGGCGGACGGATCATCGCCGAGGGCACCCCGGAGCAGGTCGCCCGCCTGGAGGCCTCGCACACCGGGCGCTTCCTCAAGCCGCTGCTGGCGCGGGCCGAGCACCACCAGGCCGAGCCGGAGACCACTGCGTAGCTGCACGCGCCAAGATCAGCCGGCCTTGCCACGCGCGAAAAAAACCGGCCCCTTTCGGGAGCCGGTTTTTCTATTGCGCTGCCAGGCCGAAGCCCGCTGCCGGGGATCACTCCTCGGCGGCGACGTCCTCGTCCTCGACGATCGGGCGATCGACGAGCTCGACGAAGGCCATGGGCGCGTTGTCGCCGGTGCGGAAACCGCACTTGAGGATACGGACGTAACCGCCCGGACGCTCGACGTAACGCGGACCCAGCTCATTGAAGAGCTTGCCGACCGCTTCCTTCGAGCGGGTGCGGCTGAAGGCCAGACGACGGTTGGCGACGCTGTCCTGCTTGGCCAGGGTGATCAGCGGCTCGATGACGCGACGCAGCTCCTTGGCCTTGGGCAGGGTTGTCTTGATCACTTCGTGCTCGATCAGCGACACGCTCATGTTCTTGAACATGGCCTGGCGATGCGAGCTCGTGCGATTCAGGTGACGACCACTCTTACGATGACGCATGGTTGTGATTCCTTACCAAACTGGGACTCGAGTCGACGCTCACGCGGAGGCCTTGTCGTCCTTCAGGCTTGCCGGCGGCCAGTTCTCCAGCCGCATGCCAAGGGACAGACCACGGGCTGCCAGAACGTCCTTGATCTCGTTCAGGGACTTCTTGCCGAGGTTCGGGGTCTTCAACAGCTCCACCTCGGTGCGCTGGATCAGATCGCCGATGTAGTAGATATTCTCGGCCTTCAGGCAGTTGGCACTGCGGACGGTCAACTCGAGATCGTCTACGGGGCGCAGCAGGATCGGATCGATGTGATCCTCTTCCTCCTCCACTTCCTGTTCCTTGTCGGCTTCCAGGTCGACGAACGCGGCCAGCTGCTCCTGCAGGATGGTCGCGCTGCGACGGATCGCCTCTTCCGGATCCAGGGTGCCGTCGGTCTCCAGGCTGATGATCAGCTTGTCGAGGTCGGTGCGCTGTTCGACACGCGCGGCCTCGACCGAGTAGGAAACCCGGCGCACGGGGCTGAAGGTCGCATCCAGCTGCAGGCGACCGATGGCACGAGACTCGTCGTCGGCACCGAGGCGTGCATCCGCCGGCTCATAGCCGCGGCCGCGCGCCACCTTGAGCTGCATCTTCAGCTCGGCGCCTTCGTTGACGTGGGCGATGACGTGCTCGGGGTTGACGATCTCGACGTCATGGTCGAGGGCGATGTCACCCGCGGTCACCACGGCCGGGCCCTGCTTGTTCAGCGAGAGCACCGCCTCGTCGCGGCTGTGCATCTTGATCGCCACGTCCTTGAGGTTCAGGAGGATCTCGATGACATCTTCCTGGACGCCCTCGATCGCGCTGTACTCGTGATCGACACCGGCGATCTCGGCCTCCACCACGGCACAGCCGGGCATGGACGAGAGCAGGATGCGACGCAGTGCATTGCCCAGGGTGTGGCCGAAACCACGCTCGAAGGGCTCGAGCACGATCTTCGCGTGATGTGCGCTGATTTCTTCGACCTTGATGTCGCGAGGACGGAGAAACTCTGTCACTGAACGCTGCATATGAACACCTTTCAGGCTGCCAAACGGATACTCGGTACTCGTCACCGGGCCCGCACCGCGGGCCCGGCATCACCCGGAGGCGATTACTTCGAGTACAGCTCGACGATCAGGTTTTCGTTGATGTCGGCAGTCAGGTCACCGCGTTCAGGCAGAGCCTTGAAAGTGCCTTCCATCTTCTTGGCATCGATTTCGATCCAGGCGACATCGCCGCGGTTGGCGGAGATCGCCAGGGCGTTCTGGATACGCGCCTGGTTCTTCGCCTTCTCGCGCACGGACACCACGTCACCGGGCTTGACCTGGTAGGAGGCCACGTTGACGGTCTTGCCGTTGACGGCGATCGCCTTGTGGCTGACCAGCTGACGCGCCTCGGAGCGGGTCGAGCCGAAGCCCATGCGGTAGACGACGTTGTCCAGTCGGGATTCGAGAAGCTGCAGCAACACCTCGCCGGTCGCGCCCTTGAGACGGGCCGCTTCCTTGTAGTAGTTGCGGAACTGCTTCTCGAGCACGCCGTACATGCGGCGCACTTTCTGCTTCTCGCGAAGCTGCAAGCCGTAGTCGGAAAGACGCTGACGGCGCTGGCCGTGCACACCCGGAATCTGCTCGGATTTGCACTTCTTCTCGAAGGGAGTGACACCGCTCTTCAGGAAGAGGTCGGTCCCCTCACGACGAGACAGTTTGCACTTCGGTCCAATGTAACGAGCCATGAATCTGTCTCCTTATACGCGGCGTTTCTTCGGCGGACGGCAGCCATTGTGGGGAATGGGCGTCGCGTCGGTGATGCTCTGCACGCGGAAGCCGGCGGCATTGAGGGCGCGCACGGCGGATTCACGGCCAGGACCGGGGCCCTTGACCAGCACGTCGACGTTTTTCACACCATACTCGGCTGCAGCGGTCGCTGCACGTTCGCTTGCCACTTGAGCAGCGAACGGGGTGCTCTTGCGAGAACCACGAAAACCCGAACCACCGGCAGTCGCCCAGGAGAGAGCGTTGCCCTGGCGGTCTGTGATCGTCACGATCGTGTTGTTAAAAGAGGCGTGGATATGCGCTACGGCATCCACCACCTGCTTTTTAACCTTTTTACGGTTGCTACGCGGGTTAGCCATGTTGATGTTTCTTCCTGTCTTTACGCCAGAACGTGCGTGTTATTTGCGGATCGGCTTGCGCGGGCCCTTGCGGGTACGCGCATTGGTCTTGGTACGCTGACCACGCAGCGGAAGACCACGACGATGACGCAGACCACGGTAGCAACCCAGGTCCATGAGACGCTTGATATTCAGCGTGACATCACGGCGCAGGTCACCTTCAACGGTATACTTGCCGACTTCGGACCGCAGGCCATCCAGCTCTTCGCTGGACAGTTCCTGGATCTTGGTGGTCGGCGCGATGCCGGTCGCGGCACAGATCTCCTGAGCGCGAGTACGGCCAATCCCGAAGATATAGGTCAGCGAGATCGCCGCATGCTTGTTGTCCGGGATATTGACGCCTGCAATACGGGCCATCAGCTTACTCCGAAATTTGAGCGGCTTGCTCGATTGGTCATCTACAAAAGGCGCAACAGCATACCCCTTTCCCTACCAGAGGGCAAGGGGCATGCCGGCACCCGGTCTAGCACAGCCTTCAGGTTCAGCCCTGACGCTGCTTGTGCCGCGGCTCGCTGCAGATGACGCGCACGGCGCCATTGCGACGAATGATCTTGCAGTTACGGCACATTTTCTTCACGGAAGCTCGAACTTTCATCGTTCCATCTCCAAAGTTGGCTCGCGCCGCGAGCCGACACCTCAGCTCGCGGCGCGCCAAGTCGCCGGCGGCGCGCCTCAGCGCATCATGCCGCCGCTACCGTAGCCTTTCAGGTTGGACTTCTTCATCACCGACTCGTACTGGTGCGACATGAGGTGCGACTGCACCTGGGCCATGAAGTCCATGATCACCACCACCACGATCAACAGCGAGGTACCGCCGAAGAAGAACGGCACGTTCCACGCCACGATCAGGAACTGAGGCATCAGGGAAACCGCAGTGATGTACAAGGCACCGAACAGGGTCAGACGCGTCATGACCTTGTCGACGTAGCGAGCGGTCTGCTCGCCCGGGCGAATCCCCGGCAGGAAGGCCCCCGACTTCTTGAGGTTGTCGGCGACATCCTTGGGATTGAAGACCAGCGCTGTGTAAAAGAAGCAGAAGAATACCACCGCCGCGCCGAAAAGCAAGATATACAGCGGCTGCCCCGGGCCCAGGGCCTGGGACGCACGCTGCAGCCACTCCATGCCTTCGCCGGCCCCCACCCACTGCCCCAGCGAGGCCGGGAACAGCAGGATGCTCGAGGCGAAGATCGCCGGAATGACGCCCGCCATGTTCACCTTGAGCGGCAGGTAGCTGCTCTGGCCGGCATACATCTTGTTGCCGACCTGGCGACGCGGATAGTTCACCGTGATACGGCGCTGGCCGCGCTCGATGAACACCACGAAGGCCACGGTGGCGATACCCAGCACGGACAGGGCCAGCAGCGGCAGCACGTTCCAGGCGCCCTCGTTGCGGGCCAGTTCGAAGGCCTGGCCGACGGCGCCGGGCAGGCCGGCGACGATACCGGCGAAGATCAGCAGCGAGATGCCGTTGCCGATCCCCTTCTCGGTAATCTGCTCGCCCAGCCACATCAGGAACACCGCACCGGTCACGAAGCTCACGATGGCGGTGAAATAGAAGCTGAAGTCGGCCGTGTAGGCGATGCCCTGGCTGGCCAGGCCCACCGACATGCCGGTGGCCTGGACCAGCGCCAGGACCACGGTGCCGTAGCGGGTGTACTGGCTGATCTTGCGGCGGCCGGCCTCGCCCTCCTTCTTGAGTTGCTCGAGGTGGGGCGAGACCGCGGTCAGCAGCTGCATGATGATCGACGCCGAGATGTAGGGCATGATGCCCAGCGCCATGATGCTCATGCGCTCCAGGGCGCCACCCGAGAACATGTTGAACATGCCCAGGATGGTGCCCTGCTGCTCCCTGAACAAGGCAGCAAGCTGGTCAGGATTGATACCGGGAACGGGGATGTGGGCACCGATACGGTAGACCACGATGGCGAGGAGCACGAAGCGCAGACGCGCCCACAGTTCACTCAGACCGCTGCCCATCGCCGGCATTTTTCCTGACTTGGCCATTTAGTCCTCTACCTTGCCACCGGCGGCTTCGATCGCGGCACGGGCACCCTTGGTGACCTTGAGGCCGCGAACCGTGACCGCCTTGTTCAGTTCGCCGGAAAGGATCACCTTCGCGTGCAGCGTGGCGTCCTTGAGCACGTTGGCCTCCTTGAGGGTGGCCAGGGTGACCTCGTCCCCGGCGACCTTGCCCAGCTCGCCCAGGCGCACCTCTTCGGAAACCAGCGACTTCATCGAGGTGAAGCCGAACTTCGGCAGACGACGCTGCAGCGGCATCTGGCCGCCCTCGAAACCGGGCTTGACGCTGCCGCCACTGCGGGCCTTCTGGCCCTTGTGACCGCGACCGCCGGTCTTGCCCAGTCCGGAGCCGATGCCACGACCGACGCGCTTCTCGGCGTGCTTGGAACCCGGAGCCGGGCTCAGGCTATTGAGTTTCATGGATTACTCTCCCTCAACGCGCACAAGGTAGTTGACCTTGTGGATCATGCCGCGCACGGCGGGGGTGTCTTCCAGCTCGACCGAATGACCGATGCGGCGCAGCCCGAGGCCCTTCATGGTGGCCTTGTGCTTGGGCAGGACGCCGATGGTGCTGCGGGTCTGGGTCACCTTGAGTGTTGCTGCCATGGTATTCACCCCGTGATCGCTTCGACGGACAGACCGCGCTTGGCGGCGATGTCATCCGGCGACTGCATGGAGGCCAGACCGTTGACGGTCGCACGCACCACGTTCACCGGGTTGGTGGAGCCGTAGCACTTGGCCAGGACGTCGTGGACGCCGGCCAGCTCGAGCACGGAGCGCATGGCGCCGCCGGCGATGATCCCGGTACCCTCGGAGGCCGGCTGCATGTACACCTTGGAGGCACCGTGACGGGCCTTGACCGGGTACTGCAGGGTGCCACCGCTGAGGTTCACCTTGATCATGTTGCGACGCGCCTGGTCCATCGCCTTCTGGATCGCGACCGGCACTTCACGCGCCTTGCCGCGGCCGAAGCCGACACGACCCTTGCCATCGCCCACGACGGTCAGGGCGGTGAAACCGAAGATACGGCCACCCTTGACCACCTTGGCGACACGGTTGACCTGCACGAGCTTTTCCTGCAGATCGCCGCTTTGCTGTTCGTTCTTCGCCATCGTAAAAACCCTTTAGAATTCCAGGCCGCCTTCACGAGCGGCGTCGGCCAGGGCCTTCACACGACCGTGGTACTTGAAACCGGCACGATCGAAGGCCACCTGGGTGATGCCAGCCTGCTTGGCGCGTTCGGCAATCAGTGCGCCCACCTTGGCGGCGGCGTCGGCGTTGCCGGTCGCACCCTCACGCAGGGCCTTGTCCAGCGTGGAAGCGCTGGCCAGGACCTTGCCACCATCCGGCGAGATGATCTGCGCGTAGATGTGGCGGGGGGTACGGTTGACGCACAGGCGATACACGCCCAGCTCGCGGATCTTGGCGCGAGCGCGGCGGGCACGACGGAGACGAGATTCTTTCTTCGCGTTCATAACCCTGCCTTACTTCTTCTTGGCTTCTTTGCGACGCACCTGCTCGTCGGCGTACCGGACACCCTTGCCCTTGTAGGGCTCGGGCGGACGGAAGGCGCGGATTTCCGCAGCGACCTGACCGAGCCGCTGCTTGTCCGCGCTCTTCAGCACGATCACGGTGTTCTTGGGCGTTTCCGCCACGACACCGTCAGGCAGCGTGTAGTCGACCGGGTGCGAGAAGCCCAGTGTAAGATTGAGCGTCTGGCCCTTTGCCTGGGCACGATAACCGACGCCATTGATCTCGAGGGTCTTGGTGAAACCCTCGGAGACACCGGTGACCAGGTTCTGCACCAGGGCACGGGTGGTACCGACCATCGCCCAGCTCTTGGCGGTCTCGCTCGGGGCGAAGGTCAGCTGTCCGTCCTCCTGACCGATCGCCACATCGGCGTGAACGGTCATGGACAGGGTGCCCTGGCCGCCCTTGACGGTCAGCTGGTCGCCGTCGAGCTTGACGTCGACGCCGCTGGGCACTTTAACCGGATATTTGGCTACGCGGGACATTCCAAACTCCTAGAATACGGTGCAGATGACTTCGCCACCGACACCAGCCTTGCGAGCCGCACGATCGGTCATCACCCCGTTGGAGGTGGTGACGATCGCGATACCCAGGCCATCGGCGACCTTCGGAAGCGCGTCCTTGCCCTTGTAGGAGCGAAGGGACGGCTTGGAAACCCGCTGGATGTGCTCGATGACCGGCTTGCCCTCGAAATACTTGAGGGTCACGGTCAGCTCGGGCTTGGCACCTTCGGACACCGCGAAGTCGTTGATGTAACCCTCTTCCTTCAATACGCGGGCCACCTCGACCTTCTGCTTGGAGGACGGCATGGTGACCGTCTCCTTGGTGGCCATCTGCGCATTGCGGATACGGGTGAACATATCCGCCAGAGTGTCTTGCATGCTCATTTACGTTGCGCTCCTGATGATTCTACGTGGCGTTACCAGCTGGACTTCTTCAGCCCAGGGACGTCGCCACGCATGGCGGCTTCACGCAGCTTGTTGCGACCGAGGCCGAACTTGTTGTAGTAGCCGTGCGGACGGCCAGTGATACGGCAGCGGTTGCGCTGGCGCACCGGGCTGGAGTCACGCGGCAGCTGCTGCAGCTTCAGCGTTGCCTCGAAGCGCTCTTCATCGGAAGCGTTGACGTCCTGGATGACCGCCTTGAGCTCGGCGCGCTTGGCGGCGTACTTCGCCACCAGCTTGGTGCGCTTGAGCTCACGCTCTACCATGCTCTTCTTTGCCATGATCCCACCCTTATTTCTTGAACGGGAAGTTCAGCGCGCTCAGCAGCGCACGACCTTCTTCATCGGTGTTGGCGGTGGTGGTGATGGTGACATCCAGACCACGAATCCGATCGATCTTATCATACTCGATCTCCGGGAAGATGATCTGCTCACGCACCCCCATGGAGTAGTTGCCACGACCGTCGAAGGACTTCGGGTTGAGACCACGGAAGTCACGAACGCGGGGGATCGCGATATTCACCAGGCGATCGAGGAAGTCCCACATGCGCTGAGAGCGCAGGGTCACCTTGATCCCGATCGGCCAGCCTTCACGCACCTTGAAGCCCGCGATGGACTTGCGCGCCTTGGTCACCAACGGCTTCTGACCGGAGAGCTTCTCCAGGTCGCCGATGGCATTCTCGATCAGCTTCTTGTCGCTGGTCGCTTCGCCGATACCCATGTTCAGGGTCACCTTGGTGATCCGAGGTACCTGCATCACGTTGGCGTAGCTGAACTGCTCTTTGAGTTGAGCCACCACCTCGTTCTGATAACGTTCTTTCAAGTTCGCCATTTTGCTACCCGACTCGCGTTAGGCGTCGATCTGCGTCTGCGTCGACTTGTAGATACGTACCTTGGTACCGTCTTCCTTCACCTGGAAGCCGACGCGATCCGCTTTACCGGTCTCCTGATTGAAGATGGCAACATTGGACGCGTGAATCGGAGCCTCGCGCTCGACGATACCGCCCTGCTTACCCGCCATGGGGTTGGGCTTGGTGTGACGCTTGATCATGTTCACACCGGACACGACGAAGCGTTCGTCCTTGAGGACGCGCTTGACCGTGCCACGTTTGCCCTTGTCCTTGCCGGCGATGACGACCACTTCATCGTCACGTTTGATCTTTTGCATATCCGCCTCGCTCCTTACAGCACTTCGGGCGCCAGGGAAATGATCTTCATGAACTTCTCGTTCCGAAGCTCACGAGTTACCGGCCCGAAGATACGGGTACCGATCGGCTGTTCGTTGGTGTTGTTCAACAGAACCGCCGCATTTCCGTCGAAGCGGATGAGCGAACCGTCGGGACGACGGACGCCACTACGGGTGCGAACCACCACCGCCTTGAGGACCTGGCCTTTCTTGACCTTGCCACGCGGAATGGCTTCCTTCACCGTAACCTTGATGATGTCACCCACGCGAGCGTAGCGACGGTGTGAACCGCCGAGCACCTTGATGCACTGCACCCGGCGCGCTCCGCTGTTGTCGGCGACATCCAGCATTGTCTGAGTCTGAATCATCGGTTTTCTCCAAACCTAATCTGACTGCTCTCGCCGAGCTCAGCCCTTGGCCTGCTCGACCACCTCGACCAGCGCCCAGGCTTTCTTCTTGGACAGCGGACGGCACTCCTGAATGGAGACGGTGTCGCCGGCCTTCGCCTGGTTCGTCTCGTCATGGGCGTGCAGCTTGGTGGAGCGCTTGACGTATTTGCCATAGATCGGGTGACGCTCACGGCGCTCGATCATCACGACGATGGACTTGTCCATCTTGTCGCTCACCACCTTGCCGGTGAGCGTACGGGCTTTCTTCTCTTCGGCCATCTCAGTCACCTGCCTTCTCGTTGAGCACAGTCTTCACGCGGGCGATGTCCCGACGGACCTGCTTGAGCAGATGAGTCTGGCTCAGCTGGCCGGTGGCCTTCTGCATGCGCAGGTTGAACTGCTCGCGGAGGAGTTCGAAGAGCTGCTCCTGGAGCTGCTCGACTGACTTTTCACGAATTTCCTGGGCTTTCATCACATCACCGTCCGTTTCACAAAGGTGGTGGACAGGGGCATCTTCTGGGCGGCGAGAGAGAAGGCCTCACGGGCCAGCTCTTCGGACACACCCTCGATCTCGTACAGGACCCGACCCGGCTGGATCTGGGCGACCCAGTACTCGACGGAGCCCTTGCCCTTACCCATACGGACTTCGAGCGGCTTCTTGGAAATCGGCTTGTCGGGGAAGACGCGGATCCAGATCTTGCCACCACGCTTGACGTGACGGGTGATCGCACGACGGCCGGCTTCGATCTGGCGCGCCGTGATGCGGCCGCGACCGGTAGCCTTGAGGCCGTATTCCCCGAAGCTCACCTTGCTTCCGCGATGGGCCAGGCCACGGTTGCGGCCCTTCATCATCTTGCGGAATTTCATACGCTTGGGCTGTAACATCGACTCGCTCTCCCCTTACCTGGAACCTTTCTTCTTGGAGGGTGCGGCCTGCGGCTGTTTCGCCTTGGCGCGGACCTCCTCGATGCCCCCGAGGATTTCACCCTTGAAGACCCAGACCTTGACACCGATGATGCCGTAGGTGGTCTTGGCTTCGTAGGTGGCGTAGTCGATGTCCGCACGCAGGGTGTGCAGCGGAACACGACCTTCCCGGTACCACTCGGTGCGGGCGATTTCCGCACCGCCGAGGCGGCCGGAGAGCTGCACCTTGATGCCGCCGGCACCCAGACGCATGGCGTTCTGCACGGCACGCTTCATGGCGCGACGGAACATCACGCGACGCTCGAGCTGGCCGGCGATGTTCTGCGCGACGAGCTTGGCATCCAGCTCCGGCTTGCGGACCTCCTCGATGTTGACGTGCACGGGCACGCCCATCATCGCGGTGACCTCGCGACGCAGACGATCGACGTCCTCGCCCTTCTTGCCGATCACGATGCCCGGACGGGCAGTGTGGATGGTGATACGGGCGTTGTTGGCCGGACGCTCGATGTGAATGCGGCTCACGGATGCATTCTTCAGGCGCTCCTCGAGGAAGCGACGTACTTCGAGATCATTGTTCAGCTTGTCGGCGTAGGCACCGCGCTCGGCGTACCACACCGAGGTATGGTCCTTGACGATACCCAGCCGAATACCTGTCGGATGTACTTTCTGACCCATCTGGTCGACTCCTACTTCTCGGCTACCTTGACGGTGATGTGGCAGGTGCGCTTCAAGATACGATCCGCACGGCCCTTGGCGCGCGGCTTGATACGCTTGAGCGTCATGCCCTCATCGACGCAGATGGTCGAGACACGCAGCTCGTCGATATCCATGCCGTTGTTTTCTTCCGCATTCGCAATGGCGGACTGCAGCACTTTCTTGACCAGCTTGGCAGCCTTCTTCGGTGAGAAGGTCAGCAGGTCCAGCGCTTCGGCGACCGGCTTACCGCGCACCTGGTCAGCCACCAAACGGGCCTTCTGGGCGGATAAACGAGCGCCACGCAGCTTAGCTGTGACTTCCATCTCTCAATCCTCTCTGGCTTACCGTTTGGCTTTCTTGTCCGCCGCGTGACCGCGATAGGTGCGGGTGGCAGCGAATTCGCCCAGCTTGTGGCCAACCATTTCCTCGGAGACGTGCACCGGGACATGCTGGCGACCGTTATGGACTGCAATGGTGAGCCCGACCATGTTGGGCAGGATCATGGAACGACGCGACCAGGTCTTGATCGGTTTGCGGTCGTTCTTCTCCACTGCAGCCTCAACCTTCTTCAGCAGATGAAGGTCAATGAAGGGACCTTTCTTCAGTGAACGTGGCACAGCCGTTACCTCTTAATGTCTTGGCGTAAGTTCTCAGTTCCGTGCCTTGCGGCGACGGACGATCAGCTTGTCGGTGCGCTTGTTCTTGCGGGTCTTGTGGCCCTTGGTAGGGACACCCCACGGAGTCACCGGGTGACGACCACCGCTGGTGCGGCCTTCGCCGCCGCCATGCGGGTGATCCACCGGGTTCATGGCCACGCCGCGAACGGTCGGGCGCACACCTCTCCAGCGCTTTGCACCGGCCTTGCCAAGCTGACGCAGGCTGTGCTCGGAGTTGCTCACTTCACCCAGGGTCGCACGGCACTCGGCCAGCACCTTGCGCATCTCGCCGGAGCGCAGACGCAGGGTGGCGTAGTTGCCTTCACGGGCGACCAGCTGGGCGCTGGTGCCGGCGCTGCGGGCAAGCTGGGCGCCCTTGCCGGGCTTGAGCTCGATGCAGTGCACGGTGGAACCCAGCGGGATGTTACGCAGCGGCAGGGCGTTGCCCTTCTTGATCGCCGCGTTGACGCCGGACTCGAGACGGTCGCCGGCGCTCACGCCCTTGGGGGCGATGATGTAGCGGCGCTCGCCGTCGAGATACTTGAGCAGCGCGATGTGGGCGCTGCGGTTCGGATCGTACTCGAGACGCTCGACGACGGCGGGAACGCCATCCTTGGTGCGCTTGAAGTCGATGATCCGGTAGTGCTGACGGTGACCACCGCCCACGTGACGGGTGGTGATGCGACCGTTGTTGTTACGCCCACCGGAGCGTGACTGCTTCTCGAGCAGCGGCGCATAGGGCCGGCCCTTGTGCAGCTCCTCGCCGACGATCTTGACGACGTGGCGACGACCGGCGGATGTGGGTTTAGTCTTGACGATTGCCATGATCCGTACTCCTGCCCTTATTCGGCGCCAGAGAAGTCTTCAAGGGTTTCGCCGGCGGCCAGTGTCACGTAGGCCTTGCGATACCCCTGGCGATGACCCAGACCCTGCGCGGTGCGCTTGGTCTTGCCCTTCACGTTCAGCACCTGAACGCGGTCGACCTTCTTGCCGAACAGGGCCTGCACGGCCTTCTTGATCTCGGGCTTGGTCGCGTCGCTGGCTACCTTGAACACGTACTGGTTGCGTTCGGCAGCCATGGCGGCCTTCTCGGTCACGTGCGGACCAAGCAGAACCTTGAATACACGCTCCTGGTTCATGCCAGCTTCTCCTCGAATTTACGCAGGGCGGAGACGGTGACCAGCACCTTGTCGAAGGCGACCAGGCTCACCGGGTCGGCGGCGGCCACGTCCACCACATCCACGTTGGGGATGTTGCGGGCGGCGAGGTAGAGCTTCTCGTCGACTTCCTCGGTGACGATCAGCACCTTCTCCAGGCCCAGCTCGGCCAACTTGGCGACCAGCTGCTTGGTCTTGGGCGCCTCGACGGTGATCTCGTCGACGGCGACCAGACGCTCCTGACGCACCAGCTCGGAGAGGATCGAACGCATCGCCGCGCGGTACATCTTGCGGTTGACCTTCTGGGAGTGGTCCTGCGGGCGGGCCGCGAAGGTCACGCCACCGCTGCGCCACAGGGGCGAACGGATGGTACCGGCACGGGCACGACCGGTGCCCTTCTGACGCCACGGCTTCTTGCCGCCGCCACGCACGTCGGAACGGTTCTTCTGAGCGCGGGTCCCCTGGCGACCACCGGCCAGATAGGCGGTGACGACCTGGTGCACCAGCGCTTCGTTGAATTCTTTGCCAAAGGTGGCGTCGGACACTTCGACGGTACCGGCGCCTGCAGCAAGATTCAGATTCATCGGTTATATCCCCTTCAGCCAGCTTTCACGGCACGGCGCACGACGACGTCACTACCGGTGGCACCGGGAACGGCACCCTTGACCAGCAGCAGGTTACGCTCGGCATCGACGCGGACGACTTCGAGGCTCTGGACGGTGCAACGCACGTTGCCCATCTGGCCGGCCATCTTCTTGCCCTTGAACACGCGGCCCGGAGTCTGGCACATGCCGATGGAGCCCGGCGCGCGATGCGACAGGGAGTTGCCGTGGGTATTGTCCTGGGTGCGGAAGTTCCAGCGCTTGACGGCGCCCTGGAAGCCCTTGCCCTTGGAGGTGCCGGTCACGTCGATGATCTGACCAGCTTCGAAGAGGGATACGGTGAGTTCGCCGCCCACTTCCGGAGCCTCGTCGCCTGCTGCCAGGCGGAACTCCATCAGTGAACGACCGGCCTCGACACCTGCCTTGGCGAACAGCCCGGCCTGGGCTTTCGACAGATGCTTGGCCTTGCGGGAGCCGGTTGTCACCTGAACCGCGGCGTAGCCGTCGCTCTCGACGGACTTCACGCGGGTCACGCGGTTGGGCTCAACCTCGATCACGGTCACGGGCACGGATGCGCCATCCTCGGTGAAGACGCGGGTCATCCCGGCCTTCCTACCGACCAAACCGATAGTCATTCTCAGTCTCCTTTAGTGTACGGGGCTATCACCCGCTATGGCTGCCCTTTCCAGAGCATTCCACTAGCACGTTGTATGACGCCATCCCGGCGTGGCGGCTGCTGCTCATGCCGACCTTTCGGGTCGCACGAGCGCTGGGCCGCGAGTGTCTAGTGTGGTCTTAGTCGAGCTTGATCTGCACGTCCACGCCGGCGGCGAGGTCGAGCTTCATCAGGGCGTCAACGGTCTTTTCCGTGGGCTCGACGATGTCGAGTACACGCTTGTGGGTGCGAATCTCGTACTGGTCGCGCGCGTCCTTGTTGACGTGCGGCGAGATCAGCACGGTGTAACGCTCGCGATTGGTCGGCAAGGGAATCGGACCACGAACCTGGGCGCCGGTACGCTTGGCGGTCTCAACGATCTCCGCAGCGGACTGGTCGATCAGGCGATGGTCGAAAGCCTTCAACCGAATGCGAATCTTCTGGTTCTGCATTTGCCCTAAACTCCAATGGATCTCGACGGCGCGAGCCGTCCACCCACGCATTCAAAGGATGCGCATTATAGGCACGCCGCGGACGAGTGTCAATCACTCGCCGCGGTGCGCAGAAAGGGGGCTCCTCGCGGAGCCCCCTTCGATCGATCCAGCAGTCCGGGGACTTACTGAACGATCTTGGCCACGACGCCGGCGCCGACGGTACGACCGCCTTCACGGATGGCGAAACGCAGACCTTCGTCCATGGCGATCGGGGCGATCAGGGTGACGACCATCTTGACGTTGTCGCCCGGCATGACCATCTCGACGCCTTCCGGCAGCTCACAGGTACCGGTGATATCGGTGGTACGGAAGTAGAACTGCGGACGGTAGCCCTTGAAGAACGGGGTATGACGACCACCCTCTTCCTTGGACAGCACATAGACTTCGGCTTCGAAGACGGTGTGCGGGGTGATGGTGCCCGGCTTGGCCAGGACCTGACCACGCTCGACATCGTCACGCTTGGTGCCGCGCAGCAGGGCGCCGACGTTCTCGCCCGCACGACCTTCGTCGAGCAGCTTGCGGAACATCTCGACACCGGTGACGGTGGTCTTGGTGGTGTCACGGATACCGACGATCTCGATCTCTTCGCCGGCCTTGACGATGCCGCGCTCGATACGACCGGTGACCACGGTGCCACGACCGGAGATGGAGAAGACGTCCTCGATCGGCATCAGGAACGGCTGATCGATGGCGCGCTCCGGCTCCGGGATGTAGTCGTCCAGGGCCTTGATCAGGTTGGCAACGGCGGTGGTGCCCATGCCGTTGTCGTCCTTGCCTTCCAGGGCCATCAGGGCGGAACCGGTGATGATCGGGGTGTCGTCACCCGGGAAGTCGTACTCGGACAGCAGTTCACGGACTTCCATCTCGACCAGCTCGAGCAGCTCTTCGTCGTCGACCATGTCGGCCTTGTTCAGGAACACGACGATGTACGGCACGCCGACCTGACGCGAGAGCAGGATGTGCTCGCGGGTCTGCGGCATGGGGCCGTCGGCGGCGGACACCACCAGGATGGCGCCATCCATCTGGGCCGCACCGGTGATCATGTTCTTGACGTAGTCGGCGTGCCCCGGGCAGTCGACGTGCGCGTAGTGGCGCTCCTCGGACTGGTACTCGACGTGAGAGGTGGCGATGGTGATACCACGCTCACGCTCCTCCGGAGCGTTGTCGATGGTGTCGAACTCACGCCAGTCGCCGCCGAACACCTCGGCGGAGACGCGGGTCAGGGCCGCCGTCAGCGTGGTCTTGCCGTGGTCGACGTGACCGATGGTGCCGACGTTGACGTGCGGTTTGGAACGTTCGAATTTTTCCTTAGCCACTGCTTTAACCCCTTTACGTTAGCTAACGGTTAACCGTTTTGGTTGATGACGGCTTCAACGACGCTGGACGGCGCCTCTTCGTAATCCGCAAACTCCATGACGTAGCTTGCGCGGCCCTGGGTCTGAGAACGCAGATCGGTCGCGTAACCGAACATCTCAGCCAACGGAACCCGGGCGCGGATGATCTTGCCGGAAGACGAGTCATCCATGCCCTGCACCAGACCGCGACGGCGGTTCAGGTCGCCCATGACATCACCCATGAAGTCCTCGGGAGTCACGACCTCGACCTTCATCACCGGCTCCAGCAGCACGGCCCTGGCCTTCTTGGCACCTTCTTTGATCGCCATGGAAGAGGCGACCTTGAACGCGGTCTCGTTGGAGTCCACGTCGTGGTAGGAGCCATCGTACAGCGTAACCTTGACGTCGATCATCGGGTAGCCCGCGATGACACCGTTCTGCAGCTGCTCGTAGGCCCCTTTCTCGACGGCTGGCACGTATTCCTTGGGAACCACACCGCCGACGATCTCGGAGGCGAATTTGAAGTGCATCTCTTCGTCTTCGCCCTTGTCTGCCGCAGTCAGCGGCTCGATGCGCAACCAGACATGGCCGTACTGACCGCGACCGCCGGACTGACGCACGAACTTGCCTTCCTGCTCGACCGTGCCGCGAATGGTCTCGCGATAGGCGACCTGCGGCTTGCCGATGTTGGCCTCGACCTTGAACTCGCGGCGCATGCGGTCGACGATGATGTCGAGGTGCAGCTCGCCCATCCCGGAGATGATGGTCTGGCCGGTCTCCTCGTCGGTCTTGACGCGGAACGAGGGGTCCTCCTGGGCCAGCTTGCCCAGCGCCACGCCCATCTTCTCCTGGTCGGCCTTGGACTTCGGCTCCACCGCCACCGAGATCACCGGATCCGGGAACTCCATGCGCTCGAGAACGATCTTGTCGTTCAGGTCGCACAGGGTGTCACCGGTGGTGACGTCCTTGAGACCGATGCAGGCGGCGATGTCGCCGGCCAGCACTTCCTTGATCTCTTCGCGGGAGTTGGCGTGCATCTGCACGATACGCCCCACGCGCTCCTTCTTCTGCTTGACCGAGTTGTAGACGCTGTCACCGGACTTCAGCACCCCGGAGTAGACGCGAATGAAGGTCAGGGTGCCGACGAAGGGGTCGGTGGCGATCTTGAACGCCAGCGCGGCGAAGGGCGCACTGTCGTCCGCCTCGCGGGTGGCGATGGTGCCATCCTTGTCGTCGAGCTCACCCTCGATGGCCTTGACCTCGGTGGGTGACGGCATGTACTCGATGACGCCATCGAGCACCGCCTGCACACCCTTGTTCTTGAACGCCGAGCCACAAGTGACCAGCACGATCTCGTTGTCCAGGGTGCGACGACGCAGGCCCGCCTTGATCTCTTCGATGGTCAGCTCACCACCCTCGAGATACTTGTCCATCAGCTCTTCGGAGGCCTCGGCGGCCGCCTCGATCATCTCTTCGCGGTACTTCTCGGCCGTCTCCTGAAGCTCGGCGGGAATATCGACGAGCTCATAGCTCATGCCGAGACTATCCTCGTCCCACAGAATGGCCTTCATGGCGATCAGGTCGATGACGCCCTTGAAGTCTTCCTCGGTGCCCCAGTTGATCTGGATCGGCACGGCATTGGCACCGAGACGATCCTTGAGCTGGTCGACCACCATGAAGAAGTCGGCGCCGGTGCGGTCCATCTTGTTGACGAACACCATGCGCGGGACTTCGTACTTGTTGGCCTGACGCCACACGGTCTCGGTCTGGGGCTGGACGCCGGACGAGCCGCACAGCACCACGACGGCACCGTCGAGCACGCGCAGCGAACGCTCGACCTCGATGGTGAAGTCGACGTGCCCCGGGGTATCGATGATGTTGATGCGGTGCTCATCGAACTGCTTGTTCATGCCCTGCCAGAAGCAGGTGGTCGCGGCGGAGGTGATGGTGATGCCACGCTCCTGCTCCTGCTCCATCCAGTCCATGGTGGCGGCACCATCATGAACCTCACCGACCTTGTGCGACAGGCCGGTGTAGAACAGGACACGCTCGGTCGTGGTGGTCTTGCCGGCGTCGACGTGTGCAACGATACCGATATTGCGGTAACGATTTAGCGGAGTCTTGCGAGCCACGTTGGAACTCCCCGTTGATTGGCGATGCGTTAGAAGCGCTGCACTTAGAAACGATAGTGCGAGAAGGCCTTGTTGGCTTCTGCCATGCGATGCACGTCTTCACGCTTCTTGACGGCCGAGCCCTTGCCTTCGGCGGCATCCAGCATCTCGCCGGCCAGACGCTGCACCATGGTCTTCTCGCCACGACGGCGGGCGGCATCCACCAGCCAGCGCATGGCCAGCGCCTGACGACGCGAGGGACGCACCTCGACCGGCACCTGATAGGTCGCACCGCCGACGCGGCGAGACTTGACCTCGACCATGGGCTGGATGGCTTCCAGCGCCTTGTCGAAGATCTCCAGCGGCTCTTCCTTGCTACGCTCGGCAACCCTGTCCAGCGCACCGTAGACGATGCGCTCAGCTACGGACTTCTTGCCGCTGATCATCAGATGGTTCATGAACTTCGCCAGGCGCTCGCTTCCGAACTTGGGATCCGGCAGGATCTCGCGCTTAGCCGCAACTCTTCTTCTAGGCATGATAAGCCCTCTGTAAAGGGTCCTTCAGGTAAACCCGAGACGACCGCCGACGGCGGTGCTCGACCTTACTCTTATCAGACCGATGCCATGTGTTCCGTAGGGTTGGCCTGGGCCACCCGATTTACGCCTTGGGCCGCTTGGTACCGTACTTGGAGCGACCCTGCTTGCGGTTCTGCACGCCGGAGGTGTCCAGGGCGCCACGCACGGTGTGATAACGCACACCGGGAAGGTCCTTGACACGGCCGCCGCGGATCAGGACCACGGAGTGCTCCTGCAGGTTGTGGCCCTCACCACCGATGTAGGAAGAGACCTCGAAACCGTTGGTGAGGCGCACACGGCAGACCTTACGCAGGGCCGAGTTCGGCTTCTTCGGGGTGGTGGTGTAGACGCGGGTGCAGACGCCGCGCTTCTGCGGGCAGGCCTGCAGCGCCGGCACGTCGCTCTTGCTGACGGGGCGCTTGCGCGGCTTGCGCACGAGCTGATTGATCGTTGCCATCTATTGCTCCAATGGGTTGCCTTGGCGGAAGCGAGGTAGCCGCTCGCTTTCCTGTACTACGCTGCCTTTCCAGCGGGCGCGGGCGCACCCACCCCACTGTTAAAGGCTGCGCATTCTAATGGCTGACGCGCCCGGCCGTCAAGCCTGGCGCCCTCCCCCGCGGGAGAACGCCAGGCCCGCGGCCCGCTGCGTCAGATCTCGTCGTCGTCCGAGTCGAGCGCGGTGAGCTGAGCGCCCAGTTCCTGCTCGACATCGAAGGCCGACGGGTGCAGCAGGCGGTCGGCGTCTTCACGCTTGCGCTTGCGCTCCGCGTGGTGGGTCAGGCCGGTACCGGCCGGGATCAGACGCCCCACCACCACGTTCTCCTTGAGGCCGCGCAGGTAGTCGCGCTTGCCGGTGACTGCCGCTTCGGTCAGCACCCGCGTGGTCTCCTGGAAGGAGGCCGCGGAGATGAACGACTCGGTGGCCAGGCTGGCCTTGGTGATACCCAGCAGCACCCGCTGGTACTTGGCCGGGAATTTCTCCGCCTTCTCGAGGAGGGCATTCTGCTCGAGCACCCGAACCAGTTCGACCTGGTCGCCCGGGATGAAGTCCGAATCCCCGGAATCGGTGATCTCCACCTTGCGCAGCATCTGACGCACGATCACTTCGATGTGCTTGTCGTTGATGCCCACGCCCTGGAGGCGATAGACGTCCTGGATCTCGGCGGTGATGTACTTGGCCAGTTCCGCCACACCCAGCAGACGCAGGATGTCGTGGGGGTTGCTCGGCCCGTCGGAGATCACCTCGCCCTTCTCGACGCTCTCGCCCTCGAACACCGCGATCTGGCGCCACTTCGGGATCAGCATCTCGAACGGATCGCCGCCGCCTTCCGGGGTGATCGTCAGACGCCGCTTGCCCTTGGTCTCCTTGCCGAAGCTGATCACGCCGCTGATATCGGCGAGGATCGCCGGCTCCTTGGGCTTGCGCGCCTCGAACAGGTCGGCCACCCGCGGCAGACCCCCGGTGATGTCCTTGTTGCCGGACGCCTCCACCGGGATACGCGCGACGATCTCGCCGACGCCGATCTTCGAGCCGTTGTCGGCGGTGACGATCGCCTTGCCCGGCAGCAGGTACTGCACCGGGGTGTCGGAGCCGGTCACGGTCACCGGCTTGCCGGCCTCGTCGGACAGCAGGATCATCGGACGCTTGTCGCGGCCGGTCAGGGGGCGGGCGGCAGCCTCGATCACCTCGATGGAGGAGAGGCCGGTCATCTCGTCCACGCTACGGTGGATGGTCAGGCCCTCGTCCATGTCCGCATACTGCACGGTACCCTCGGCCTCGGCGACGATCGGGTGGGTGTGGGGATCCCACTTGGCCACGGCCTGGCCGGCCTCGACCGCCTCGCCGTCCTTGACGGAGAGCTCGGCACCGTAGGGCAGCTTGTAGTACTCGCGCTCGCGGCCATGATCGTCGGCCACCGCCAGGGCGCTGGAGCGGGAAACCACCACCAGCTTGCCGTCGGCGCGCTCGACGTACTTGATGTTGTGCAGGCGCACGCGGCCGCCGTGCTTGACCTGGACGCTGTCCACCGCCGAGGCGCGCGATGCCGCGCCGCCGATGTGGAAGGTCCGCATGGTCAGCTGGGTGCCCGGCTCACCGATCGACTGGGCGGCGATGACGCCCACCGCCTCGCCGATGTTGACCTGGTGGCCACGCGCCAGATCGCGGCCGTAGCAGGCCGAACAGACGCCGTGGGCGGTCTCGCAGCTGATCGCGCTGCGCACCACGATCTCGTCGACGCCCATGGTGTCGAGCTCGGCACACCAGGCCTCGTCGAGCAGGGTGCCGCGGGGGATCAGCACGTCGTCGGTGGCCGGGTCGATGACGTCCTGGGCGACCACGCGACCCAGCACGCGCTGGGCCAGGGAGACGATGATGTCGCCGCCCTCGATGACCGGGTGCAGGGTCAGGCCGTGCTCGGTGCCACAATCCGACTCGGTGATCACCATGTCCTGGGCCACGTCGACCAGGCGACGGGTCAGGTAACCGGAGTTGGCGGTCTTGAGCGCCGTGTCCGCCAGGCCCTTCCGCGCGCCGTGGGTCGAGATGAAGTACTGGAGGACGTTCAGGCCCTCACGGAAGTTGGCGACGATCGGGGTCTCGATGATCGAGCCGTCCGGCTTGGCCATCAGGCCGCGCATGCCCGCCAACTGACGGATCTGGGCGGCACTACCCCGGGCACCGGAGTCGGCCATGATGAACACGCTGTTGAACGAGTCCTGTTCGACCTCGTTACCGTCGCGATCGGTGACGGTCTCCTTGGAGATCCCCGCCATCATCGCCTTGGCCACCTTGTCGTTGGCCTTGGACCAGATGTCGATCACCTTGTTGTACTTCTCGCCGGCGGTGACGAGACCCGAGGAGAACTGATCCTCGATCTCCTTCACCTCGTCCTCGGCCGCGTCGATGATCTCGGCCTTGGCCTCGGGGATGACGAAGTCGTTGACGCCGATCGAGGCGCCGGACCAGGTCGCCAGGCGGAAGCCGGTGTACATCAGCTGGTCGGCGAAGATCACCGTCGGCTTGAGGCCGGCGCGACGGTACACCTCGTTGAGCAGCTTCGAGATGGCCTTCTTCTTCATCGGCTGGTCGACCAGCTCGAAGGGCACCCCCTTGGGGAGGATGCGGAACAGCAGCGCACGCCCCACGGTGGTGTCGAAGATGGTCTGCTTCTTGACCAGTTCGCCGTCCTCTTCCTCGGGCAGGTACTCGGTCAGGCGCACCTTGACCCGGGCATGCAGCTCGACGCTCTGGGTGCCGAAGGCGCGCTCGACCTCGTTGAGGTTGGCGAACACCATGCCCTCGCCCTTGGCGTTAATCCGCTCGCGGGTCATGTAATAGAGGCCCAGCACCACGTCCTGGGACGGCACGATGATCGGCTCGCCGTTGGCCGGTGACAGCACGTTGTTGGTGGCCATCATCAGCGCCCGGGCCTCGAGCTGGGCTTCCAGGGTCAGCGGCACGTGCACCGCCATCTGGTCACCGTCGAAGTCGGCGTTGTAGGCGGCACACACCAGCGGGTGCAGCTGGATCGCCTTGCCCTCGATCAGCAGCGGCTCGAAGGCCTGGATGCCCAGGCGGTGCAGGGTCGGGGCGCGGTTGAGCAGCACCGGGTGCTCGCGGATGACATCGGCGAGGATGTCCCACACCTCGGGCAGCTCGCGCTCGACCATCTTCTTGGCGGCCTTGATGGTCGACGCATGCCCCAGGGTCTGCAGCTTGGAGTAGATGAACGGCTTGAACAGCTCCAGCGCCATCTTCTTGGGCAGGCCGCACTGGTGCAGGCGCAGGGTCGGGCCCACGGTGATCACGCTGCGGCCGGAGTAGTCGACGCGCTTGCCCAGCAGGTTCTGGCGGAAACGCCCCTGCTTGCCCTTGATCATGTCGGCCAGGGACTTCAGCGGACGCTTGTTGGAGCCGGTGATGGCCCGGCCACGACGGCCGTTGTCCAGCAGGGCATCCACCGCCTCCTGCAGCATGCGCTTCTCGTTGCGCACGATGATGTCCGGCGCATTGAGGTCGAGCAGCCGCTTCAGGCGGTTGTTGCGGTTGATCACCCGGCGGTACAGGTCGTTGAGGTCGGAGGTCGCGAAGCGGCCGCCGTCCAGCGGGACCAGCGGACGCAGGTCCGGCGGCAGCACCGGCAGCACCTCCATGACCATCCACGCCGGCGCATTGCCGGAGTTGTAGAAGGCCTCCAGCAGCTTGAGCCGCTTGGAGAGCTTCTTGATCTTGGTCTCGGAGTTGGTCTGGGGGATCTCCTCGCGCAGGCGGTCGATCTCCTCCTCGAGGTCGATGTCCTTGAGCAGCGCCTGGACCGCCTCGGCGCCCATGCGGGCGTCGAAGTCGTCACCGAACTCCTCGAGGGCCTCGAAGTACTGCTCGTCGTTGAGCAGCTGACCGCGCTCGAGGGTGGTCATGCCCGGGTCGATGACCACGAAGCTCTCGAAGTAGAGCACCCGCTCGATGTCGCGCAGGGTCATGTCCAGGAACATGCCGATGCGCGACGGCAGCGACTTGAGGAACCAGATATGGGCGACCGGCGAGGCGAGCTCGATATGGCCCATGCGCTCGCGGCGCACCGCGGCCTTGGTGACCTCGACGCCGCACTTCTCGCAGATGATGCCGCGGTGCTTCATGCGCTTGTACTTGCCGCACAGGCACTCGTAGTCCTTCACCGGGCCGAAGATCTTGGCGCAGAACAGGCCGTCACGCTCCGGCTTGAAGGTGCGGTAGTTGATGGTCTCGGGCTTCTTCACCTCGCCGAATGACCAGGAGCGAATCATGTCCGGCGACGCGAGCGTGATCTTGATCGCGTCGAACTCGTCGGACTGAGACTGCGATTTGAGGACTTTCACCAAATCTTTCATGGGGTCGGCTCCGCTGCGGAGTTGTCATGGGCGGGGGCGTTGCCACCCCCGCGGACCGTCATTCTGTGAAGCGTCGGCCGCCTCAGCTCTCGAGCTCGATGTCGATGCCCAGCGAGCGGATCTCCTTCACCAGCACGTTGAAGGATTCCGGCATGCCCGCCTGCATGGTGTGATCGCCGTCCACGATGCTCTTGTACATCTTGGTGCGCCCCTCCACGTCGTCGGACTTGACGGTGAGCATCTCCTGGAGGGTGTAGGCCGCGCCGTAGGCTTCCAGGGCCCAGACCTCCATCTCGCCGAAACGCTGCCCGCCGAACTGCGCCTTGCCGCCCAGCGGCTGCTGGGTGACCAGCGAGTAGGAGCCGGTCGAGCGCGCATGCATCTTGTCGTCCACCAGGTGGTTGAGCTTCAGCATGTACATGTAGCCGACGGTCACCGGACGGTCGAAGGCGTCACCGGTGCGGCCGTCGTAGAGGGCCATCTGGCCGGAGTCCGGCAGGTCGGCGAGCTTGAGCAGGTGCTTGATCTCGCTCTCCTTGGCGCCGTCGAACACCGGCGAGGCCATCGGCACGCCCGCCTGGAGGTTCTTCGCCAGGGCGATCACCTCGTCGTCGGACAGCGAGTCGAGATCCTCGATGCGGGTCCCCTCGGTGTTGTAGACCTGCCCCAGGAAGTCGCGGAGCTGACCGACCTGCTGGTCGCGGGCCTCGCGCAACATGCCCTCGATCTTCACCCCGAGGCCGCGGGCCGCCAGGCCCAGGTGGGTCTCGAGGATCTGACCGACGTTCATCCGCGACGGCACGCCCAGCGGGTTGAGCACCACGTCGACCGGCTCGCCATTGTCGTCGAAGGGCATGTCCTCGATCGGCATGATCGCCGAGATGACGCCCTTGTTACCGTGACGACCGGCCATCTTGTCGCCCGGCTGGATGCGACGCTTGACCGCCATGTAGACCTTGACGATCTTCAGCACGCCCGGTGCGAGGTCGTCGCCCTGGGTCAGCTTGCGCTTCTTGTCCTCGAAGCGCTCGTCCATCTCGCGGCGACGGTTCTCGAGCTGCTCGTCGGCCTGGGCCAGCAACTCGTTGAGCGCCTCGTCCTGCAGGCGCAGCTTGAACCACTGCTGCCGCGGCAGCTCCTCGAGGTAGTCGTCGGAGAGGATGTCACCCTTCGTCAGCCGGGGACCGCCGTGGACCGCTTGCCCCGAGAGGGTGCGCTTGAGACGCTCGAAGGTGGCGTCCTCGGCGATGCGGTAGGTCTCCTGCAGGTCCTTGCGCACCTCGTCGAGCTGCATCTGCTCGATGGAGAGTGCCCGGGAGTCCTTCTCCACGCCGTCACGGGTGAACACCTGGACGTCGATGACGGTACCGCGCATGCCGGTCGGGGCACGCAGCGAGGTGTCCTTCACGTCCGAGGCCTTCTCGCCGAAGATCGCCCGCAGCAGCTTCTCCTCCGGGGTCAGCTGGGTCTCGCCCTTGGGCGTCACCTTGCCGACCAGGATGTCGCCCGGCCCGACCTCGGCACCGATGTAGACCACCCCGGCCTCGTCGAGCTTGGCCAGCGCCGACTCACCGACGTTGGGGATATCGGAGGTGATCTCCTCCGGCCCCAGCTTGGTGTCGCGCGACACACAGGTCAGTTCCTGGATATGGATGGTGGTGAAGCGGTCTTCCTGGACGACCCGCTCGGAGAGCAGGATGGAGTCCTCGAAGTTGTAGCCGTTCCAGGGCATGAAGGCGATGCGCATGTTCTGGCCCAGCGCCAGGTCGCCCATGTCGACGGACGGGCCGTCGGCCAGGATGTCGCCACGCGCCACCTCGTCGCCGGGGCGCACGATGGGCCGCTGGTTCATGCAGGTGTTCTGGTTGGAACGCACGTACTTGGTGAGGTTGTAGATGTCGACGCCGGCCTCGCCGCCGATGATCTCGTCCTCGTTGATGCGCACCACGATACGCTTGGCATCGACCGAGTCGATCACCCCGCCACGACGCGCCACGGCGCAGACCCCGGAGTCGCGGGCCACGAAACGCTCCATGCCGGTGCCGACGAGCGGCTTCTCGGCGCGCAGCGTCGGCACCGCCTGACGCTGCATGTTCGAGCCCATCAGGGCGCGGTTGGCGTCGTCGTGCTCGAGGAACGGGATCAGCGCCGCCGCCACCGAGACTACCTGACGCGGGGAGACGTCCATCAGGGTGACCTGCTCGGGGCGCATGAAGGTGGTCTCGCCCTTGTGGCGCACCTGCACCAGGTCGTCGACCAGCTTGCCCGACTCGTCGACGGTGGCCGAGGCCTGGGCGATGATGAAGTCGCCCTCCTCGATCGCCGAGAGGTGCACCACCTCGTCGGTCACCTGACGGTCGACCACCTTGCGGTACGGCGTCTCGAGGAAGCCGTAGCTGTTGGTGTGGCTGTAGGTGGCCAGCGAGTTGATCAGGCCGATGTTCGGCCCTTCCGGGGTCTCGATCGGGCACAGCCGGCCGTAGTGGGTGGCGTGGACGTCACGCACCTCGAAGCCGGCCCGCTCGCGGGTCAGGCCGCCCGGACCGAGCGCCGAGACGCGGCGCTTGTGGGTGACCTCGGAGAGCGGGTTGTTCTGGTCCATGAACTGGGAGAGCTGGCTGGAGCCGAAGAACTCCTTGACCGCCGCGGCGACGGGCTTGGCGTTGATCAGGTCCTGGGGCATCAGGCCCTCGCTCTCGGCCATGGAGAGACGCTCCTTGACCGCACGCTCGACCCGCACCAGTCCCACGCGGAACTGGTTCTCGGCCATCTCGCCGACGCAGCGGATACGACGATTGCCCAGGTGATCGATATCGTCGACTTCGCCGAAGCCGTTACGGATGTTGATCAGCTCCTTGAGCACGTCGAGGATGTCGCGCTGGTCGAGTACGCCGGAGCCGGTATCGGCGTCACGGCGCAGGCGACGGTTGAACTTCATGCGACCGACGCCGGAGAGGTCGTAGCGATCCTCGGTGAAGAACAGGTTGTGGAACAGGGTCTCGGCGGCCTCCTTGGTGGGCGGCTCGCCGGGACGCATCATGCGATAGATCTCGACCAGCGCCTCGAGCTGGGACCCGGTGGTGTCCAGCTTGAGGGTGTCGGAGACGAAGGGACCACAGTCGAGATCGTTGGTGTAGAGCGTCTCGAGGGTGGTGATGCCGGCCTGGCCCAGCTTCTCCAGCAGCTCCGGAGTGATCTCGCTGTTGCACTCGCAGATCAGCTCACCGGTGTTCGGGTCGACCTGGTCACGGGCCAGGGTCTTGCCGAACAGGTACTCCATCGGCACTTCGAGGCGCTCGAGGCCGGCCTTCTCCAGCTGACGAATGTGCTTCTGGGTGATGCGACGGCCTTCCTCGACGATCAGGTTGCCCTCGCCGTCCTTGATGTCGAAGGTCGCGGTCTCGCCGCGCAGGCGCGACGGCACCAGCTCCACGGAGAAGCCCGACTTCTCGATGTGGAAGGTGCTGGTCTCGAAGAACTCGTCGAGGATCTCCTCGGCGCTCATGCCCAGCGCACGCATCAACACCGTCGCCGGCAGCTTGCGGCGACGGTCGATGCGCACGAAGACGCTGTCCTTCGGGTCGAACTCGAAGTCCAGCCAGGAGCCGCGGTAGGGGATCACCCGGGCGGAATAGAGCAGCTTGCCGGAGGAGTGGCTCTTGCCCTTGTCATGGTCGAAGAACACGCCGGGCGAACGATGCAGCTGGGAGACGATGACCCGCTCGGTGCCGTTGACGACGAAGGTGCCGTTCTCGGTCATCAGGGGGATCTCCCCCATGTAGACTTCCTGCTCCTTGATGTCCTTGATCGCCTTGTTCGACGACTCCTTGTCGTAGATGATCAGGCGAACCTTGACACGCAGCGGAGCCGAATAGGTGACGCCACGCAGCTGGCACTCCTTGACGTCGAAGGCCGGAGTGCCGAAACGGTAGCTGACGTACTCCAGGGCGGCATTGCCGGAGAAGCTCTCGATCGGGAACACGGACTTGAAGGCCGCATGCAGACCGATCTCGAGGCGCTCCTCGGGCGAGCGGTCCTGCTGGAGAAAGTCGTAGTAGGAATCAAGCTGGATGGCCAGCAGGTAGGGCACATCCATCACTTGGGGCAGTTTGCCGAAATCCTTGCGGATGCGTTTTTTCTCAGTGTATGAGTAAGCCATCTGTATTCCCCAGCTTGTTCACCATGGGTGACCGATGCGTGGTCGGCGCCACCCGACGGGAGCGGCTCCGTCAGGCGATGAAGGCAAGCACCACGTCGGGTTGCTCGCCTTCGGAATTCGGCTGGCGGCTCTGCTCATGCAGAGGCCAGTGACAACAGAAAAAGGCCGGCAGCGGGTGTCCCGCCACCAGCCGTGGAAGCTTACGCAGCGCGTAAAGCCATGGGCACAAGGATTACTTGAGCTCCACGCTCGCGCCGGCCTCTTCCAGTTTGGCCTTGGCCGCTTCGGCCTCGTCCTTGGACAGCGCTTCCTTGATGGTCGCCGGCGCGCCGTCGACGGCACCCTTGGCTTCCTTCAGGCCCAGGCCGGTGATCTCGCGGACGACCTTGATCACGTTGACCTTCTTCTCGCCGGCAGCGGTCAGCACCAGGTCGAATTCGGTCTGCTCTTCGACGGCGGCTTCGCCACCGGCAGCCGGGCCGGCCACGACGGCGGCAGCGGCAGAGACGCCGAACTTCTCTTCCATGGCTTCGATCAGCTCGACGACTTCCATGACGGACATGTCGGCGACGGCGTTGATGATGTCTTCTTTGGTCAGTGCCATTTTCAGATTCCTAACTTTGCGGGAGCTTCGGTAGGCCGATAGCTCGAGGATTCAATGTTCGATTCGGGCGGCGCAGCAGAGTTCGCCGATCAGGCGGCGGCTTCCTGCTTCTGGTCGCGCAGCGCGGCGAGGGTACGGACCAGCTTGCCGGCAGAAGCTTCCTTCATGACGGACATCAGCTGGGCGATCGCCTCATCGTAGGTCGGCAGAGTCGCCAGACGGTCGATGTCGGTCGCCGGGATCAGCTCGCCCTCGTAGGCCAGCGCCTTGACTTCGAAGTTCTGATCCTGCTTGGCGAACTCCTTGAACAGGCGGGCGGCGGCGCCCGGGTGCTCGGTGGAGAAGGCCAGCAGGGTCGGACCCACGAAGCTGTCGTTCAGGCATTCCCACTGGGTGCCTGACAGGGCGCGGCGTGCCAGGGTGTTGCGCACAACACGGATCTGCACGCCATTCTCGCGGGCCTGCTTGCGCAGACCGGTCATCTTCTCGACCGTGACGCCACGAGAATCGGCAACTACGACGGAGAGAGCGTCCTTGGCGGCTGCACTGACCTCGGCAACAATCGCCTTCTTGCCTTCGAGTGCTAGTGGCACAGTGATCACTCCTTCGTGCCGGAACCTCGAACGAGGACTCCGGTGGTTACCATCTCTCCCGCCCCGGCGCGCGAGCACCGGGGCGGAAGTCCTGGGTGATGGTGCTCACCAGGTGTCTGGCGGCACACCATCTGCGCAGGCCTTCCCGAGGGAAGATTAAGCCGCCCTTCTCGATAAAGGGCGGCGCCTGCGGTCTTTGACGGTGCCCCGCCGGCACGTTCTGCAACCATGCACGGGGACCGCAAAGTTCTTGCCTGTTGCCGTCGAACCGCCGCTCAGACCAGCGCGGAGTGATCGACGGTGATGCCCGGGCCCATGGTGGTGGACAGGGTCACCTTCTTGAAATAGATACCCTTGGAAGAGCTCGGCTTGAGCCGCTTCAGGTCGGCGACCAGCGCTTCCAGGTTGCCCTGGATGGCGGTGGCATCGAAGTCGACCTTGCCAAGGGTGGTATGGATGATGCCGTTCTTGTCGGTACGGAAGCGCACCTGACCGGCCTTGGCGTTCTTCACCGCGGTGGCGACGTCCGGGGTCACGGTGCCGACCTTGGGGTTCGGCATCAGGCCGCGCGGACCGAGGATCTGGCCCAACTGGCCGACCACCCGCATGGCGTCCGGCGAGGCGATGACCACGTCGAAGTCGAGCTGGCCCTTCTTCACCTGCTCGGCCAGATCGTCCATGCCGACGATATCGGCACCGGCTTCCTTGGCGGCATCGGCGTTGGCACCCTGGGTGAAGACGGCGACACGCACGTCCTTGCCGGTACCATTGGGCATGACGGTGGCGCCACGCACGACCTGGTCGGACTTGCGCGGATCGACGCCCAGGTTGATGGCGACGTCCAGGGACTCCTTGAACTTGACGGTGGACAGCTCAGCGAGCAGCGCCACGGCTTCCTCGAGGGAGTACACCTTGGCGGTATCGACCTTTTCCTGGATCAGCTTGGCGCGCTTGGTCAGTTTAGCCATGATCAGAGACCCTCCACGTTCAGGCCCATGCTACGGGCACTACCGGCAATGGTGCGCACCGCGGCATCGAGATCGGCAGCCGTCAGGTCCGGCTCCTTGGTCTTGGCGATCTCCTCGAGCTGCTCACGGGTCACGGTACCGACCTTCTTCTTGTTCGGCTCACCGGAGCCGGACTTGATGCCAGCGGCCTTCTTCAGCAGGACCGCGGCGGGCGGGGTCTTGGTGACGAAGGTGAAGCTGCGGTCGGAGTAGACGGTGATGACCACGGGAGTCGGCAGACCCGGCTCGATGTCCTGGGTGGCCGCGTTGAAGGCCTTGCAGAACTCCATGATGTTGACACCGTGCTGACCCAGCGCGGGGCCCACGGGGGGACTCGGGTTGGCTTTGCCAGCTGCGACCTGCAGCTTGATGTAAGCCTGTACTTTCTTGGCCATGTTGGACTCCAGTTGGGTAGTAGCGCCTTGCGGCTCCCCGGGTTACGCGGCCGGCCTGGCGACCGCATCGCAAACGTCAGGCCGAGAGGCTATTCCTTCTCGACCTGCGCGAATTCCAGTTCGACAGGGGTCGAGCGACCGAAGATCAGCACGCTGACCT
Source organism: Halomonas kalidii (assembly GCF_030010475.1). Taxonomy (NCBI): domain Bacteria; kingdom Pseudomonadati; phylum Pseudomonadota; class Gammaproteobacteria; order Oceanospirillales; family Halomonadaceae; genus Halomonas; species Halomonas kalidii. Next base: position 3,600 of record NZ_JASCQN010000009.1, on the reverse strand, counting down.
GCAGGCGACTCTTGTCGTAGTTGACCTCTTCCACCACCCCATTGAAGTCGGCGAAGGGCCCATCGACCACGCGCACGGACTGCCCCGGCTCGAACAGGGTCTTGGGGCGCGGCTTGTCGGTACCGTCCTTCACCCGGCGCAGGATGGCATCGGCCTCCTTCTGGGTGATCGGCGCAGGCTTCTCCTTGGTGCCACCGATGAACCCCATGACGCGCGGGGTCTCGTTGACCAGGTGCCAGGTCTCGTCGTCCATCTCCATCTCGACCAGCACGTAGCCGGGATAGAACTTGCGCTCGCTCTTGCGGCGCTTGCCATCACGCATCTCGACGACTTCTTCGGTGGGCACCAGGATCTCGCCGAAGCGATCCTCCATGCCATGCATCTTCACGCGCTCGATCAGCGAGCGCATGACATGCTTCTCGAAGCCGGAGTAGGCGTGCACGACGTACCAACGCTTGGACATGGAAACTCCTAACCAATGACGCCGGACATCGCCCAGCCAAGAAGGGTGTCGATCAGCCACAGCATCAGACCGACCACCAGCACGGCCACCAGCACGATACCCGTGGTCTGCACGGTCTCGGGGCGCGTCGGCCACACTACACGCTGGATCTCCTTCTTCGCGCTCATGGCCAGCTCGGTGAGCTCGCGCCCCCGGGTCGTGGTCAGGGCAACCAGCGCCGCCACGATGCTCAGGGCGACGACGCCCAGCACGCGATAGAGGAGCGCCAGTTCGGCGAAGTAGGTATTGCCGACAACGGCCAGGACCAGCAGAGTGACGACAACCGTCCACTTGAGCCCGTCGTGGCGCGACTCCTGCACCTCGGCGCTATGCTTCATGAAAACGAGACTCCTCAGGGCGCGGCAATCGAAACATGAAAGTATATAAAATAACGCCAGCCTGGGGAAGACTGGCAGGCCAGGAGGGAATCGAACCCCCAACCTGCGGTTTTGGAGACCGCTGCTCTGCCAATTGAGCTACTGGCCTGTATCTGCTCCGCAACCACCCTTTGCGAGCGGCCTGCACTACAGCGGGCGCCATGATAGCGAAAGCCGCTTCACCTGGCAACCCCTTCCCTGCACAGCATGGACTCGGGAAGAAAGAGAAAAGGCGAGCCTGGGCTCGCCTTTTCGATATGGAGCTCATGGACGGATTTGAACCGTCGACCTCACCCTTACCAAGGGTGTGCTCTACCCCTGAGCTACATGAGCGCAACCTCGCGACATCACACCATCGATGTCTGGAGCGGGCAGCGGGGATCGAACCCGCATCATCAGCTTGGAAGGCTGAGGTTCTACCATTGAACTATGCCCGCCTACCCACTCTTGCTGCCACCACCCGACCAAGCCCGGTGTCGGCGAATTCTGGTGGAGGGGGAAGGATTCGAACCTTCGAAGCTTTCGCGGCAGATTTACAGTCTGCTCCCTTTGGCCACTCGGGAACCCCTCCAACTGGCGGCACATCCTACCACCTTCACGCCCGATGTCAAGTGACTGTTTTCTCAGTTATCTTGACCGAGGAAGCTGGCCTTTCGGCACCCCCTCTTCGCTTCGGAACGCGGCGCATTGTGTCAAAGCAGCATCGAGAATGCAAGCCCGGCACGTATCTTTTCCAGGGAGACCGGCGACGGCACGCGCGGCGCCCCGGACATCCTACCCGCCCTCTCGGCGGCGGTCAGCGGAAAACAGGCCTCGAGCCCGGCATAGACCATATCCGGCCAGACCGCATGGGGCACCTGGATGCCCCGCGAGATCACCCGCGCATCCCCTCCGGTGAGCAGCATCGGCAGGGGCACGCCTTCCCGGTCGCATACCTCGCTGTAGATACGATTCACCGCACTGACCGCCGCCATGTAGATACCATGGTTGACCGCCTCCACGGTGCGCGTACCGGGCCCCAGCAGCTCCTCGGCCTCGCTGTCCGGGTCGATCGCCACGTTGCGGGTACCGAGCTTCAGGCTCTCCTTCATCAGGCGCAGCCCGGGGAGAATGTAGCCCCCGAGGTGTCGCCCCCCCGGCAGCACGAAGTCGACGGTGATGGCACTGCCACAGTCGACGCTGCAGCACCCACCGGCCAGTTGGTAGCAGGCCAGGGTGCCCATCCAGCGATCCACGCCCAGTCGACCCGGCTCCTCATAGCCGTTGGTGACGCCCAGGGCCTCGGGAGTGGAACGCGCCACATGGACCGCTCCGACCCGGCGATGCAGCAGTGACACGGTCTCCTCGAGCACCGCCCTGCGCGCCACGCTGGAGATGCGCACCGCCTCCACCACATCCAGGTCTGGAATGTCCGAGCCGGGGCGCCACTCCTCGCGAGTCCAGACGGCGCCGCGCGAGCGGATCTCGCTGCTGTCGGCATCCTTGAGCCGCCACTTGGACAGGGTATTGCCGATATCGAGATCCAGGATCATGGGCGACCACGCACGCTGACTTCCCCTCCCGCCAGACGCCGGCGCTGCTGCCCCTGCAGGACCCAGAGGTTGCCGGCCTCGTCCACCCCTTCGGCGATGGCCGGTTCGCGCTCACCGCCACGCAGGATATCCACCTCTTGGCCGACGAAGGCGTGGCGAGCATTCCACTCCCCCTGCCAAGCTGCGAAGCCCTGCTGCTCGAAGCTCGCCATCAGCGGCAGCAAGCCCTCGAGCAGCTCCACTGCCAGCGCATTGCGCGAGATGTCCGGCACCTGGTCACGCACTGCGGCCACCGGCTGGTCGATACCGGCACGGAAGTCGGCCGGAAGGTCGACATTGATGCCCATGCCCACTACCACCTCGCAGGGGCCAGCCGCATCGCCACTGATCTCCACCAGGATGCCGGCCAGCTTGCCGAGCTCGCCCTGTGGCGACTCCAGCAACACATCGTTGGGCCATTTCAGCCGCGGTCTCGCCCCGCGGCTTTCCAGCACCTTCGCCAGCACCACGCCGATGGCGAGGCTCAGCCCCTCCAGTGCCGCCACGCCCGACTCGAAACGCCACCCCAGGGACAGCATCAGCGTCCGGCCCCAGGGCGTCGTCCAGGCGCGCCCGCGACGCCCGCGGCCCTCACTCTGCTGCTCCACCAGGCAGACTTCACCATGACCGGCCCCCTGCTCGAAGCGTTCGCGGATGAAGCCGTTACTGGAGGGCAGCGTCTCCTCGACGAACAGGCGCGTCAGGTGCTGTCGCGCTACCCGCGACAGCCCCGCCACGATCTCGCCACCATCGAGTAGCTCCATCGGCTCAGCCAGACGGTAGCCCTGCCCCTTCACCGCCTCCATGGCGATCCCCAGCGCTTCCAGCTTCCGCAACTGCTTCCATACGGCCGCCCGCGACACACCCAGGCGCTCGCCCAGCTGCTCACCAGAATGGAACTCGCCATCGCTCAGCAGGCGTATCAGGTCACCGATGGTCATGCTTCATGCCCCTGGCGGGAAAAGGCACATTCTAGCGGAACTCTCGCCCCCCCGAAATCCATCGCGCAGGAATGAAAAAACCCCGAGCTCTTTCGAACTCGGGGTTTTCTCGATATAGATGCCTGACGATGACCTACTCTCGCATGGGGAGACCCCACACTACCATCGGCGCTGAGCGGTTTCACTACTGAGTTCGGCATGGGATCAGG
>NZ_JASCQN010000010.1:0-57865 GCF_030010475.1 Halomonas kalidii | reverse complement strand
GACATGGAAGACCATCCACAGCCCGCGCGGCGGCCGGGACCCTGTGGACAAGTCAGCCACTGCCCGGGAGACGACAACGCCCGCGCGAGGCGGGCGTTGCGGCAAGACATCCAGGCACGGATTCAGCCGGCGGGAGGTGGGTGCTGCATCTTGCGCATCACCGCCAGCACCGGCCCCGAGGCCACATAGCTGCCGAACAGCAACAGCAGCATCACCGAGGGCTCCACCGAGATCACCACGAAGCCCAACACGATGGCCAGCAACACCACGAAAGGGACCGGCCCCTTGAGGTCGATATCCTTGAAGCTGTAGTAGCGGATGTTGCTGACCATCAGCACCCCGGCGGCGGCGACGACCAGCAGCATCAACAACTTGAAGCCGACTGCATCGGCATCGAAGCTGTGGAAGGTCCAGACGCTGGCGGCAACGAAGGCCGCGGCCGACGGGCTGGGCAGGCCGATAAACCACTTCTTGTCGACACTGCCGATCTGCACGTTGAAGCGGGCCAGACGCAGCGCGGCGCAGGCCACGTAGAGGAAGGCCACTACCCAGCCGGTCTTGCCGATGTCCTGCAATATCCAGGTGAAGGCGACCAGCGCCGGCGCCACGCCGAAGGAGAGCATGTCGGAGAGGCTGTCATACTCGGCGCCGAAGGCGCTCTGGGTATGGGTCATCCGCGCCACCCGGCCATCCAGGCCGTCCAGCACCATGGCGATGAAGATCGCCACGGCTGCCGCGGTGAAGTCACCGTTGATGCCGGCGATGACGGAGAAGAAACCGGCGAACAGTGCCGAGGTGGTGAAGAGGTTGGGCAGCAGGTAGATGCCCTTGCGCCGCACCTTCTTGCCATCCTCGATGGACTCCTCGATGACCTCGGTCTCGCGCACGAAGGTCGCGGCCAGGTCCTCCTCGGCTGGGGGGGACCGTTCACCGGATGGCGCCCTGTCCGGTTCCTGGGCAGGGCGCGAGCCCTCATGCTCGGTATTGCGGGGGTCCTGACTCATGCATCTCGTCCATTGCCGGAATGAATTCGCACTTGGCGATGCTCTCATTCTACACGCAGACCGCGCCCCCACAACGCCGCCCACCACAACGGCTCTCCTCAATGAACGAGGGCGCGGATGCCCGCGCCCTCGTGGTTGGCTGAACCGCTGGTGGCGATCAGTTCTTGGACTTGTCGACCAACTGGTTGGCGGCGATCCACGGCATCATGCCGCGCAGCTTGGCGCCCACGATCTCGATCTCGTGCTCGGCATTCAGGCGGCGACGCGCGGTCATCGACGGGTAGTTGCTGTTGCCCTCGTTGATGAACATCTTGGCGTATTCGCCGGTCTGGATGCGCTTGAGCGCATTGCGCATGGCGGCGCGAGACTGCTCGTTGATCACCTCGGTGCCGGTCACGTACTCGCCATACTCCGCGTTGTTGGAGATGGAGTAGTTCATGTTGGCGATGCCACCCTCGTACATCAGGTCGACGATCAGCTTGAGCTCGTGCAGGCACTCGAAGTAGGCCATCTCCGGGGCATAGCCGGCCTCGGTCAGGGTCTCGAAGCCGGCCTTGACCAGCTCGACCGCACCACCGCACAGCACGGCCTGCTCGCCGAACAGGTCGGTCTCGGTCTCGTCCTTGAAGGTGGTCTCGATGATGCCGCTACGACCACCGCCGACGCCGGCGGCATAGGAGAGCGCCAGCTCCTTGGCGGTGCCGGAGGCGTCCTGATGGATGGCGATCAGGTCGGGGATGCCGCCGCCCTTGACGAACTCGGAGCGCACGGTGTGGCCCGGCGCCTTGGGCGCGATCATGATCACGTCCAGGTCCTTGCGCGGCTCGATCTGGTTGTAGTGGATGTTGAAGCCGTGGGCGAAGGCCAGGGTGGCGCCCTGCTTCAGGTTCGGCTCGACTTCCTGCTCGTAGATCGCCTTCTGGTTCTCGTCCGGCGCCAGGATCATCACCACGTCGGCGGTTTCGCAGGCTTCCGGCACGCTGGCGACCTTGAGGCCGGCGGCCTCGGCCTTGGCGGCGGAAGAGGAACCGGCGCGCAGGGCGACGGTGACGTCGACACCGGACTCCTTCAGGTTGTTGGCATGGGCATGGCCCTGGGAACCGTAACCCACGATGGTGACCTTCTTGCCCTGGATGAGGGAGAGATCGCAGTCCTTGTCGTAGTAAACGTGCATGCTGTGCTCCTTGAAGTAAGCGGTTGGAAATCGTCTCAGCGTTGATGGCCACCCGCGCCGTCTGCCGCGGCACTGGGATTCTGTCGACCGATGTCGATACCTTACGCCAGCCGCCCCATTGCGTAAAACGCGATATTTGCAACGCTACATGCCACAATATGCAATACTTTCCCCATGGACATGCGCCCCCTGAAGCACTTCCTGGCCCTCGCCGATACCCTGCACTTCGGCCGCGCCAGCGATGCCTGCCACGTCAGCCCCTCGACGCTTTCCCGTTCGATCCGTCAGCTCGAGGAGAGCCTCGGCGTGCGCCTGTTCGACCGCGACAACCGCCACGTCAGCTTGACCCGCCAGGGCCAGACCTTCCAGCGCCATGCCCGGGAAACCCTGGAGCAGTGGGAGCATCTGCGGCTGTCGCTGATGAGCGAGGCACGCACCCTGACCGGCGAGATCAGCATCTACTGCTCGGTGACCGCCAGCTACAGCTTCCTCTACGAGCTGCTCAGCGAATTCCGGACCCGCCACCCCGGCATCGAGCTCAAGCTGCACACCGGCGACCCGGCCGAGGCCATGGCACGTGTACTGAGCGGCGACGAGGACATGGCGATCACTCCCCGCCCCCGCGGGGTGCCCGAGGCGCTGGCCTTCAAGTCGCTGACCCGCTCGCCGCTGGTGTTCATCGCCCCCCATGACCACCATCACTGGATACCGCCGACCCCCGAGTCACCCTCCGCCGAGCAGTGGCGCGAGGTACCGATGATTCTCTCCGAGGCGGGACTGTCGCGGGAGTACAGCAACACCTGGTTCCGGGCGCTGGGGATCGCGCCGCGGATCTACGCCCAGGTGGCCGGCCATGAGGCGATCGTCAGCATGGTCGGGCTGGGGTTCGGGCTCGGGGTGGTACCGAAGATCGTGCTCGACAACAGCCCGCTGGTGGAGCGGGTACGGGTCTTGCCGGTCAAGCCGGAACTGCCCCACTACGATGTCGGGCTCTGCGTGCTCGAGCGGCGCCTCAGGAGCCCCCTGATCCAGGCACTCTGGGATGAAGTGGTGGAGCGGTGAGGCACAAGAAAGCCGCCCCGAAGGGCGGCTTGTCGATTGGGCGGGCAGCGCCCTCGCTCAGAGGGACAACACCTTGTCGCCGCGGGCAATCCCCGACACCCCGGTACGCGCCACCTCGAGGATGCCCACCGGCCCCATGGCCTGCAGGAAGGCATCCAGCTTGCCGGCGTCCCCGGTGATCTGCACCGTGTAGAGGCTCGGCGATACGTCGACGATCTGCGCGCGGAAGATGTCCACGGTGCGCTTGACCTCGTCGCGGGCCGCGCCCAGCGCCTTGACCTTGATCAGCATCAACTCGCGTTCGATATGGTTGCCCTCGGTGAGGTCGACCAGCTTGACCACGTCGATCAGCTTGTTGAGGTGCTTGGTGATCTGCTCGATCACCCGGTCGTCGCCCACGGTGGTGACCGTGAGGCGCGACAGGCTCGGGTCCTCGGTGGGCGCCACGTTCAGCGTCTCGATGTTGAAGTTGCGCTGAGAGAACAGCCCCACCACGCGTGACAGGGCGCCCGGTTCGTTTTCCATCAGGATCGAGATGATATGGCGCATCAGGTCCGCTCCGTCTTCGAAAGCAGCATGTCACGCATGGAGCCCAGGGGCACCTGCATCGGATAGACGTGCTCGTGAGGATCCACGGCGACGTCGAGGAACACCAGCTCGTGCTTGTCGGCAAAGGTTCTCTCCAGTGCCGGCTCGAGCTCCTCGAGCGTCTCGACCTTCAGGGCGGTGAAGCCATACGACTCGATCAGTTTCTGGAAGTCGGGCAACGACTCCATGTAGGAGTGCGCATGACGGGACTTGTAGTTGAGGTCCTGCCACTGGCGCACCATGCCCAGGGAGGCATTGTTGAGGTTGACGATCTTCACGCCGCCCCCGAACTGCTTACAGGTCGACAGCTCCTGCATCATCATCTGGAAGCTGCCCTCGCCGGTGACGCAGATCACCTGCTCGTCCGGGAAGTTCTGCTTGATGCCCATGGCCGCCGGGAAACCGAAGCCCATGGTGCCGAGCCCCCCGGAGGTGATGAAGCGGTTGGGCTTGTCGAACTTGTAGTACTGGGCCGCGAACATCTGGTGCTGGCCCACGTCGGTGGTCACGTACGCCTCGCCGCGGGTGATCCGACACAACGCCTCGATCACCTCCTGGGGCTTGATCGCCTCGCCGGGCTGCGACGGCTCATAGAGCTTGCCGCGGCGCTCCTCGCGCCAGCCGTCGATCTTCTGCCACCACTCGGCCAGGGCCTCGGGGTTGGCGGCCTCCTTGCCCTGCAGCAGGCTGATCATCTCGTCGATGACGCCGGCCGCCGGCCCGACGATGGGCACGTCCGCCCGCACCGTCTTGGAGACCGAACTGGGGTCGATATCCACATGGATGATCTTGGCGGTGGGACAGAACTTGGAGGTGTTGTTGGTCACGCGGTCGTCGAAGCGGGCGCCGATGGCGATGATCAGGTCGGCATGGTGCATCGCCATGTTCGACTCATAGGAGCCGTGCATGCCGAGCCAACCGAGGCATTGGCGGTCGCTCTGCGGGTAGGAACCGATCCCCATCAGGGTGGTGGTGATCGGGAAGCCCAGCCGCTTGACCAGGTCGGTCAACCCCTCGCTGGCCCGGCCGGTGACCACGCCGCCGCCGGTGTAGAACACCGGGCGCTTGGCCTTGAGCATCAGTTCCACGGCCTTCTTGATCTGACCGGTATGCCCACGGGTGACCGGGTTGTAGGAGCGCAGCCTGACCTTCTTCGGATAGACGTACTCGTAGCGCTCGGTGGGGGCGGTCATGTCCTTGGGAATGTCCACCACCACCGGACCGGGACGCCCGGTCGCGGCCAGGTAGTAGGCCTTCTTGAGGACTTCCGGAATCTCGGTCGGGTGCTTGATCGAGAAGCTGTGCTTCACGATCGGGCGGGTCACGCCGATGATGTCGGTTTCCTGGAAGGCGTCGTCGCCGATCAGATGGCTCATCACCTGACCGCACAGCACCACCATCGGAATCGAGTCCATGTAGGCGGTGGCGATGCCGGTGACCGCATTGGTGGCCCCGGGGCCCGAGGTCACCAGCACCGTACCCGGCTTGCCGGAGGCCCGGGCATAGCCGTCGGCGGCATGGGTCGCGGCCTGTTCATGGCGCACCAGGATGTGCTTGACCTTGTCCTGACGGAACAAGGCGTCGTAGATGTGCAGCGCCGCGCCACCTGGATAGCCATAGATGTATTCGACGCCCTCATCCTGAAGGAAGCGGGCGATCATATCCGCGCCGGAAAGCAGTTCCACAGATGTTTCTCCCCTGGAGGTCTCGAGTGCGATCCGTGCCCGCTGATCGGGTCACGGGTTCGAGTGCGGCGGTATGCCGCTGCCGGCCTTGCCGGCACCTGATGCCAAACCCTGGCAGTAAGGGCCCTGTTGGGGCCTGCACTCTCATCACGGCGGATCGCCGCGTCGGGGCGTTGGCCAGGTCGGGCGGTTGGCCCGGACCCGGAAGTCCTTCGGCGGGTAGAGGCCAGGTGGCCTACCCTTCGCGCGGTAATGGGGGGTCGCCCGCAGGAGTCCGCGCCCGCAATCAGGAACGCTCAAGATTCCATTAGCATCACGAAGGTGTCAACCGGAGTGAGCCCCTACGGGCCTCGCCACGGCGGTTCCGGCCGTTTCGTCGACCACGAACTATACCAAAGTCTAGGGCGATCGAGTCGCACACGGCGGTCTTTGCTGCTGTAATAGCTTCTCAAGTGACACGATTCACCTGTCGTCTACGCCACGCGATGAGGCCCGAACAGCCCTTGCAGCCGCCAGATGAATCGATTCACTCGTTCGCCATCCCCCTCGAGAGGACAATGACAATGTCGCGTATCGTGCAATGGTCGATCACCGTGGCCCTGGCCGGTTTCCTGTTCGGCTTCGACACCGCGGTGATCTCGGGCGCCGACAAGCCCATCCAGGCCCTGTGGGGCCTCAGCGACCTCCAGCATGGCCTGCTGATCATGTCGATGGCGCTGTGGGGTACCGTGCTGGGCGCCATCTTCGGCAACTGGCCCACCGACGCCCTCGGTCGCCGCGCCACCCTGATCATGATCGGCGCGCTCTACCTGGTGTCCGCCATCGGCTCAGCGGTGGTCTCGGACCCGGTGCTGTTCGCCATCTTCCGCCTGCTCGGCGGCATCGGCGTGGGCATCTCCTCGGTGGCCGCTCCCACCTATATCTCCGAGATCGCCCCGCCGAAGTACCGCGGCTTCCTGGTCGCCATGTACCAGTTCAACATCGTCTTCGGCATCCTGATGGCGTTCATCTCGAACTACCTCATCGGTAGCCTGATGACCGAGGACGCCTGGCGCTGGATGCTCGGCATCGAGGCCGTCCCCGCCCTGCTCTACACCCTGTTGATCACGCGGGTACCGCGCAGTCCACGCTGGCTGATTCTCAAGCGCAACGACGTCGAGGAAGCCTCTCGCGTGCTGCGCCTGATCAATCCCGAGGCAAACGTCGACGCGGAGATCGCCACCATCCGCGCCGCCGAGGACGACGAGCGCAACGCCCACGCGCGCTTCTTCTCGCGTCGCTATCGGCTGCCGATCCTGCTGGCCTTCCTGATCGCCTTCTTCAACCAGCTCTCGGGCATCAACTTCATCATCTACTACGCCCCCCGGGTGCTCGAGGCCGCCGAACTCGGCAGTCAGGCGGCCCTGCTATCCACCGCCGGGATCGGCGTGGTCAACCTGGTGTTCACCATGATCGGCATGTCGCTGATCGACAAGCTGGGGCGTCGGACCCTGCTCTACATCGGCTCGCTCGGCTACCTGGTCTCGCTGGTGCTGATCTCCCGGGCCTTCTTCAGCGATGCCCTGGGGGGGCTCGAGGTGCCGATGCTGCTGGCGCTGTTCATTGCCGCCCACGCCATCAGCCAGGGCGCCGTCATCTGGGTATTCATCTCGGAGGTGTTCCCCAACCACGTGCGCGCCCGCGGCCAGTCCTTCGGCAGCTCGATCCACTGGATCTTCGCGGCTCTGATCACCCTGGTCATGCCCTGGGTGCTGGGCACCTTCAGCGGCGGCCCGGTGTTCGCCTTCTTCGCGGTGATGATGCTGCTGCAACTGGTGTTCGTGATGTTCCTCATGCCCGAGACCAAGAACGTCTCCCTCGAGGACCTGCAGAAGCACCTGGTCGGCGACGACGTCAGCCTGCGTCGCGTCCATCTGTCCAACGCTCGGGCCTCGACCTGATCGAATGCCCCTCCCGAGGCCCCGGGCGATAGGCCCGGGGCCTTTTCGTGCCCGCAAAAAAACCCGCCGGCATGGGGAACCGGCGGGCAATAGGGTTACAGGACGCAACCTGATTTCAGTGTAGCCAGTCGTCGACCGGATGACCGAGCGACAACGTAACGCTTTGTGTATCAGTGATGAAACACCAGGTGATCCTCCTCCGCGTCGACATGGATGACATCACCCGGAGCAAACTTCCCGGCCAGCAGGTCCTGGGCCAGCGGGTTCTCGATGCGGCTCTGGATCGCCCGCTTGAGCGGCCGCGCCCCGAATACCGGGTCGAAGCCCACCACGGCCAGCTGCGCCAGGGCGGCGTCGCTGACCTCGAGCGACAGGTCGTGCTCGGCCAGGCGTGACCGCAGGCGGTCGAGCTGGATGCCGGCGATGGCCTGGATCTGCTCCTGGCCAAGGGCGTGGAAGACCACCACCTCGTCGATGCGGTTGATCAGCTCCGGGCGGAAGTGGTCGCCGACCACCGCCATCACCATCTCCTTCATCTGCTCATAGTCCGCGTCGTCGCCGCCCATGCGCTGGATGATGTCCGAGCCCATGTTGGAGGTCATGACGATCACGGTGTTGCGGAAGTCCACGGTGCGTCCCTGGCCGTCGGTCAGGCGGCCGTCCTCGAGCACCTGCAGCAGGATGTTGAAGACATCGGCGTGGGCCTTCTCCACCTCGTCGAGCAGCAGCACCGAGTAGGGCTTGCGGCGCACCGCCTCGGTCAGGTAGCCGCCCTCCTCGTAGCCGACGTAGCCGGGGGGCGCGCCGATCAGTCGCGCCACCGAGTGCTTCTCCATGAACTCCGACATGTCGATGCGTACCATCGCCTCCTCGGTGTCGAAGAGGAAGTTGGCCAGCGACTTGCAGAGCTCCGTCTTGCCCACCCCGGTCGGGCCGAGGAACAGGAAGGAGCCGTTGGGCCGGTTGGGGTCGGCGAGTCCGGCGCGGGAGCGCCGCACGGCGTTGGCCACCGCGGTCACCGCCTCGTCCTGGCCGATCACCCGCTCGTGCAACGCCTCCTCCATGCGCAGCAGCTTGTCGCGCTCCCCCTCGAGCATCTTGGCCACCGGGATGCCGGTCCAGCGCGACACCACCTCGGCGATCTCCTCCTCGGTAACGTTGGAGCGCAGCAGCCGGTGCTTCGCGGTGTCGGCCTCGGCCTCGCTGCTCTCGGCGATCTTCTTCTCGAGCTCGGGAATCACCCCGTACTGGATCTCGGACATGCGCGCCAGGTCGCCCTGGCGACGCGCCTGCTCCAGGTCGACGCGCGCCCGGTCGAGCTCGTCCTTGAACTGGGCCGCCCCCTGGATGCTGGCCTTCTCGGCCTTCCAGATCTCGTCGAGGTCCGCGTACTCGCGCTCGAGTTCACCGATCTGCTCCTCCAGGCTCTCCAGGCGCTTCTTCGAGGCCTCGTCGGTCTCCTTCTTGAGGTGTTCGCGTTCCATCTTCAGCTGGATCAGCCGGCGATCGAGGCGGTCCATCTCCTCGGGCTTGGAGTCGAGCTCCATGCGGATGCGCGAGGAGGCCTCGTCGATCAGGTCGATGGCCTTGTCGGGCAGCTGACGGTCGGTGATATAGCGGGTCGACAGCTTGGCCGCGGCGATGATCGCGCCGTCGGTGATATCGACGCCGTGGTGCACCTCGTAGCGCTCCTTGAGGCCGCGCAGGATCGCCACGGTGTCCTCCTCGGAGGGCTCGTCGACCAGCACCTTCTGGAAGCGGCGCTCCAGGGCGGCGTCCTTCTCGATGTACTTGCGGTACTCGTCCAGGGTGGTGGCGCCCACGCAGTGCAGTTCGCCGCGGGCCAGGGCGGGCTTGAGCATGTTGCCGGCATCCATCGAGCCCTCGGCCTTGCCGGCGCCGACCATGGTGTGCAGCTCGTCGATGAACAGGATCACCCGGCCCTCCTCCTGGGCCAGCTCCTTGAGCACCGACTTGAGACGCTCCTCGAACTCGCCGCGGAACTTGGCGCCGGCCAGCAGCGCGCCCATGTCCAGCGACAGCACCCGCTTGTCCTTGAGCCCTTCCGGCACCTCGCCGTCGACGATGCGCTGGGCCAGCCCCTCGACGATGGCGGTCTTGCCCACGCCGGGCTCGCCGATCAGCACCGGGTTGTTCTTGGTGCGCCGCTGCAGCACCTGGATGGTGCGGCGGATCTCGTCGTCGCGGCCGATCACCGGGTCGATCTTGCCGCTGGCCGCCCGCTCGTTGAGGTCCAGGGTGTACTTCTCCAGCGCCTCGCGCTGGTCCTCGGCGTTGGGGTCGTCGACCCGCTCGCCGCCACGCACGCTGTCGACGGCGGTCTCCAGGGCCTTGCGGGTGACACCGGCCTGGGTCAGCAACTTGGTCACCGCTTGGCCCATCTCCAGCGCCGCCAGCAGCACCAGTTCGCTGGCGATGTACTGGTCGCCACGCTTCTGGGCCTCGCGGTCGGTGAGGTTGAACAGCTTGACCAGGTCGCGGGAGGGCTGCACCTCGCCATCGAAGTTGGCGACCCTGGGCAGGTCATCGAGGTGGCCCACCAGGCCGTCGCGCAGCCGGGCGGCATCGCCGCCGGCCTTCTGCACCAGCGCCTTCACGCCGGTGTCGGTGGCATCGAGCAGCGCCAGCAGCAGGTGACCGGGCTCGAGCTGGTTGTGGCCGCGGCCCACGGCCAGGGACTGGGCATCGGCCACGGCGTTCTGCAGCTTGGCGGTGAACTTGTCGAAACGCATGCGCTTTCCTCCATCGGGGTGGCGACGCGTTCGGACACGCCGCTCGTCCCTGTCGATTCGTCTTGACACACTCAATGGAGTCAGGGTGGGCCGCTTTCAAGGCGGCTGCCGGGGAAAGCGGATGCGGGTTGATGTAAATCAAGTTCAGTGAGAGAGCGGCGCCGGGACAGCCGCGTCTTCGATCGGTACCACGTTGGCCTATCTTAGCCAGATCACACTGGCCATCCGCCCGGTCTTGCCGTCGTCGCGGCGGTGGGAATAGAAGCGCGGCTCGCAGGCGGTGCAGAAGTGCCCGCCGCTGATGTGCGAGACGCCCAGCCGCTCAAGGCGCAGGCGCGCCAGCTTGTAGAGGTCGGCCATGTAGTGGCCGAGCCGGTAGGGGCTGGGTTCGAAGGCCTCGACCGTCTCGGGGTGCACGCCGACGAAGGCCCGCTGCACCTCGGGCCCGACCTCGAACTGGGCATTGGAAATGGCCGGACCGAGCCACGCCAGCACCTCCTCCGGCGGCACGCCGAGGGCGGCCACCGAGGCCTCGAGCACGCCGCCGGCCAACCCGCGCCAGCCGGCATGGGCCACCCCCACCCGCTGCCCGCGGCGATCACAGAAGAACACCGGCAGGCAGTCGGCGGTGAGCACCACGCAGGCGTGCCCCTGGTCGATGGCCACCGCGGCATCGGCCTCGGGCGGTTCAGCCGAGTAGTGTTGCTGGACCCGGGCGCCATGGACCTGGTTCAACCACAGCAGTGGCCGCTCGTCCTTGAGCTCCTTCTGCAGCAGGCGTCGGCACAGGGCCACATGCGCCTCGTTGTCGCCGACATGCCCGGCCGGATTGAAGGCGGCGAAGTCGTCCTGACTGGGGCCGGTCTCCCGGGTGGTGACGAAGGCCCCCACGGTGGCGGGGGCCGGCCAGTCGGGCAGGATCAGGGTCGGACGCAGGTCCGGGGCATCGCTCATTGCAGGGTCCTCAACGCATGGTCTCGACGTCGTCGCGGAGGTAGTCGAGCAGCAACAGGATGTCATCCGGCAGCGGCGCGCGGAAGGTCAGGGTCTCGCCGGAACCGGGGTGGACGAAGGCCAGCTTGCGGGCGTGCAGCGCCTGGCGGGGAAACTCGCGCAGCAGCGTCTTCAGCGCCTCGCCGGCGCCCCCCGGCAGCTTGAGCCGCCCACCGTAGACGGGGTCACCCACCAGCGGAAAGCGCAGATGCGCCAGGTGCACGCGAATCTGATGGGTGCGACCGGTCTCGAGCCGGCAGCGCACATGGGTATGGGCGCGAAAGCGCTCCACCACCCGGTAGTGGGTCACCGCCGGCTTGCCGGAGGCCGTCACCGCCTGGCGCTTGCGATCACGCGGGTGGCGACCGATGGGCGCGTCCAGGCTGCCGCCGGCGGTCATCACCCCCACCGAGACCGCATCATACTCCCGCGATACCGTGCGCGCCTGGAGCTGCTCCACGAGCGCGGTCTGCGCCGCCAGGGTCTTGGCCACCACCATCAAGCCGGTGGTGTCCTTGTCGAGCCGGTGCACGATGCCGGCCCGCGGCACGGCCGCCAGCGCCGGGCAGTGGTAGAGCAGCGCATTGAGCAGGGTGCCATCGGGGTTGCCCGCGGCCGGATGAACCACCAGCCCCGCCGGCTTGTCGATCACCAGCACCTCGTCGTCCTCGAAGACCACCTCCAGCGGGATCTCTTCGGGCTCGAAACGGGTATCGTCCTCGATCTCGGCCAGCAGTTGCAGCCGCTCGCCACCGTAGACCTTGTCCCTGGGCCTGGCGGGGCTGCCGTCGACGGTCAGGGCGCCGTTCTTGATCCAGCCCTTGAGACGCTCCCGTGAAAAATCGGTGAACAGTTCGGCAGCGGCCTGGTCTAGACGCAGGCCGGCCATGCCATCGGGAACGCGTTGCTGTGCTTCCAGGGTCTGGGACATGAGCGAGAGAGAGGCCCGTATGCAGATGGCGGAAAGGATTCGGCGGCGGCGCCTGTCGCGCAGGATGACTGCGTTTTGCCGCGCGGTGCTTTATAGTGAGCGAGTTTGCGGCCGATTCTAGCACGGCCAATCCGGGTTGTTTGATACGAGGATCACGATGCGCGTTTTCACCACCCCTGCCCGCCTGGCCTCCCTGCTGCTGGCCACGGCCCTGCTGGCCGGCTGCGCCAGCAATGGTTCCCAGGATGAAGAGGAAGACGAGTTTGCCGGCGTCGCCGAGCGCGAGCTCTACGAAGAGGCCCGTGAATCCCTGGATCGCGGCCGCTTCCCCTCGGCGATCACCCGGCTGGAGGCCATCGATACCCGCTTCCCGTTCGGCAACCACGCCGAGCAGGCCCAGCTGGAGCTGATCTACGCCTATTACGAGACCAGCGACTGGGAGGCCACCCGCGCCGCCGCCAGCCGCTTCATCCGCCTGCACCCCAGCCACCCCCAGGCCGACTACGCCCTCTACATGCGCGGCCTGGCCGCCTGGCAGGCCGGACGCTTCAGCCTCGAACGGCTGCGCCTGATCGACATCTCCAAGCGTGACCTGGGGGCCTCGCGGGACGCCTATACCGACTTCCGCGAACTGGTCAACCTCTACCCCGACAGCGAGTACGCACCGGATGCCGAGCAGCGCATCGTCTACCTGCGCAACCTGATGGCCCGTCACGAGCTGCACGTGGCCGACTTCTACCTGCGCAAGGGCGCCTATCTCGCCGCCGTGGAGCGCGGCCGCTGGGTGGTCGAGAACTTCCCGGAAACCGAAGCCACCCGCGATGCCCTGGCGGTGATGGTGGAAGGCTACCTCGGCCTGGATATGCGCGACCGGGCCCGTGAGGTGCTGACCGTGCTGCTCGAGAACGCGCCACGCCACAAACAGCTGCGCGGGCGCACCTTCGCGCCGAAGCATGTCAGGGCGCAGTCGCTCTCGGCCTGACGCCCGCCCAGACGTAAAAAAACCGGCGCTGCCATCGCAGCGCCGGTTTTTTTCTGCAAGCTTACGGCTTCAGGCTTCCAGCTCTCACTCCCCCGGCTGCCAGCCGTTGACGATGGGGTAACGGCGGTCGCGGCCGAAGCCGCGCGGGGTGACACGCACGCCCACCGGGGCCTGGCGGCGCTTGTATTCGCAGCGGTCGACCAGCCTGACCACCTTGTAGACGTCGTCGCGCTCGAAGCCGGCCTCGATGATCGCCTCGGCACTCATGTCGCCCTCGATGTAGCGCACCAGGATGGCGTCGAGCACGTCGTAATCGGGCAGCGAATCGCTGTCTTGCTGGTCCGGTGCCAGTTCGGCGGAGGGCGGCCGCTCGATGACCCGCTGAGGAATGGCCGGCGACTGGGTGTTGCGCCAGCGGGCCAGGCGGTACACCCAGGTCTTGTAGACATCCTTGATGGCGTTGTAGCCGCCCACCATGTCGCCGTAGAGCGTCGCGTAGCCCACCGCCATCTCGCTCTTGTTGCCGGTGGTGAGCACCATCAGGCCCTTCTTGTTGGAGATCGCCATCAGCAGCACGCCGCGACAGCGCGACTGCAGGTTCTCCTCGGTGGTGTCGCGCTCGGTGCCGGCAAAGCTCTCGGCGAGGGTCTCCATGAACGCCTCGACCATCGGCTCGATGGGCAGCACCTCATAGCCGACGCCGAGCAGCTTCGCCTGTTCGGCGGCGTCTTCCTTCGAGATGTCCGCCGTGTAGCGATAGGGCATCATCACCGCCTGCACGCGCTGCGGGCCCAGGGCATCCACGGCAATGGCCAGCGACAGGGCCGAGTCGATGCCGCCGGAAAGCCCCAGCACCACGCCCTCGAAGCCGCTCTTGTTGACGTAGTCGCGCAGCCCCGTGACCAGCGCGCAGTAGAGGTTCTCTTCCGGCGCCACTTCCGGGTCGGTCTCGCCCGGTTGAGGCACCCACTCCCCCTGCTGAAGCACGAACTGCACCGGCATCAGCCCGACCGCCCAGTGGGGTGCCTGCACGCACAGCTTGCCCCTGGCATCCACGCAGGCCGACCCCCCATCGAACACCAGCTCGTCCTGGCCACCGATCATGTTGACGTAGACCAGCGGTCGCGCCGCCTCGGCGGCACGCTCCTTGAGCAGGCGCAGGCGCTCCTCGGGCTTGTCCTGATGGAAAGGCGAGGCGTTGAGACTGATCAGGATATCGGCACCGGCATCGCGGGCCTGGCGCACCGGCGCCTCGTCCCAGATGTCCTCGCAGATCAGGAGCCCCAGCTTCGCCCCCTTGTGGTCGATCACCAGCGGCTGGGTGCCCGCGGCGAAGTAGCGCTGCTCGTCGAACACCTGGTAGTTGGGCAGCGCCTGCTTGGCATACTCGCCGAGCCATTCGCCGTTGTAGAGCGCGCCGGCCAGGTTCCAGAGGTGTCCCTCGCGGCGACCGGGGTAGCCGACGATCACCAGCACATCACGCACCACCTTCTCGGCCATGCGGGTGCGGGCATGGCGCAGGCGGCTCTCCATGGCGGGTCGCAGCAGCAGGTCTTCCGGCGGATAGCCGGTCAGGAACAGCTCGGGCAGCACCACGATGTCGGCACCATGCTCGATGCGGGCCTCGCGCACCGCCTCGATGGCACGGTCGGTATTGCCGGGAATGTCCCCGACCAGCGGGTCCAGCTGAGCCATCACCAGCGTCAGGTCTTGCATGGGCGTAGAAATCTCTCGAGAATCCGTGGGTACCCTCATTGTCCCGCAAGGGCGGCCAAGTGGCAAAGACGGCCGCCCTTCATCAGGGAGTCTCACAAAGGATGAACCTGTTGCTCATTCGCCTGATCATTTTCGCCGTGCTGTTCTTCGCCGGCCTCAAGCTCTACCGCATGTACCGGGAGTGGAAGCTCGAACGCCAGGAACTGCTCGAGGATGACGAACGGCAGGAGGGCAACCAGATGGTGCGCTGTACCTGGTGCAAGGTCCATGTGCCGGAGAACGAGGCGCTGCGCGAGAAGGAGGAGTGGTTCTGCTGCAGCGCCCATCGTGACAAGTATCTGGAAGAGCAGAAGTCCGAGTAGCGTTATCGCGCCACACGATAGGGAGCCGGATCGAGAATCGGCTCGCGCCCCAGCAGCAGATCCACCAGCACCCGGGTCGAGGCCGGGGCCAGCACCAGGCCGTTGCGGTAGTGCCCGGCGTTCACGCTCAGGTTATCCACCCCCGGTACCGTGCCGATGAAGGGCACGCCATCCGGCGAACCGGGACGCAGCCCCGCCCAGTGGTGCTCCACCTCGCAGTCGGCCAGCGCCGGGATGATCGTCACCGCGCTCTGCCAGAGGGATTCCCGGGCCTCGTTCGTCGTGCTCTTGTCGAAGCCGCACTCTTCCAGGGTGGAGCCGGCCAGCACCCGGCCATCGGCCCGGGGAATCACGTAGCGCCCGTCCATCAACACCACCCGCTTCACCAGACCCGGCGGCGCCTTGAACAGGATCATCTGCCCCTTCACCGGCCGCACCGGCAGCCGGACATCGACCCGCTCGAGCAGGCCCGCCGCCCAGGCACCACCACAGACGATCACCTGCCCCCCCGAGACCGCCCCGGAAGCGGTACGCACCGCGCTGATCCGCCGGCCGGCCCGCTCGAAACCGGTGACCTCGCACTGCTCGCGCAGGGTGACCCGGGGCATGGCAGCCAGCCGAGCGCGCAGCGCCTGCACCAGCCGCGGGTTGCGAATGCTGCCCAGGGTCGGCATCCACAGCGCCTCGGCAAGCCCCGGGGCCGCCTGCGGTTCCTTGGCGTAGAGGAAGTCCGCATCGACCCGCTCGAGCGGCTTGCCCACATCCCGCGCCCAGGCCATGGCGTGCGCTTCGTCATCGACCCGCAGGTAGAGCAGCCCCTTCTGGCGGTACTCCGGATCGATGCCGGTCTCCTCCAGCAGACGCAGCGCCAGCTCGGGGTAGCTGCCCTCCGACCAGGTGGAGAGCCGCGAGATCGGCGTGCTGTAGCGCCAGGGATAGAGCGGCGAGACGATGCCGCCGCCGGCCCAGGAGGCCTCGCGACCGCAGTCGCCACGTTCGAGCAGGGTCACCGAATGGCCGGCATCGGCCAGTTGCAGCGTCGTCATCATGCCGATGACGCCGCCACCCACGACAAGGAATTCACTCACAGGCATTGTCCGAAATGGCTTACAGAGAGGCGCGGTGGCTTGGCTAGGGTGAAGTGACCACCCCAGGGAAGGAGGGAGCCATGCGCCCCGTCACCGCGCGCGCCTTGTACCTTACCGGCAAGCGAGAGCCGCTGGCAAAGCACCGCCAGCGCGGCCTGACGCTGATCGAGCTGGTCGTCGCCATCGCCGTGCTCGTCATCCTGGTCACCTGGGCCATCCCGGGCTTCCAGAACTTCACCGCCCGCAACGAGGTCGCCGCCGAGGTCCTGCGCCTCAAGACCGCCCTGGCCATGGCGCGCAACACCGCCATCACGCGGAGAACGGCCATTTCGATCTGTGCCAGCCCGGGGCCAGCCTACGACACCTGTACATTCGACAACTGGGGGCACGACTGGGTCATCGTCGACGGCGAGGTGACGGAAGGCGTCCTGGCGGGAAACACCGTCCTCAGCGTGCTGGAAGCCTCAGATCAGGTCGAGGTCAGCTTCAACAGGGATGACCGCCCGATACGGTTCTCCGCCATGGGCTGGTCACAAGGTTACAACGGCACTTTCAATGTGTGCGGAAAACATGGTGCAAGCACATCACTTGTACTAAACAATGCTGGAAGGGTTCGCGCAACAGCCGCTCCCCCCAGTTGCTAATACCTAACCGAAACCATTAATCAACAACCTCTCGCCAGCTGCTGACGTAGTAAGAACTGTGAGTGCTAACATTCTGGGTATTCCACATTGTTTCGGCAGAAGTCCCCGAAAGCAACTCGAAGGCATCATCCAGTGCTTCACCATCATAAGCATAGTCGGCATTACCGCCACCCGAAACGGTCACATTGGCACTATCATAAACCAGAGTCGAAGCACTCGAGTCGATAGGCGCCGCTATCATCGCTCCATTGATGCCACCATCACCACCACCACTCAGGCTATAGTTATTCCCGAGAACGATCACCAGCCCTTCGAAATAGGGGGTTCCGCTAACATCGAAATCGCCATTGACAACCAGCAGCCCTCTACCCGACCAATTACCGGACACAGTGAAGTCACCGTCTATATAAGTCAACTTAGCATCCGGAGAGCCATCTAGGGTGGTTGTACCATAAGTATCAACATCTGACGACGCAGAGAAGGTCCGCCCCGAGCCATCGGCAACACTCTTCACCTCAGTAATGAAGCTTTCAAACGCGACTGGATCCTGCAAAATGCTCTCACTAATCGAGTCAGAAATTCCACCAGAGTAATTATCCTCCCTATCACCAATCTCTGCCAAGACATCGTCCCTGTTGCCCGCAGTTGAAATAGCCGGGAGGTGGCCACCATCCCCTCCACTCGATATCTGCCCTTCGACGACAAAGGCATTTGAGTTTGCCGCATTGAATGCAGACAACGGCGTAGGAAGATTAATGGGTGATAAACCAAGAAATCCTGATGACAGGATGTATTCTATCACTACCTCTCTGACCACCCCACCTACACTCCCTTGCGCATTAATCGTCGCGATCCCTCCCCCCGAGCTCTTGCAGGCATCATAGCTGTATGACACAACTGCCTGGGTGTTACCAACGTTGCCTGAACCGCTTGTACAAGTACCATTTCCCAACGAAGCAAAGCTGACGGTATTCAGTGCTTCATCACCACCATACTCGGCAGCCATATAGGCGCTGGCAGCTGCTCTCCGGTTCCCCGAAGCTGACTCCTCGATCTGCGCCGATTGCATTCCTGACACCCCAACCATCAAGGCCGCAGTCACCAGCACTAGGCTGACTATTAGAGCGGAACCTCGCTGCCGTTTTTTCATACCGCCTCCTGTGCTACAAACTCACATTGTTCAGTTGAGGCTTTCTATGACCTTTTTTCGATTCGTCACGACATAACTCACATCGGCTGTCGTAGAACTCTCACCGGACATCAAAGAAAATCCGATATCAACCTCAATATAGGGCGAGCCTCCCGAAGTGACATCTCCGCGAAACTCCAGCGACCTCACTCCTTCTATGACCTCGACCCCTCCCGTTGGGTAAAGATCATACTCTGACGCCGAAGAACACTTTACCTGCACTCTCAACGAATCATCATCTGTCGGCTTGAAGTATTCCACCCCCACGAGCTGGTCTCCACCACAATAGGGATCATAACCAGACGAGGACTCATCAAACTCGATAAGCAGATTCGCAGAACTTGACACTCGACTACCTCCAGAAACAGGAGCCACTTGGCCATTGGCAATGCGAATTTCTCGAAAAAGCGTTTCGGCAACATAGTCAAGATTGCTCTGTCGCCACGTCAGCTCTTCTACACGGTTTAGTGCCAGCCTCCCTGACACGAACAATTGAGTTGCCCCCAGTATCACAAGAAGCCCTATCACCAATGCCACCATCAACTCGACGAGCGTAAAGCCTCGCTGCTTTTCCCGCCCCCGACTAAGAGCCTTCATGACACATCTCCAGGCAAGCGAATTACATACACTAGATTCGACACATTCTCTCCACCGAATCTGTCATCTTGCCATTCGACGGTTATGGTATAGGTACAATCATTCTTTGAAATAGTGCTGCCATCATGAACCAGCCCGGGAAGGAGCTGACTCCATTCACCATACCAAGCCACCGACCATGCATCACCGGTATTCGTTGTCGGACAAACAGGTGGGTTATTGGCCAATTCCGCCCATAGCCTTTCTCCCGCATCCTGAGCCGCCAAGGTGGCAATTGAACGCTGATAGGATACATGAGCTGCCTGCATGGATTTAACTTGCATCGCAGCAACCCCCAGAAAACCAAAACTGAGTACCAAGAGGGCCACCAGCACCTCAAGCAAAGTAAAACCATTCATCGACCTATTATTCATAATCAGTCGCCAATCGAGTATATGTGAAACGCTTACTTTGCCACCCTTCCCGTCACATTAATTTCTATAACACCTGTTAGCGAAGCACTGCTGACAGTCACAGTGCAGCCCTCCTCCCAGCCACTACAACTATCACGCCGCCCGAGACTATTGAAAGAAACGGAGCCTGACGGAACACTCACGTCACCATCTTCCCCCTCCCTCACCATGAGCTCGTTGGCAGGCGAGGCGGAGTCAGTCACCACAAGCCTCCAGGTTCCATCGGCCTGAGAAATGGTCGCGGTAACGTTCTCACGACGCTTGATGGCCTCGCTTCGAGCATAATAGAAACCAGAAAGCACCTCGTTATACTCGATGGCGAATTGATTCCGCTCCAACAGACCCCGAAAATTAGGCACGGCCACGGTCGCCAGGATTACTGCCACGGCAAGTGTCACCAACAACTCAACCAGAGTGAAGCCGGCACGTTTTTTATCATTACCAGCAGTCGGTTCCACCTGCCCCCCTCACGCCTTGGTGGTTCAGCGTAAAGTTGCCACAAGCATCCCCAGACTGGGCTCCCTGTGGGGCGGCTTGCAATGTGAATGTCGATGCCGTCAACGTCGTAGCCGTGATTTCATAAAATTCCTCTTCCGAGTCAACGGGAAAAGTGACGCAGTCCGTGTAGTCACTGGATACCGTGTAGCACCGCTCGAGCTGTCCGGCGACGCTGGTCAACGTCGACATGGCATCGGTTCGCCGCGCCTCCTGCACATACCTTGTGTAACTGGGATAGGCGATCGCGGCGAGAATCCCGATCACGGCTACCGCAATCATCAGTTCGATGAGCGTGAAGCCGGCGGCTCGCCGGGTGGTGCCTGAAGGGCCCTGGGGCCTGCGTCGGGTGCTCTGCTCGGTCACGCGGCGCGTCTCCATGGTGTCGTTACATTTGGTTTCAGTATGTATCAAGAAACTCATTCTCGATAGGGCACGGGACCAAAAAAGCCGGGCCTGAGCCCGGCTTTCCTGCCTTGCGGTTCTTGCGGCTCCAGCGACAGCCGGTTAGCAGCCACTCGCCCTGCAGTCTAGTCGCTGGCGATCACCCGCTCACGCAGCTCCCGCGGCATCGAGAAGGTGATGGTCTCGGCGCGACCATCGAGTTCCTGCGGGGCCGCGGCGCCGAGCGCCTGCAGCCGCTCGATCACTCCCTGCACCAACACTTCGGGGGCACTGGCCCCGGCGGTCACGCCCACGGCCTTCACCCCGTCCAGCCAGGCGGCATCGATCTGCTCGGCGCTGTCGATCAGGTAGGCCGGGGTGCCGACCCGCTCGGAGAGCTCGCGCAGCCGGTTGGAGTTGGAGCTGTTGGGGCTGCCCACCACCAGCACCAGGTCGCTGCCGGCGGCCAGTTCCCGCACCGCATCCTGACGATTCTGGGTGGCGTAGCAGATATCGTCATTGCGCGGCCCCTGGATCTCGGGAAACCTGGCGCGCAACGCCTCGATCACCCGGGCGGTGTCATCCATGGACAGGGTGGTCTGGGTGACGAAGGCGAGTCGACTCGCCTCCCTGACCTCGAGCCGTTCGACGTCGGACTCGTCCTCCACGAGATAGATGCGGCCGCCATGGGAAGTGTCGTAGCGCCCCATGGTGCCCTCCACCTCGGGATGGCCCTCGTGGCCGATCAGGATGCACTCCTGGCCACGCCGGGCGTAGCGCAGCACTTCCATGTGCACCTTGGTGACCAGCGGGCAGGTCGCGTCGAAGACACGCAGCCCGCGGCGGTCGGCCTCTTCCTGCACCGCACGCGAGACGCCGTGGGCGGAGAAGATCACGATGACGTCGTCGGGCACCTCGTGGAGTTCCTCGACGAACACCGCGCCGCGCTGGCGCAGGGTATCGACCACGAAGCGGTTGTGGACCACCTCGTGGCGCACGTAGATCGGCGGGCCGAAGACATCGAGGGCGCGGTTGACGATCTCGATGGCGCGGTCGACGCCGGCGCAGAAGCCGCGCGGGTTGGCCAGCCTGATCTGCAAAGAATTAGCTTGCATGGTTGCCTTGCCTTGATGCTCAACGCACCGGTAACGAATTGCGGGCGCCGGGGTGGGCCCCTATGGGGTCAGACCGCCGGATCATCATGTCTGTCGCAGTGCCACTTACCCAGCCTGACCGACTCCGCCGGGGTCTGACCCCAACGCCGCGGTGCCCTCAATGGGTGGTGGCGGGCTTCACGTCGATCACTTCCACCTCGAAGGTCAGGGTACGCCCCGCCAGCGGATGATTGAAGTCCACTTCCACCTGGTCGTCGTCGATGCGGGTGATCACGCCGGGCAGTTCGCCGCCGGCGGCATCGGCGAATGACATCACCATCCCCACTTCCGGCTCATCGCTCTCGAAGTCGTCGCGCTTGAGCAGTTGGATGTTCTGCGGATTGTGCTGGCCGAAGGCGTGCTCCGGGGTGATCTCGAAGCTGCCGGTGTCGCCGTCGGCCAGCCCCTTGAGCGGCGCCTCGAAGCCCGGCGGCAGGTTGCCGTCGCCGACCTGGAAGGTGGCGGGCGCCTTGTCGCGGGTGGAGTCCACCACGGTGCCGTCTTCCAGCTTGAGGGTGAAGTGCAGGGTCACTTCCATGCCCTCGTCGATACGATGCCCCTGTGACTGTTGGTCGCTCATTGCGTTCTCTCGAAACTCGCGGGTTGCCGCCTGGCCCATCGCCATGGGACGCCGCAACCGTGAATGAATTCGCTCAGCGGGGCGTGTCGTGGCCGCCGCTAGCCCTGGCGCCGCCGTGCCCGGCGCCGCTCGCCGAGGGTGGACTCCCAGATCAGCCCGATGGCCCCCAGGGTGATGCCGATGTCCGCCACGTTGAAGGCCGGGTAGTACCAGCCGGCGACGTGGAAGGAGAGGAAGTCGACCACATAGCCGTGTACCAGTCGATCGTAGAGGTTGCCCAGGGCACCACCGATGATCAGCGCCAGCGACACGGCGAGCAGTTTCTCGTCGGCCTTGAGCCGCGTCATCCAGATCGTCAGGCCGATGCTGGCCCCCACCGCGATCACGGCGAAGAACCAGCGCTGCCAGCCGGGGTGGCCGGCCAGGAAGCTGAAGGCCGCACCGGTGTTGTGCAGCAGCGTCAGGTTGAAGAACGGCAGCACTTCCACCGGCTGGGCATAGCTCAGCAGGCCGGCGGCCAGCGCCTTGGTGCCCAGGTCGAGCACGATCACCGCCGCGGCCAGCCACAGCCAGCGCAGCGGGCGGCGCAGGGGTTCCACCTGGGTATCCTTCCGGGGCTCTCGCTTGCCGCTCACGCTCAGTTCGCCTCTCTCGGCCATCTCATCGACTCATGCAAAATGTCGGGTTTCACCGGGACCATCCGGCAGGTTGCTGATGCAGCGCCCGCACAGATCGGGGTGCTCGCCGTGCGACCCCACATCCTCGCGATGGTGCCAGCAGCGCTCGCACTTCTTGTGTGCGCTCGCCGCCACGGCCACCTTCAGGCCGTCGAGGTCGGTGGCTTCGGCGGCCTGGCCGTCGGCGAGCGGTGCCAGGTGCACCTCGCTGGTCAGCATCACGAAGCGCAGTTCGTCGCCCAGCTTGGTCAGGGTCGCCCGCAGCTCGTCGTCGACGAACAGCGTCACCTCGGCGGCCAGGCTGCCCTTGATGGTCTTGGCGTTGCGGGCGTCTTCCAGGCACTTGTTCACCGCCTGCTTGACCTCGAGCACCTGCTCCCAGAAGTCGCGCCCCATCTCGGCACCGTCCGCCAGGGTCGAGAGTCCGCCATAGTAGCTCTCGAGCAGCACGCTGTCGCCGCGCTTGCCGGGGATGTTCTCGAAGATCTCCTCGGCGGTGAACGACAGGATCGGCGCCACCCAGCGCGACAGCGCTTCCACCACCTGGTAGAGCGCGGTCTGGGCACTGCGGCGCGCCACCGACTCGGCCTGGGTGGTGTACTGGCGATCCTTGATCACGTCCAGGTAGAAGCCACCCAGCTCGCGGGCACAGAAGCCATGCACCTGCTGGTAGACATCGAGGAAGCGATACTCCTCATAGGCGCGCTCGATGCGCGCCTGGAGCTGGGCGGCGCGGTCGACCACCCACTGGTCCAGCACCAGCATGTCGTCGAAGGCCAGGGCGTCGCGCTCGGGCTCGAAGCCGTTGAGGTTGGCGAGCAGGAAGCGCGCGGTGTTGCGGATGCGACGGTAGACGTCGGCGGTGCGCTTGAGGATCTCGTCGGAGACCGCCATCTCGCCGGCGTAGTCGGTGGAGGCGACCCACAGGCGCAGGATATCGGCGCCGAGCTTGTCCATCACCTCCTGGGGCGCCACCACGTTGCCCACCGACTTGGACATCTTGCGGCCATGGGCATCCACGGTGAAGCCGTGGGTCAGCAGGCCGCGATACGGCGGATGGCCGTCGATGGCGCAGCCGGTCAGCAGCGAGGAGTGGAACCAGCCGCGGTGCTGGTCGGAGCCCTCCAGGTAGAGGTCGGCCCGCGGCCCCTGGTCGTGGCCGTGGGGGTGGGAGCCGCGCAGCACGTGGCGGTGGGTGGTGCCGGAGTCGAACCAGACGTCCAGGGTGTCGGTGACCTTGTCGTAGTCGGCGGCCTCCTCGCCCAGCAGCTCGGCCGGGTCGAGACGGAACCAGGCGTCGATGCCCTCGACCTCGACGCGCTGGGCGGCCAGCTCCATCAGCTCGACGGTGCGCGGATGCAGCTCGCCGGTGGCCTTGTGCAGGAAGAAGGGGATCGGCACGCCCCAGTTGCGCTGGCGCGAGATGCACCAGTCCGGGCGGTTGGCGATCATGGCGTGCAGCCGCGCCTGGCCCCAGGCCGGGGTGAAGCGGGTCGCCTCGATGCCCTCCAGCGCCTTTTCACGCAGGGTCTTGCCGTCCTTGCCCTCGATGTCCATGCCCACGAACCACTGGGCGGTGGCCCGGTAGATCACCGGGGTCTTGTGGCGCCAGCAGTGCATGTAGCTGTGGGTGATGGTCTTGTGGGCCAGCAGCGCCCCGACCTCGGCGAGCTTCTCGACGATCCGCGGGTTGGCCTTCCAGATCAGCTGGCCGCCGAAGTACGGGAGGTCGTCGGCGTAGACACCATCGCCCTGCACCGGGCTCTTGATCTCGCTGAAGTCCATGCCGTGGGCGCGGCAGGTGACGAAGTCGTCGACGCCGTAGGCCGGGGCCGAGTGGACGATGCCGGTGCTGCCGACCTCGGACTCGACGTAGTCGGCCAGGTAGACCGGCGACAGGCGATCGTAGAGGGGGTGGCGGAAGGTGACGCCGTCGAGCCGCTCGCCGGTGGCGGTGGCGATGATCTCGCCCTCGAGCTCGAAGCGCTCGAGGCACGACTCCACCAGCTCCTCGGCCAGCACCAGCAGCCGTTCGCCGGCATCGACCAGGGCGTAGGTGAACTCGGGGTGGACGTTCAGCGCCTGGTTGGCCGGCACGGTCCAGGGGGTGGTGGTCCAGATGACGATGGCGGCGGGCTTGGGCAGCGCCTCCAGGCCGAAGGCGGCGGCCAGCCCGGCCTCATCGGCGGCCGGGAAGGCCACGTCGATGGCATCGGACTGCTTGTCGGCGTACTCCACCTCGGCCTCGGCCAGGGCCGAGCCGCAGTCGAAGCACCAGTTGACCGGCTTGAGGCCCTTGAAGACGAAGCCCGCCTCGACCATGTCGGCGAGCGCACGGATCTCGCCGGCCTCGTTGGCGAAGTCCATGGAGCGGTAGGGGTTGCCCCAGTCGCCGACCACCCCCAGGCGCACGAAGTCACTCAACTGCGCCTGGATCTGCTCACCGGCGTACTCGCGGCACAGCGCGCGGGCGCGCTCGGGGGCGAGGTGCTTGCCATGGGTGGTCTCCACCTTGTGCTCGATGGGCAGGCCGTGGCAGTCCCAGCCCGGCACGTAGGGGGCATCGAGGCCGGCCAGGTTCTTCGACTTGACGATGATGTCCTTGAGGATCTTGTTGACGGCGTGACCGATATGGATGCTGCCGTTGGCGTAGGGAGGACCGTCGTGCAGCACGAACAGCTCCCGTCCCCGGCGCTCCTCGCGCAGGCGATGGTAGAGATCCAGCTTGTCCCACTGGGCCAGCCGTTCGGGCTCACGCTTGGGCAGCATGCCGCGCATGGGAAAGTCGGTTTCTGGCAGGTTCAGAGTGTGCTTGTAGTCGCTCATATCCTGGGGGTCAGCCGTCGTCGTGGTCGGCGGGCAGGCCCGCCGAGGAATCGGAAATCACGGCCTCGCGCGCCAAGGGCGCCGATGCCAGAGGAAGGGTGTCGTCCGCCGCCTGCTCGCCGGCGGCAGCGTGTTCGAGAAAGTACCGCCGCGCACGCTGCAGGTCGGTGCCGATCTGATGCTTGAGGGCGTCGAAATCCGCGAACTTCACCTCGCCGCGCAGCTTGGCGCAGGGGAAGACCGTCAGTCGCTGGCCGTAGAGGTCGCCGTCGAAATCGAACAGGTGCACCTCCAGCACGGGTCGCTGACTCCCCAGGGTGGGACGCCAGCCGATGTTGCCCACGCCGGGCAGACGGCGGCCGTCGGGCAGCTCGCCGATCACCGCATAGACGCCCTGCAGCGCCAGCGGCCGGGGCGGCTGGGGCAGGTTGGCGGTGGGCACGCCGATGGTGCGGCCGAGCTGCTGGTCGGGCACCACCCGGCCGCCCAGGCGGTAGGGGCGCCCCAGCATGCGCGCCGCGCCGCTGAAGTTGCCGCTGGCCAGCAGGGTGCGCACCCGGCTGCTGGAGACCCGCTCGTCGTCGAGGGTGAAGGTGCGGGTATGCTCGACGCTGAAGCCCCGCGCCTCGCCCACCTCGGTGAGCAGGTGGAAGTCGCCGCGACGGTCGCAGCCGAAGCGGAAGTCGTCGCCCACCACCAGGTGGCGCACGCCCAGGCCGTCGATCAGCACCCGGTCGATGAATTCCTCGGCGGTCAGGCTGCGCAGGGCGTCGTTGAACGGCAGGCAGAGGATGCGCTCGACGCCGGCCTCGACCAGCAGGCGCACCTTCTCGCGCAAGCGGGTCAGCCGCGGCGGGGCCTGGTCACCGGCGAAGAACTCGCGGGGCTGGGGCTCGAAGACCACCACCGTCACCGGCAGGCCGAGCACGGCGGCCTGCTCGCGGCACTGGTCGAGGATCGCCTGGTGGCCGCGGTGCACCCCATCGAAGTTGCCGATGGTGGCCACGCAGCCGCGGTGTTCCTCGCGCAGATTGTGCAGTCCTCGAATCACTCGCATGGGAATCGCCACGGGCCCCGTAGAGGTTGGAACATGTAAAGTGCAGGATTATACCGGACAGCCGGCCCCTTGACAGCCGCGGCCGGTTGGTCTTTGCTCCGGGCCGACCTAAGGCACCACGGGATAACCATTGGCATCCAGCGCCATGCCCTCGAAACCGAACCCGTAGGGGCCGAGGGCCCCGACCTCCAGGCGCCAGCGATTGTCGCGGCCGAAACGCACGGCCTGCATCATGCCGGCCAGGTCCAGGCGCCAGGCCCCGCCCTCGCGAACGAAGAAGTACGGCGGGCAGCGGCGCTCGGCCAGGGGGGCGAGCAGCACCACGCGACGGGCGTCGGCGGCGATCAGCTCCCGGGCGACCGGACAGCCCGCCAGGCTGCGTGCCATGTTGTCCATCTGCGCCGGGGTCATCACCCAGTCGGCCAGCATGCGTCGCGTCTCGCGGCCGTAGATCACCAGCTCGGGGTTGTCGTTGCGCTGCTGCATGGCGCGGCGATAGGCCGCCAGCACATCGTGCGGTGTGGCACCGTCGCCGATCGCCACCTGTGCCTCGTCGGCAGCCGTGGCCCCCTCCCCCAGGCGCGCCGGCATGCGTGCCCCGGCCCCCCCACTGCCCGCGAGGGCCGGGAGCACC
Organism: Halomonas kalidii; assembly: GCF_030010475.1. NCBI lineage: Bacteria > Pseudomonadati > Pseudomonadota > Gammaproteobacteria > Oceanospirillales > Halomonadaceae > Halomonas > Halomonas kalidii. The sequence goes on along the minus strand of NZ_JASCQN010000010.1, from coordinate 30,898 downwards.
TCGCCCTCGGCGGTCTCGGCCTGCGCCACGATCAGCTCCGTACTGGCCAGGATGCCGTCGGCGACCCGCCCCACGGCGAAGAACTCGGTCATCTGGCGCGCCTCGACATAAGCGACGAAGGCATCGACGAAGACCGCCTCCAGCCCATGCCCCACCTCGAGGCGCACCTCGTTGGCCGCCACGTCCAGCACCAGCAGCAGGCCCCGGCCGGCGTCCCCGCCCGCCCCCAGCTCGTGGCGCCGGAAATGATCGACGGCGAAGCGGTCCAGGTCGCCGAGCTCGCGCCCGATCACCACCCGGTAGTCGATGCCGTGGTCGGCCCGCAGCAGCGCATGGTAGTCACTCAGGCGCTCCCGCTCGGCGTCCGCCAGCAGCCCGACCCGATCCTCCACCAGCTCGGGGCCCCGCGGCCACCAGGGCGAGCCGAGCAGCACCAGCGCCGCCAGCCCCAGGAGCCCCCACCAGGCAAAGCGCCACCCCCACCCGGCCAGCAGCAGCGCCAGGATCAACAGCCCGGCGCCGACCACCGGCACGACGGCCACGGCTAGAACTCCACCGCGAAGGGCTCGGAGGCGGCGGGGCTCGCCTCGAAGTAGTCCCGCGACCGCAGCCCCATCGGCTCGGCGACCCAGCGGCCCACGAAACCGCGCAGGCCGGCGTTGTATTCGCGCACCGCCTCGTTGTAGCGCATGCGCGCCACATTGAGGCGATTCTCGCTGCCCTCGAGCTGGGCCTGGAAGCGCAGGAACTGGTCGCCGGAGCGCAGTTCGGGATGCTCGCCGGCTTGCCGCATCAGCCGGCCGAGGTCCTGGGACAGGGCCGCGTCCAGCCCGGCGATCCGCGAGGTCTCGATCTCGCGGGTCTTCTCCAGCGCCTCGCTCAACGCCTCGGCACGCTCACGGACCAGGCGCACCAGGGTCTCGCTCTCGTGCGTCATGTATTGCCGCAGGCTGCGCACCAGGTTGGGCACCAGGTCGGCGCGGCGCTGCAGGTTGCTCTCGACATCGGCCCAGGCCGCGTCGACGGCCTCTTCACCCGCCACCAGCCGATTGTGGGCCAGCCAGGGCACGCTGATCAGCCCCACCCCCAGCAGCACGATGATCAGCAGCCGCACGATCCCACCATCGATGCGGCGCTTCCCGTTCCCTGCGTCCATGCCGGCCCCTCCCGATCTTTGCGATGTACCATCCCATGATAGTAGCGCCGGTCGACACCGCCTGCAGGAGCTCCTAGCCCTTCATCCGGAAATGCCGGACCCGCACGCCGAACGCCGCCAGCCAGGCGAAATAGACCGCCGCGCCTGCCGCCACCAGCGCCGCCAGCCACTGCACCCGGGTCCACACGCCCCAGCCCAGCCACTGCTGCCAGTCGGGCGCGAGCCACGCCAGGCCCACGCCCATCACCGTGCACCCGCCCAGCAGTTGCACGGCGTAGCGCCCCCAGCCGGGCTGGAACACCAGCACCCGCTCCTTGTGGAGCAGCCAGCCCAGCAGGCCGGCGTTGAGGAAGGCCGAGAGCGCCGTGGCCAGGGCCAGGCCGGCGTGGGCCAGCGGCCAGATCAGGATCAGGTTGAACACCATGTTGGCGACCATGGCGATGATGCCGATCTTCACCGGGGTCCGGGTGTTCTGGCGGGCGAAGAAGCCCGGCGCCAGCACCTTGATCAGCATGAAGGCGACCAGGCCCAGCGAATAGGCGCGCAGGCTCATGGCGGCCATGGCGATGTCGCGCTCGGTCATGGCGCCGTAGTGGAACAGCGAGATCAGCAGCGGCTCGGCGAGCACCGCCAGGGCCAGCGCTGCGGGCAGGCCCAGCAGCAGCACGGCGCGGATCGCCCAGTCGAGCATGGCGGCGAAGTGCTCGCCGGACTGTTCGGCATGCCGCTTGGAGAGCGCCGGCAGGATCACGGTACCGATGGCGATGCCGAACACCCCCAGCGGCAGCTCCACCAGGCGGTCGGAGTAGTAGAGCCAGGAGACGCTGCCCGGCGCCAGCAGCGAGGCCAGCACGGTGTCCAGCAGCAGGTTGATCTGGGAGACCGAGACGCCGAACAGTGCCGGCGCCATCAGCACCAGGATGCGCCTCACCCCGCTGTGGGCGAAATCGGGCCAGGGCCTGGGCATCAGCCCCAGCCGCACCAGGAAGGGCACCTGGAAGGCGAGTTGGGCGACCCCCGCGATCAGCACCCCCCAGGCCAGCGCCATGGCCGGCTCGTCCATCACGGGGGTGAGCAGCAGTGCCGACCCGATCAGCGAGAGGTTGAGCAGCACCGGGGTGAAGGCCGGCACCGCGAAGCGATTCCAGGTGTTGAGCACGCTGCCGGCGAAGGCGGTCAGCGAGACCAGCAGCAGGTAGGGGAAGGTCAGCTGCAGCATGTCGGCGGTGAGCGCCAGCTTGGCCGGGTCGCGGCCGAAGCCGGGGGCGAAGACCCACACCAGCCAGGGAGCCGCCAGCATGAAGACGGCGGTGATCAGCGCCAGCACCGCGGTGAGGCTGCCGGCCACCGCATCGAGCAGCTCGCGCACCTCGCGCTTGCTGCCGCGGGTGGCGTATTCCGAGAGCACCGGCACGAAGGCCTGGTTGAAGGCCCCCTCGGCGAACAGGCGGCGCATGAAGTTGGGGATCTTGAAGGCCACGAAGAAGGCGTCGGCACCGTTGCCGGCACCGAACAGGGCGGCCACCACCACGTCGCGCATCAGCCCCATGACCCTCGAGAGCAGGGTCATGACGCTGACCACCAGCCCCGAGCGCATCAGGCCACCGCCCTTGGGCGCCACCACGCGGTCGTCGTCGGCCGGCACGGCAGGCGTGTCGCGGGCCGGCACGGGAGGCTGTCGATCCTGTTCGCGGTCGTTCACGGCTCTCTTCCTTGGGAGACCTCGGGGTGACGGGCACAAAAAAACCGGCCACAGCCGGTTTTTCTGTTCAAGTGCCTATCCGGCCGTAAGAAACATCCGCCCCCGAGGGAGCAGGCGAGTCTCAGGCGGCCAGGGCCTTGATACGCTTGTTCAGGCGGCTCTTCAGGCGCGCGGCCTTCTTCTTGGAGAGCACGTCCTTGTCGGCGATGCGATCGATGACCGGCTGCGCCTTCTGGAAGGCGGTCATGGCCTCGGCGTGATCACCACCGTTGATGGCCTTGATGACGCGCTTGATGTAGGTGCGCACCATGGAGCGCTGGCTCGCCTTCAGGACACGACGACCTTCCGCCTGGCGGGCACGCTTGCGGGCTTGCTTGCTGTTTGCCACTGAACTGTCTCCTTGGAGATTCTGTCGCCGCCGGCTTCTTGACGGCTTCGATAACGTATTGATCCGGCAGGAAGGTTTGAGCCTTTCCGCCGGTGTGGCCATCTGGCCGACCGCTTGACATCAGCGATCGTTCACGGGCCGTGTCTGAGAGGATGGCGTATTCTATCACGCACCCCGCCCCCTGGCCATACTCGCGAACGGCGACAGGCCGCCGTCGGCGCGCCCTCAGAGGACGACGAGGTTGTCCCGGTGGATCAGCTCCGGCGCCTCCATGAAGCCGAGGACCGCCGCGATCTGGTGGCTCGGCTTGCCGAGGATCTGAGCGGCGTCCTCGGCGCCATAGTTGACCAGTCCCTTGGCGACCCGGTGCCCCTGCTCGTCGACACAGAGCACCATGTCGCCGCGGACGAAGCTGCCCGACACCGCCTTGACGCCGACCGCCAGCAGGCTGGAACCGCTGCCACGCAACACCTTCACCGCGCCGGCGTCCAGGGTCAGGGTGCCGCGCACCTGCAGCTGGCCGGCCAGCCAGCGCTTGCGCGCCGCCATCGGGGCCTGCTCCGGGCTGAGCAGGGTGCCCAGCCGCTCGCCCGCGGCCAGCCGGGTGAGCACCTCGGGCTGGCGGCCGCTGGCGATCGCGGTATAGGCCCCGGAGCGCGCCGCGAGCCGCGCCGCCTGGACCTTGGTGGTCATGCCGCCACGCCCCAGGGCGCCGCCCCCCCCGGCCACCGCGGCCAGGCTCGGGTCGTCGGCGCGCCCCTCGTGGATCAGCCGGGCCCCGGGGTCGTGGCGCGGGTCGGCGTCGAACAGCCCCTCCTGGTCGGTGAGGATGACCAGGGCATCGGCCTCCAGCAGGTTGGCCACCAGGGCGCCCAGGGTGTCGTTGTCGCCGAAGCGGATCTCGTCGGTGACCACGGTATCGTTCTCGTTGACCACCGGCACCACGCGCAGGCCGACCAGGGTGCGCAGCGCCGAGCGGGCGTTGAGGTAACGCTTGCGATTGGAGAGGTCGTCGTGGGTCAGCAGCACCTGGGCGGTGAGCAGGCCATGGCGAGCGAAGTGGTGCTCGTAGCACTGGGTCAGGCCGTTCTGCCCCACCGCGGCGGCGGCCTGGAGCTCATGCACCGCCGAGGGGCGGGCCTGCCAGCCGAGGCGCACCATGCCGGCCGCCACCGCGCCGGAGGAGACCAGCACCACCTCGATGCCGCGCCGGTGCAGCTCGGCGATCTGGTCAACCCAGCCGCCGATGGCCGCCTCGTCGAGGCCGCGACCGTCGTTGGTCAGCAGCGCACTGCCGATCTTCACCACCACCCGGCGGGCACCACTCAGCGCCTCGCGGCCGACCACCTGCCCGTTGCTTTCCATTCGCTCCTCAACCCTGACGTGATATCCGCTAGCCCGGAGCAGGGAGCTATGCCGAGGTCGCCCCTATGGGGTCAGACCCCAGCCAAACTGCCCGGACCGTCTTCGTGCCCTTCGCCAGCGAGTGACGCCACCGCCGGGGTCTGACCCCATAGGAAGCACCAGCGCCGGCGACCGATTCCTCAAGGGGCGTACTCGACCTCGACGTCGTAGTCATCATCATCGAAGTCGTCGTCGTCCTCGTCGTCCCGCTTGCGCTTACGGCCCAAGCGCGCCTCGGTGCGGGCCACCGCCTCCTCTTCCATGCGGGCGCGCATCTCGCGGGCGCGCTCGGCGGCCTCCTCGTCCTCGTTTTCCAGCCGACGCTGCTCGGTGAGCCAGCGATGGGCGGCCTGGACCAGCACCTCGGTGCCGTCACTGGAGATGGCGGAGATGCGAAACACCGGGCCCTCCCAGCCGAGGCGACGCACGATCTCGTCGACCCGCGCCTCGCGCTCCTCTTCCGGCAGCAGGTCGAGCTTGTTGATCACCAGCCAGCGAGGCAGTTCGGCGAGCGCCGGCGAGAACTGGCCCAGTTCGCGGATGATCGCCTCGGCGGCCTCCACCGGGTCGGACTCGTCGAAGGGGGCCACATCGATCACATGGAACAGCAGGCGGGTGCGGGTCAGGTGCTTGAGGAAGCGCAGCCCCAGGCCGGCGCCGTCGGAGGCGCCCTCGATCAGCCCCGGCACGTCGGCCATCACGAAGTGCTCGTGGGTGCCGAGCTTCACCACGCCGAGGTTCGGCACCAGGGTGGTGAAGGGGTAGTTGGCGACCTTGGGCTTGGCCGCGGAGACGGCCCGGATCAGCGTCGACTTGCCGGCATTGGGCATGCCCAGCAGGCCCACGTCGGCCATCACCTTCATCTCGAAGCGCAGGTTGCGGCGCTCACCCTCGGTGCCCGGGGTGGTGCGCCGCGGCGCCCGGTTGGTCGACGACTTGAAGTGGATGTTGCCGAGCCCGCGGCGCCCCCCCTGGGCCACCAGCACCACCTGGCCGATCTCGGTGACGTCGGCGATCACCTCGAGGGTGTCCTCGTCGATCACCGTGGTGCCCACCGGCACCTTGACGTGCAGGTCCTCGCCGGCCTTGCCGCTCATCTGCCGCCCCATCCCGGGCTTGCCGTTCTGGGCCTTGTAGAAGCGCTGGTACTTGAAGTCGATCAGGGTGTTGAGCGCATCGTCACCGATCAGGTAGACGCTGCCGCCATGGCCCCCGTCGCCACCGTCGGGCCCGCCCTTGGGCACGTACTTCTCGCGGCGGAAGCTCAGGCAGCCGTTACCGCCATTGCCGGCTTCCACGATGATCGAGGCTTCGTCGACGAACTGCATCTGTCACTCTCCAGGCGGCAACCAGCCACCCCAACCGCCATGATATAAGTACAAGAAGGCCCCGCCTGGGCGGGGCCTTCCTGCTGCAAATCCGCGCGCTCTCAGGCAGAGACGACGCTGACGAACTTACGGTTCTTCGGCCCCTTGGTCTCGAACTTGATCACGCCATCGTTCAGGGCGAACAGGGTGTGATCGCGGCCGAGGCCGACGCCAGTGCCGGCGTGGAACTTGGTGCCGCGCTGACGCACGATGATGTTGCCGGCGGTTACCGCCTGGCCACCATAGAGCTTGACGCCAAGGCGTTTGGATTCGGAATCGCGGCCGTTACGTGTGGAGCCGGCTGCCTTCTTATGTGCCATGGAATAAACCTCCGTTCAGGGGAGTGGACCGCTTACGCGGAGATCCCGGTGATCTTGACTTCAGTGAACCACTGACGGTGGCCCTGACGCTTCATGTGGTGCTTGCGGCGGCGGAACTTGATGATGGTCACCTTGTCGCCACGGCCGTGGGAGACGACCTCGGCGGCCACCTTGGCACCGTCGACCAGCGGCGCGCCGACCTTGACGTCGTCGCCATCGGCCACCAGCAGCACTTCGTCGAACTCGACGGCTTCGCCGGTCGGCACTTCCAGCTTCTCGAGCTTGAGGGTCTGGCCTTCCTGAACGCGGTACTGCTTGCCACCGCTCTTGATAACTGCGTACATGCTTCTCTCTCCGGAACTCATCCTGGGTTGGCTCTTCATCGGCCTGCTTCGAGTGGCGCCCCTTCCGGCAGCCATCTGACAGGGAGCGTGATGAGTGGGCCGCGCATTATAACCATGCCCGCGACGCCATACAACCCGCCGCCCCCTTCTCCTCGCCCCCCGACCGCTTCGCCTTGACGCCCCCATGGGGGCCCCATAGCATGGCCGGCAACCCAAGGCCCCTCCTTACTGTCGATAACGCCCACATGCCTGCCAACGCCTCGCCGCCGACCACCGCTGCCGCCCCCTCGCCCATCCATGCCGTGGTCGCCGAGGACTTCGCCGCCGTCGACCGCACCATCGTCGCTCAGCTCGCCTCACGGATCCCGCTGGTCGAGACCATCGGCCAGTACATCATCCAGAGCGGCGGCAAGCGCCTGCGCCCGCTGCTGGTGCTGCTGGCCGCCCGTGCGCTGGACTACCAGGGCGACGAGCATGTGACGCTCGCCACCCTGATCGAATTCATGCACACCTCGACCCTGCTGCACGACGACGTGGTCGACGAGTCGCACATGCGCCGCGGCAAGGCCACCGCCAATGACGCTTGGGGCAACGCCCCCTCGGTGCTGGTCGGCGACTTCCTCTATTCACGCTCCTTCCAGATGATGGTCGGGGTGGGATCGATGCGGATTATGGAGGTGCTGTCGGCGGCCACCTGCACCATCGCCGAGGGCGAGGTGCAGCAGCTCACCAACGTGGGCAACCCGGATACCGACGAGACCACCTACTTCGAGACCATCCAGGGCAAGACCGCCATGCTGTTCGAGGCGGCCTCCCACAGCGGCGCCATCCTCGCCGGAGCCACCCCCGAGCAGGAGGCCGCCCTGCAGTACTACGGCCGTTACCTGGGGCTGGCCTTCCAGCTGATCGACGACCTGCTCGACTACCAGGGCGATGCCGAGGCCATGGGCAAGAACGTCGGCGACGACCTGGCCGAGGGCAAGCCGACCCTGCCGCTGATCCAGGCCATGGCCGCCGGCACCCCCGACCAGGCCCGCCTGGTTCGCCAGGCGATCCGCGAGGGCGGGCTCGAGCACCTCGACGAGGTACTGGCCATCGTTCGCGAGACCGGCGCCCTGGACTACACCCGCGCCCGGGCCGAGGAGATGGCCGCCAAGGCCCTGGAACAGCTCGAGCGGCTGCCGGTCAGCGACTACCGCGACAGCATGGCCGAGCTGGCCCGCATGGCGGTGGATCGCCAGGCCTGACAACGGGATACCCGCCCGGGGGCTTGCACGGCGACGGCGTTTGCGTATAATGCGCTTCCGTCGGCGAGGCAACGCGCCCCGCGACGCAAGATCGGAGTATAGCTCAGCTTGGTAGAGCGCTGCCTTCGGGAGGCAGAGGTCGTAGGTTCGAATCCTGCTACTCCGACCAAAGAACATCGCAAAAGCCGCCACCTACGGATCATGCCGGGTGGCGGTTTTGCGTTGCCCGGCACGAAGCGCACGTCGAGCACCCACGCTCACAGCCAGGGCTCCAGTTTCAACACCCGGCTGAGCCAGGCGCGGAAGTGGTGCCAACGGCGGCCCGGCTCGCGCTCGAGACGCACCAGCTCCTCATCGACTTCCGCCAGCCAGAACAGCCCTCCGGCGTCGTCCAGCACGACCTCGTAGCTGAGTGCCGGGCTCATGCCGATGTCGGCCAGCGCCAGGAACTCGTCATTGAGGCTGGTACTCTCGACCAGCACTCCCACCTCGGTATTCCACCACAGCGAGCGCGGGTCGACATTGAAGGAGCCGACGAACAGCCGCTCATCGTCGAAGCTCAGCGCCTTGATGTGCAGGGCCGACGAGAAGGAGCCGGAAATGCCGATGGCGGCCTCCTCCCCGCGGTGGTGCTGGGCACGCAATTCGAACAGCCGCACGCCACTCTCGAGTAGCGCGCGGCGACGCGACATGTAGGCGCCGTGGACCTCCGGCAGGTCGCCGGCTTCCAGCGAATTGGTGATCACCGCCACCCGCACCCCGGACTCGACCAGTCCGGCCAGCAGGCGGGTACCGATCTCGGTGGGCACGAAATAGGCGGAGATGATCACGAAGCGCGACTCGAGCTCGGACAGCTGATCTTCCAGCGCCCCGCCCAATGTCGCCTCGAGGGGCGGCCGGCCAGGCATCCGCAGCTTGCCGGGCGGATCCCACACCGCCTCGCCCTGCCCCCAGTGAAGCGCATCCGCCAGCGCATCGCGTGCCGACACCCCCCGACGGTCACGCAGCGCGGTGACATAGGGGGACTCGTGCTGCTCTTCCAGCCAGCCACCGAGTTCATCACGCAGCGCCTGCCAGGCACCCGCCGGGACCGCATGATAGCGCCCGATCGGCTGGGCCAGGCCGTGATTCCAGTAGAGGTCGAAGCTCAGCGAGAGCGGATCGACCACCGGGCCCACCGCCAGCAGGTCGAGGTCGGCGAAGTTACGCGATTCGTCGGCATTGTAGTACGCGTCGCCCAGGTTGCGCCCACCGGTGATCGCCACCGCATTGTCGACGACCCAGAGCTTGTTGTGCATGCGCCGATGGGTGCGCCAGACCGTGGGTGCCGCGGCCAGCACCCAGGTCACCAGGTGGTCGCGACCGAAGGCGACCGGGTTGAAGACCCGCACCTGGACATTGGGGTGGCTGTCCAGGGCGGTGAGGCGCCCGGCCTGGCCTATGGCACCGACGTCATCGAGCAGCAGGCGCACCACGACGCCCCGTTCGGCGGCATCGAGCAGGCGACGCAGCAGGACCCGGGTGGTCTGCCCGTCGTCCATCAGGTAGGTCTGGACATCCACGCGTCGCTCGGCCTCCTCGACCAGGCGGGCCCGTACCGCGAAGGCCTCCTCGCCGTTCGCCAGCAGCGCGAAGCCGCTGTCACCGCCGTTCGTCCGCGACGCCTCGCGGGCCCAGCGCCCCAGGGCCGTGGCCTCGATCTCGCCGGGCCGCAGCGCCACGCCGTGCTCGCGGACCACCGGCGGCGCCGCACAGCCGGCCAGCAGCGAGAGCACGACCAACCAGCAGGGCAGCCGGCCACGTCGCCGGCGATGCTCAGGCGGCATCATCATCGTCGTCCGCCAGTCGTCGCGCCAGGGCCTTGCGCGACCGGTTGCGCCGATACAGCCGCACCAGGGCGATCCATAGCGCGGCCGTCACCATTGCCGCCAGGGTCACCCCCTGCCAGGGGCGGGCGGCATCGCCCATCATGGTCTCGAGGGTGATGATGAGAATGAACCCCAGCGCCTGGCTGGCAATGGCCAGGGCGCGCAGGGTGTCGAAGGCAGGCTTGGCCATGGATGCTCCCGCACGAGTATGAGTGACAGCCTCGCACGCTGGCAGTAGGCTAGCCGTCGAACTCGTCATTGTAACGCGCCTGTTCGTGGACGCCGACCCTCTCTCCTGGAGCCTCGCCCCCGCCATGGATGCCATCGCCCTGGGTCCCGCGCTGATCTCGGTACCCCGTCTCTATGCCTTCGCTGCCGCCCTGCTCCTGCTGCTGGCCAGCGCCTGGCTGCTCGGCCTGCCGCGCCGCGAGCACGCCCGCTGGTTCAATGGCCTGGTGCTGGCCTGGCTGGTCGGCGCCCGCCTCGGCCACGTGGCCCTGAACCTGGACGCCTATGTCGCCGCGCCGCTGGACATCGTCAAGCTCTGGCAGCCGGGCTTTCATGGCCTGTGGGGCATGGTGGCGGCATTGATCTGGACCGGCTGGGCCCTGCGCGCCCACCTGCTGCGCCTGATCGGCGCCATGGCCCTGGTGGTGGGCAGCTCGAGCCTGTGGCTGGTGCTGGTGACCCTGGCCCCGCTGGGCGACGACATGCCGCTGCGCGAACTGCCCGACATCGCCCTGGAGAACCTCGAGGGCGAGCCGGTCGAGCTGCGCTCGCTGCGCGGCGAGCTGGTGGTGGTCAACCTCTGGGCCACCTGGTGCCCCCCCTGCCTGCGCGAGATGCCGTTGCTCGCCGAGGCCGACGCCCGCGACGGCGTGACGGTCGTGGTGGCCAACCAGGGCGAGGACCTGCTGCAGGTCGTTCGCTATCTCGACGAACAGGACCTGGCGTTCCGCTACCCACTGCTCGACCCGCACCAGGAGCTGATGGTACTGACGGAGTCTCCCGGGCTGCCCACCACCGTGCTGTTCGACGCCGAGGGGCGCGCCGTGGAGCGCCACGTGGGGGAGCTCAGTCGTGCCCAGCTCGACGGCTGGTTGCGGAAGCCCTGACCCCGCCCGTCACACTTAAGCCGCGCCGGCCTTTGCTGTAAGATACCGCGCCCTGTTGCCGCCATCCCGGCGATGGCGGCGAACGAGCGCACCGTTTTCAGCATCCTCCGAGGCATCATGAGCGACTATTCACCCGGCCAGCGCTGGATCAGCGACGGCGAAGCCGAACTCGGCCTGGGCACCATTCTCGGCTGCGACTTCCGCAGCGTCACCGTGCTCTTCGGCGCCAGCCAGGAAACCCGCACCTACAGCAGCCGCCAGGCCCCGCTCACCCGGGTGGCATTCGGCAGCGGCGATCGCATCCAGGCCGCCGAGGGCTGGAGCCTGACCGTCGACGACAGCAAGGAGGTCGACGGCCTGATCGTCTACATCGGCGAGGATGAACAGGGCGAGCTGCGCGAACTGCCCGAGGCCCAACTGGCCGACACCATGCAGTTCGACCAGGCCCGCGACCGCCTACTCACCGGCCAGGTCGACCGCAACGACTGGTTCGACCTGCGCTTTCGCACCCTGCACCACTTCCATCGCATCGAGCAGAACCCGGCGCTGGGCCTGGCCGGGCCGCGCATCGACCTGATTCCCCACCAGCTCTACATCGCCGACGAGGTAGCCCGCCGCCACGCCCCACGGGTGCTGCTCGCCGACGAGGTGGGCCTGGGCAAGACCATCGAGGCGGGCCTGATCCTGCACCGGCTGCTGCTCACCGGCCGCGCCGAGCGGGCGCTGATCCTGGTGCCGGCGAGCCTCACCCACCAGTGGCTGGTCGAGTTGCTGCGCCGCTTCGCCCTCGAGGTGACCCTGCTCGACGAGCAGCAGAGCCAGGCCCACGGCGAGGCCAACCCCTTCGAGGCCGGCCAGTTGGTGCTGGCCAGCCAGGACTGGCTGTTCGCCAACCCTCGCCGCCAGGCCCAGGCCGAGGCCTGCGACTGGGACCTGCTGATCGTCGACGAGGCGCATCACCTGGCGTGGTCCGACGAGGTAGTGGGGCCGAGCTACGCCTGCGTGGAGCGGCTGGCGGCGGCGGTGCCGGGCCTGCTGCTGCTCACCGCCACCCCGGAGCAGATGGGACTGGAAAGCCACTTCGCCCGGCTGCGGCTGCTCGACCCGGACCGCTACCACAGCGTCGAGCGCTTCCGCGAGGAGGAGGCGCACTACGTGGAGGTGGCCGAGGCGATCGACGCCCTCGAGCGCCTGCCCGGCGGGGCCGGCGATCGCGAACGGGTCGCCGCGGTGATCGACGAACCCGACAGCCTGGCGTTGCTCGAGACCCTGGCCAACGGCGAGGCCGGCGCCGCCCAGCGTAGCGCCGCCCGCGACCAGCTGCGCGATCAGCTGCTCGACCGCCACGGCACCGGGCGGGTGATGTTCCGCAACAGCCGCCGCCACGTGGGGGGCTTCCCCGAGCGCCGGCTGCATGTCGCCCGCCTCGAGCTGCCGTCGTCCTACCGCCGGGTCCTGCGCCGCCTGGAACGCGACGAGGACTACCTGGACGAGTTGCTGATCGAGACCGGCCTCGACCACCCCGAGGTGCTCGTCTACCTGGACACCATGTACCGCGCGCTCGCCGACGACCCGCTCAATACCGAGCCCTGGTGGCAGTTCGACCCCCGCGTCACCTGGCTGCTCGAGCGGCTCGCCGACACCGCCGACGACGGCTTCGCCGACGACAAGGTGCTGGTGATCGCCCACGACCGCGAGACCGCCCAGGGGCTCGCCGAGGGGCTGCGCGTGCTGGGCGGCCTCCATGCCCCGGTGTTCCACGAGGGCCTCTCGCTGGTGGAGCGCGATCGCGCCGCCGCCGCCTTCGCCGACGAGGAGGAGGGCTGCCAGGTGATGGTCTGCTCGGAGATCGGCTCCGAGGGGCGCAACTTCCAGTTCTGTCGCCACCTGGTGATGTTCGACCTGCCGCTGCACCCGGACCAGCTCGAGCAGCGCATCGGGCGACTCGACCGCATCGGCCAGCGGCATGCCATCGAGCTCCACGTGCCGGTGTTCGAGGGCAGCCCCGGCGAGAAGCTGCTGCGCTGGTATCGCGACGGCATGGACGCCTTCAGCAGCCCCCATGGGGTCGGCAGCGAGATCTTCACCGCCTTCGGCGATGCCCTGGCCGACGCCCTGCTCGACGACGAGAGCCTCGCCGAGGTGATCGAGGAGACCCGGGCGCTGTTCGAGAACCGCCTGGCCGAGCGCGATGCCGGGCGCAACCGCCTGCTGGAGCTCAATGCCTGCCGCCATGAGCGTGCCGAGACGGTGGCCGCGGCGATCCGCGAGCTCGACGAGGACCGCGCCCTGCCGCGCTACCTGGACCAGGCGCTGGACATCTTCGGCGTCGACAGCCAGGAACTCGGCGGCGGCCTCCTCCACCTGCAGCCGAGCCCGCAGATGCTCGACGGCCTGCCGGGGCTGGTGAAGGGCGAGGAGGGCTTCTCGGCCACCTTCTCCCGGCGACGCGCCCTGGCCCGCGACGACGTCCAGCACCTCTCCTGGGAGCACCCGCTGCTGCGCGAGATGATGGGCCGCATCCTCGACGGCACCATGGGCAACACGGCCCTGGCGCTGCTCAAGCACCCGTCGATTCCCGCCGGCCGGCTGATGGCCGAGATGGTCTTCCGCACCCATTGCCCGGCCCCCAGGCGGCTGCACCTCAACCGCTTCCTGCCGCCCACTGCGGTGCGGGTGCTGCTCGACGAGTCCGGCGCCAGCCTCTCCGACAAGGTCTCCTTCACCGGGCTGTCGAAGAACCTGCAGAAGGTCAAGAAGGCCATGGCCCGCGACCTGATCCGCAGCCGCCACGACCAGTTGCGCGAGCTGATCGATCGCGGCGAGAGCGAGGCCGAGCGGGAGCTCTCCTCCATCGTCGAGGCGGCCCAGCGGCGCATGCGTGCCGAGCTGGACGGCGAGCTCAACCGCCTGGAGGCGCTGGCCCTCCATAACCCGGCGGTGCGCGACGACGAGCTCCAGGCCCTGCGCGAGGAGCGCAGCGACCTGGACGCCGCCATCGACGGGGCCCGCCTGCGCCTCGACGCCGTGCGGGTCATCGTCACGGTGGGCGAGGAGACGCGCTGAGGCCATCGAGGCCTGTAGAGCTGCCGAAGTGACTCAGAGCGAGGGGCGCCGAGGGCAGGCCGAAGTGGAGGTCATTTGCCATGGATGGCAAATGTAGCGCCCAGGGAGGGGTTTACAGCGCCTCCTCGCAGGCCTGTCGGCGGATCAGCCCCGAGCGGTGACGCCGCTGCCTTGTCGAACCCGGGCGATGGCTAGTGGGGCTGATCCGGCGATACGACTCAGGACATCAGCCCAGGATATCGGCCAGCGCTGCCTCCAGCGTCGGAAAGCGGAACTCGAAGCCGGCGTCGAGCAGCCGCTTCGGGCGCATGTCGGCGCCGGTCAGCAGCAGCCGCGACATCTCGCCGAAGGCGGTCTCGAGCACGATGGCGGGCACCGGCAAGACCGCCGGGCGGCGCAGTTGCTTCGCCAGCACCCGGGTGAACTCGGCGTTGGTCACCGGATGCGGGGCACTGCCGTTGAAGGGGCCCTCGAGCTCCTCGTTGTCGAGCAGGAACTGGATCGCGCGCACCAGGTCTTCCCGGTGCACCCAGGGCATGAACTGCTGGCCGTCGCCGAACCGCCCCCCCAACCCCAGCCGGAAGGGCGGCAGCATCTTCTGCAGGGCGCCTCCCCCCTGATCGAGCACCAGGCCGGTACGCAACAGTGCCACCCGGGTGCCGAAGTCCGCCGCCTCACTGGCGGTATCCTCCCAGCGCTTGCACAGGCGATGGGTGAACTCGTCATGGGGCGGGGTCTCCTCGGTCACCTCCCGGTCGCCCTGGTCGCCGTAGTAGCCCATGGCCGAGGCCGACACCATCACCGCCGGGGCACGCCCGCCGGCCGAGGCGAGCTGCTCGCAGAGCATCACCAGGTCGCGGGTGACGTTGACCCGCGAGTCGATGAGCCGCTTCTTCTGGTCGTCGCTCCAGCGCCGGGCGGCGATGGATTCCCCGGCCAGGTTGACGATGGCGGCGGGCGGCGTGTCGACGAAGTCCAGCACCGAACGGCGGATGTCGGTACCACTCGGCAACCGGTCACGCACCCGATCCGGCTCCCGGGAGACCACCAGCGGGCGATGCCCGGCCTCCTTGAGCCGCTGACACAATCGCTGCCCGACGAAGCCGCTTCCCCCGGTGATCAGCACTCGCATCGTGGATCCCTCCTTAGGCGCCGATGAGTTATACAGTCGTTGTACACTTCTGCTAGTCTAGCTGAAACCCCTTTCAGTTGCGCGAACCTGCGGCGCCCAGGCGTCCTGACATTCAGCCACGACTCTCGACATCCGGAGGTTCCCCGGCATGCCCTACGCCCTGATCCTGCTCGCCCACGGCTCCAGCGACCCCCACTGGCGGGCCCCCTTCGAGCGCCTGGCCGAGGCGCTGGCCCGACGCCTGGAGACCCCGCTGCGACTCGCCTACATGGAGCTCAGCGAGCCCTCCCTGGAGACCACCGTGGCCGAGCTGGCAACGGCCGGTGTCGAACGGGCCGAGATCCTGCCGCTGTTCTTCGCCGCGGGACGCCACCTGCGCAAGGACGTTCCCGGGCAGGTCGCCGCCCTGGCCAACGCCCACCCCGGCATCGAGCTGCATCTGCTGCCGCCGGTGGGCGAGCATCCGGCCTTCGTCGAGGCCCTGGCCGCCGTGATCGCCGAGCAGGCCGGCGAGTCCGCGTCCGGCTGAAACGCCGAGGCGAATACCCGGCCCCATGTTGTACATTGACAGTGACTTGTACAAAATCAGCCCCTGAACTCCGGCCGCCTCGACACCGGCGGGGCAAGCGATCAGCAAGAGGCACAGCCGCCCATGAGTGACAAGGCGACCCACCCGGCCGACACGCCGCTCTATCCGATCCGGGAGGTCTCCCGGCTGACCGGCGTCAATTCGGTCACCCTGCGGGCCTGGGAGCGCCGTTACGGCCTGATTCGGCCCCGCCGCACGCCCAAGGGCCATCGCCTCTATGCCCGTGACGACATCGACCGCATCGAACGCATCCTGCAGTGGCTCAATCGTGGCGTGCCGGTCAGCCAGGTGCGGGAACTGCTCGAACAGCCCGAGCCGGTCGAGGCGCCGGCCCCCTCCGCCGGCGACTGGCCGAGCCAGCGCCACCAGCTGGTCGCGGCCCTGGAGGCCTTCGACCTGCCTCGGCTGGAGATCCTGTTCAACCAGAGCCTGGCCCTCTATCCGGTCACGACCTGCGTCGCCGAGCTGTGGCAGCCGGTGATTCGCGAGCGGGAAGAGCACTGGGACGACCAGCTCGGCGCCCTGCTCCAGCGCCGTACCCTCGAGGCCTTCCTGCGCACCCGTATCGGCACCCGGCTCTATCATGCCAACCAGACCGCCACCGGACCGCTGGTGCTGATCGGCCAGCTGCCGGAAGACCCCGGCCCGCTGTGGATGCTGCTGGCGGCGCTGACCGCCAGCGACGAGGGCTATCGGGTGCAGCTGTTCGATGCCCCGTTGCCCTTCACCGAGCTGCCGCTGGCCATGGAGCGCTTCCAGGCCTCGGCCCTGCTGCTGGCCAGCGGCAAGGCCGAACGTGCCGACCTGATACGACGCCAGCTACCGCGCCTGGCCGAGCAGCTCGATGCCCCGCTGGCCCTGTGTGGTCCGGTGGCCCGGATACGGGCCGCCGACCTGGACCCGAGCCGGGTCGAAGTGCTGGGCGACGACCTGCCCCAGGCCATCGCCCGCCTGGGGTCACTGATCAGGGATCGCTGAACGACCGACGGAGCCCACCCATGCCCGCCCCCGTGCTGATCTGGTTCCGCAGCGACCTGCGCATCCACGACAACCGCGCCCTGGCCGCCGCGGCTCGCCAGGGGCCGGTGATCGCGGTCTTCCTGCGCTGCCTGCCCCACTGGCAGCGCCATGGCCACGGCGCCAACAAGCTCGACTTCTGGGCACGTGGCGTGGCGGCACTCAAGGCCTCGCTCGAGGGTCTCGGCATCCCGCTGCTCCATCGCGAGCTCGACGACTTCGCCGAAGCCCCCGAGACACTGCTGGTCATCGCCCGGGACACCGGCGCCAAGGCACTGCACTTCAACCACGAGTATCCCCTCGACGAGGTGCGCCGCGACGCGGCGGTGATCGGCGCCTTTGCGTCCGCCGGGCTGGCGGCGCGGGGGCATCACGACAGCGTCGCCTTTTCCCCCGGCGAGCTGCTGACCGGCAAGGGCGACTACTATGGGGTCTTCACCCCCTTCGCCAAGGCCTGGCAGCGCCGGCTCACTCCCGAGCGCCTGGCGCTCAGCGACGCCCCCACGCCCCAGGCGCGCCTGCCCATCGCCGCGGACCCGCTGCCCGGGCTACCCGAGCTCGATGACACCCCGATTGATCGCCGGACATGGCCCGCCGGCGAGCAGGCGGCCGCCGACCGGCTCGAGCGCTTCCTGCGCTTTCGCGGCCGCCACTATGCCCACCGCCGCGATGCCCCGGCGATCCGCGGCACCAGCGAACTCTCGCCCTATCTGGCGCTCGGCATGATCTCCCATCGCCAGTGCCTGCAGGCGGTGCTGGCCGAGAACGACGGTAGCCTCACCGAGGGCGACGCCGGGCTCACGGCCTGGGTCAGCGAACTGGTGTGGCGGGAATTCTACCGGCACGTCGCCTTCGGCTTTCCCCGGGTCTGCCGCCACCGCGCCTTCCAGGCCCCCACCGAGGCCCTCGCCTGGCGCGACGACGACACCGGCTTTCGTGCCTGGTGCGCGGGGCGTACCGGCTATCCCATCGTCGATGCGGCCATGCGCCAGCTGGTGACCACCGGCTGGATGCACAACCGGCTGCGCATGATCACCGCCATGTTCCTCGCCAAGCACCTGCTGATCGACTGGCGACGCGGCGAGGCCTTCTTCCTGCGCCACCTGGTCGACGGCGAGTTCTGTGCCAACAACGGCGGCTGGCAGTGGGCGGCCTCCACCGGCACCGATGCCGCCCCCTACTTCCGCATCTTCAACCCCACCACCCAGTCGCAGCGCTTCGACCCGGGCGGCGCCTTCCTCGCCGAGTGGCTGCCCGAGCTGGCCGCCTTGCCGGCCCGGGCCCGTCATGCGCCGCCGCGTGACCCGCTCGAGAAGCTCGACTACCCGCCCCCCATCGTCGACCACAAGGCCGCCCGGGCCCGCGCCCTGGACGCCTTCAAGGCCCTCAAGCCGGCCTGAACCCCGCCCCCCACCGGAGGAGATCGCCATGCACCGGGACCCCGCCCTGGAGGCCTTCTGCGCCTTCTTCAATAAACTAGACAAGACATGTACAAAAAAGCTATACATGTTCTACACAGGAGACGTATCCTTCGTCGACCCCCTGCACCGCATCGAGGGTCGAGAGGCGCTGGAAGCCTACTTCACCGCCCTGTACGAGAACGTCACATCATGCCGGTTCGACTTTCACCACCGGCAACGCCAGGGCGACACCGCCTTCGTCACCTGGACCATGCAGCTGGTGCACCCGCGACTCGATGGCGGCCGGATGATCGCGGTGGAGGGCTGCTCGCGGCTGGACTTCGCACCGGATGACGCCGGTCGGGTGGCACGACACCGCGACTACTTCGATGCCGGCGCCCTGGTCTACGAGCGCCTGCCGCTGCTGGGCGGCGCGGTGAGACTGGTCAAGCGGCGCCTGGGCCGATGAGGGGTCGGGTATGCAACGAGGCGCCTGTCGGCGCACAACGATCGAGGGGCGAGGCATGACGGCATTGCATGGCAGGCAGCGGATCTGGCTGACCGGGGCGACCTCGGGCATCGGCCGCGCCCTGGCCGAGCGGCTGCTCGCTCAGGGGCACCGGGTCGCCCTGAGCGCTCGCAGCGCGTCGGCGCTCGGCGAACTCGCCGGCGACCGGGACGACGCCCTGCCGCTGCCCCTCGACGTGAGCGACCGCGCCGCCGTGCGACGGGCCGGGGAGCGTCTCGCCGAGGCCTTCGGCGGCCTGGACCTGGTGATCCTCAATGCCGGCACCTGCGAATACCTCGACGCCCGCGACTTCGACCTGGACCTCGTCGAGCGGGTCTTCGCGCCCAACCTCTTCGGCGCCCTGCACTGTGTCGACGCCGCCCTGCCGCTGCTGCGCCGGGCCCGCGCCGAGGGCGGGCGGCCGCTGCTCGCCGCCACCTCCAGCGCCTCGGCCTATCTCCCCCTGCCGCGGGCCGCGGCCTACGGGGCCTCCAAGGCGGCGCTCAGCCACTTCATGGAGTCGCTGCGGCTTGACCTGCATGCCGAGGGCATCGACATCAGTTTGATCCACCCGGGCTTCGTCGAGACGCCACTGACCGCGCGTAACGACTTCCCCATGCCCATGCGCATCACCGCCCCGGCGGCCGCCGACGCGATCCTCACGGGGCTGGCAAGGCGCCGGCTCGATATCCACTTCCCGCGCCGCTTCACCCTGCCGGTCCGGCTGCTGGGCATCCTGCCGCCGGGCCTGCGCCACTGTCTCGGCCTGCGCCTGACCCGTACCACGGCAGGCCAGGGAGCACCGGAGCCACGCCCATGACCGCCCCCTTCCTCCCGCCGTCGCGCCAGCGGAATGGCGCCCAACGCATCGCCGTGATCGGCAGCGGCATCGCCGGCATGGCCGCGGCCTGGTACCTCTCTGGTCGCCATGAGGTGACCCTGTTCGAAGCCGCCGAGCGCCTGGGTGGCCATACCGCCACCATCGATGTGTGGCTGGAGGGGCGCCACTACGCCATCGATACCGGCTTCATCGTCTTCAACGACCGGACCTACCCCCATTTCCGGCGCCTGCTGTCGAGGCTCGGCGTGGCCAGCCAAGCCACCGAGATGAGCTTCTCGGTGCACGAGACGGCCCGGGACTTCGAATACAATGGCCACACCCTGGCCTCGCTGTTCGCCCAGCGCCGCAACCTGCTGCGTCCGCGCTTCTACCGCCTGCTGGGCGACATCCTGCGCTTCAACCGTGAGGCGACCCGGGCCCTGGAGGCCGGCGGCCTGGATCCGGCCATGACGCTCGGTGCCTGGCTCGACGCCCGCGGCTACGGCACCGACTTCCAGCTGCGCTACCTGCTGCCGATGGGGGCGGCCATCTGGTCGGCCAGCCTCGGCGACCTGCGCGCTTTCCCGCTGCTCTTCTTCGTGCGCTTCTTCGGTCACCACGGCCTGCTGTCGATCGACGACCGACCCCAGTGGCACACCCTGGTGGGCGGCTCTCGCGCCTACATTCCCGCGCTGACCGCCCCCTACGCCGAGCGCATACGCCTGGCCACGCCGGTGCACCACCTCCAGCGCGACCCGCATGGCGTGCGGGTGTGCACCGCCGCCGGCGCCGAGACCTTCGACCAGGCGGTGCTGGCCTGTCACGCCGACCAGGCGCTGGCGATACTCGACGACCCGAGCGACGCCGAGCGCGAGATTCTCGGCGCGCTGCCCTACCGGGACAACGAGGTGGTGCTGCACACCGATACCCGTCTGCTGCCGCGCCGGCGCCGTGCCTGGGCGAGCTGGAACTACCGTCTGGACGGCCGCGGCGAGGACGCGCGGGTCTCGGTGACCTACGCCATGAACATCCTGCAGCGCCTGGACGCCCCGCACACCTTCTGCGTGACGCTCAACGACGCCGCCGCCATCGACCCCGCCCGGGTGCTGGGCCGTTTCACCTATGCCCATCCTCAGTTCACCCTCGCCGGCCACGCTGCCCAGGCGCGTCACGGCGAGATCTCCGGCCCCGCGCGACGCACTCACTTCTGCGGCGCCTACTGGCGCTACGGCTTCCACGAGGATGGCGTCTGGAGCGCCCTGCGCGTCGCCCGGGCCCTGGGCTGCGACGCGGATGACACGCCCTGCGCGGCCGTCATGGGCGCCCCCCCGGTGGGCCGGATCGTCGCACCGGAGGCCCGCGGATGATCGACTCCCCGCGCTCGCGGATCTACCGCGGCAGCCTGCGCCACCGCCGCTTCCTGCCGCGCCGGCATGCCTTCGCCTACGGGGTATGGATGGCCTGGCTCGACCTCGACGAGTTGCCCGAGCTGTTCGATGGCGTGCCCGGCTTCAGCGCCCGGCGCCCGGCCCTGGCCCGCTTCCGCCGCGAGGACTACCTCGCCCCCCACGACCGGCCACTCGAGGACGCGGTGCGCGAGGAACTGGCGCGCCGGCTCGGCTTCGCCCCCGACGGCCGCATCTGCCTGCTCACCCAATTGCGCACCCTGGGGGTCGGCTTCACCCCGCTCTCGCTCTATTACGCCTACGATGCCCACGGCGAGCTGCGCGCCGTGCTCGGCGAGGTGACCAACACCCCCTGGGGAGAGCGCGCCCGCTACGCCTGCGCGGTGTCCCCGCACCGCCATGCCCACACCGCCGAGTTCGCCAAGACGCTGCACGTCTCGCCCTTCCACCCCATGGACATGACCTACCGCTGGCGCTTCACCACCCCGGGCGAGCGGCTGGCGATGCACATGGAGACCTGGCAGGCGGGGCAGCGCCACTTCGACGCCACCCTGACGCTCGAAGGCCGGCCGGCGACCCGCCGCGTGCTGCTCGCGACCCTGGCCCGCCAGCCCTGGATGAGCACCAAGACGCTCGCCGGCATCCACTTCGAGGCGCTCCGGCTCTGGCTCAAGCGCGTGCCCGTCCATGACCACCCCCGTCGCGAGGAGACCTCGTCGTGAATACGCTTCGCTCCGCCACCCCGGCCCGCCCGGTCCCGGCCGATGCCGATCGCCCGACTCGCTGGCTGAAGCCGCGCCTGCTGGCCCGGCTCGACCGCCTGGAGGGGGGTGACATCACCCTGATCGAGGGTCATCAGCGCCATCGCCTGGGCCAGGGTGGCGATCTCGCCGTGACCCTGGTGATACGCGACAGCCGGGTCTGGAAGCGTGTCGCGCTGGGCGGTACCGTGGGCGCCGCCGAGGCCTACATGGACGGCGACTGGGACGCCGATGACCTGGTGGCGCTGATCCGGCTGTTCGCGCTCAACCTGGAGCGGGTCAACGGTGAGCTGGAGAACGGCCCCGCCCGCCTGGGGCGCTGGCTGCTCAGTGCGCTGCACGCCCTGCAGCGCAACACCCGCCAGGGGGCCCGCCGTCACATCGCGGCCCACTACGATATCGGCAACGACCTCTTCGCCACCTTCCTCGACCGGCAGCACTGGATGTACTCCAGTGCGGTCTTCCCCCACGCCGAGGCCAGCCTGGAGGAGGCCTCGACCCACAAGCTCGAGCTGATGCTCGACCGGCTCGACGTGCACCCCGGCCACCACCTCCTGGAGATCGGCACCGGCTGGGGAGGGCTGGCCATCCACGCGGCGAAGACCCGGGGTTGCCGGGTCACCACCACCACCATCTCCGAGGCGCAGTACGCCCACACCGCCCGGCGCATCGAGGCCGAGGGCCTGGGCGAACGGATCACCCTGCTTCGCCAGGACTACCGGGAGCTCACGGGGCGCTACGACCGGCTGATCTCGGTGGAGATGATCGAGGCGGTGGGCCACCACTACCTGGATACCTACCTGGCGACCCTCGACCGGCTGCTCGGCGACGACGGCCTGGCCATGCTGCAGGCCATCACCATCCGCGACCAGCGCTTCGAGGCGGCCAAGCGCGAGATGGATTTCATCAAGCGCTACATCTTCCCCGGTGGTTTCCTGCCCTCGCACCGCGCCATCCTCGACGGCCTGGCCCGGCACACTTCGCTCAACGTGCTGGCGCTGGACGAGATCGGCCTGCACTATGCCCGCACCCTGCGCGAGTGGCGCCACCGCTTCGAGGCCAACCTGGAGACCGTACGCAGGCTCGGCTACGAGGAGCGCTTCATCCGCATGTGGCGCTACTATCTCTGCTACTGCGAGGGGGGCTTCCTCGAGCGCACCATCGGCACCTGCCACCTGCTGCTGGCCAAGCCCGGCGCTCGACCGGCCCCGCAGACCGGGGCCCTGTGACCGGCAGGGCCACCCCGGTCTGGCCATCGCCCCGCCGGGAGCTAGGCGGTCGCTTCCGCCGCCACCCGGGCGCCGTCCGGCGAGCCCCCGGCCGACTCGTGCTCCTGCCACTGCGCCTCGAGCAGCTCCGCCGGCAGCGGACGGGCATAGAGGAAGCCCTGCACCAGGGAGCACCCCGCCGCCCGCAGGAAGTCCCGCTGGGCGATCGTTTCCACCCCCTCGGCGATCACCTCGAGCTCGAGCCCCCTCGCCATGGCCAGCACTGCACCGACGATGGCCGCGTCGGCACGATCATCGGGCAGGGCCTTGATGAAGGCGCGGTCGAGCTTGAGCTTGTCCAGCGGCAGCTTCTTGAGGTAGCCCAGCGACGAATACCCGGTACCGAAGTCATCGATGGCGATGGGGTGGCCACGCTCGCGCAGCACGCCGAGGCGCGGGGCGATATCGCCGGCCCGCTCGTCGAGCAGCACCGACTCGGTGATCTCCAGGCCGAGCCGTTCGGCCGATATGCCGTGCCGGGCGAGCCCGGCGGCCAGCGCCGACTCCAGCTCGCCCTGGAACATCTGCAACGCCGAGACGTTGATCCACACCGGCACCTCGGGCATGCCGAGACGCCGCCAGCACGCCAGTTGCGCCAGCGCCTGGTCGATCACCCAGTTGCCCAGCGAGGCCATCAGGCCGTGGCGCTCAGCCAGCGGGATGAAGTCCGCCGGCGAGATCATGCCGTCCCGCGGATGACGCCAGCGCAGCAGCGCCTCGAGGCCGACCAGGGCACCATCCGCCAGGTGATGCTGCCCCTGGTAGTGGAGCTCCAGCTGGGTGCCGGTGGCCAGCGCATGACGCAGCTCGTTGACCAGCCCCAGCTGGGGGCTGTCCTGCATGTCCAGCGCCGGCCGGAAGCGCTGGCTGTGATTGCGCCCATGGCGCTTGGCGGCATAGAGCGCCGACTCCAGCCGCTGGAAGAGCACGCCGGACTCGCGGCCGTCCTCGGGCGCCCGGCAGCTGCCGATGGTCAGACCGAAACGCAGCGAGTGCCCCTCGATCTCGAAGGGCTCGCCCAGGTGGGCCTGGAGGGCGGCAATCCAGTTGTCATGGTCGTCGAAGGTGGTGGTGCGGATCACCATGAACTCGTCGCCACCGAGGCGGCCTACCACGCCGCCGGCCACGTGGCCGGCGAGCCGCTGGCCGAAACGCGCCAGCAGGCGGTCCCCCATCTCCACCCCCAGGCCGTCGTTGATCGACTTGAAGCCGTCGATGTCGATCAGCGCCATGTCCAGGCTCTCGCCGGCCCGCAGATGGCGCAGCCGGGAGTCGAGCAGGTCATGCAGGCGGCGACGGTTGGGCAGGCCGGTGAGCGGATCCTCGAAGCCGATGCGACGCAGGTCCCGCTCCCGGGCCTTGTGCATCGAGATGTCGGTGAACAGGCAGACGTGGTGGGTGATGCGCCCCTGCTCGTCGCTGACCGCCCGGACCCGCAGCCACTCGGGGTACTCGTCGCCATGCTTGCGCCGGTTCCAGATCTCCCCCTCCCAGCGCCCGGTACTGCGCAGGGTCTGCCAGTAGCGCTCGAAGAAGGCCTTGTCGTGGCGCGGAGCGGAAAGGGTGGTGGCGTTGCGGCCGCGCACCTCCTCGGCGGAATAACCGGTGATGCGGGTGAAGGCGGGATTGACCGCCTGGATGCGATTGTCGGCGTCGGTGATGATCACTCCGTCCTCCGACAGCGCCAGGGCATCCTGGCCCAGTCGGGCACGCTGGTGCTCCAGACGCACCTGTCGCCAGGCGTCCATCAGCCCCAGCGCCACCAGGGAGGCGGCCGCCAGGCGCAGGGCGACGCCGGGCAGCCAGATACTCGCCGACAGGGCGGCGAGGCCGGTCCAGAGCAGCGGGCGGTTGAGCGAGAAGGCTGGCCACATGGGGAAGACTCGGCTCGGGCGGGTGGATGGCATCGCGCCTGGCGCGGGCGATATATTCGTACCCCCCGATATCGGCAGCCGGCCGCATAACTGTAACCCGGCGAGGGTGGGCGGGTTTCAACGCCTGCGGCCCGGCGTGCATTCCCGGGCCACGGACAGTAGACTAGTCGGGCCGCTCGGCGGCAGCATGCCGTTCGCGGCATACAACAACGTCGACACTCGGAATGATTCAGTGACCAAGCAACACTCCTTTGATCGTGAAGAACTGCTGGCCTGCTCACGCGGCGAGCTGTTCGGCCCGGGCAACGCGCAGTTGCCGGCTCCCAACATGCTGATGCTCGACCGCATCACGCGCATCTTCGAAGACGGCGGCGATCACGGCAAGGGCGAGCTGATCGCCGAGCTGGATATCCGTCCCGACCTGTGGTTCTTCGACTGCCACTTCCCCGGCGACCCGGTGATGCCCGGCTGTCTGGGCCTCGATGCCATGTGGCAGCTGGTCGGCTTCTACCTGGGCTGGCTGGGCCACCCGGGGCGTGGCCGGGCGCTGGGCTGCGGCGAGGTCAAGTTCACCGGCCAGATCCTTCCCGAGGCAGAGAAGGTCACCTACCGGATCAACATCAAGCGCATCATCACCCGGCGCTTGATCCTCGGCATGGCCGACGGCACCGTATCCGTCGATGGCCGCGACATCTATCAGGCCAATGACCTGCGCGTCGGCCTGTTCACCTCCACCGCGAACTTCTGATCAGGAGGCTTCCATGCGACGAGTGGTAGTCACCGGCCTGGGCATCGTGTCCTGCCTGGGCAACGACCGGCAACAGGTTCTCGAGGCGCTCAAGGCGGGGCGCTCCGGCATTCGCTTCAAGGAGGAGTACGCCGAGCGCGGCTTCCGCAGCCAGGTCGCCGGCGTCGTCGACATCGACCTCGATGCCCTGATCGACCGCAAGCTGCGTCGTTTCATGGGCGACGCCGCGGCCTACGCCTATGTTTCCATGGCCCAGGCCATCGAGGACGCCGGCCTCACCCCGGAGCAGGTCTCCGATGAGCGCACCGGCCTGATCGCCGGCTCCGGCGGCGCCTCCAGCGCCAACCAGGTCGAAGCCGCCGACGTGATGCGCGAGAAGGGCCTGCGACGAGTCGGCCCCTACCGGGTCACCCGCACCATGGGCAGCACCGTCTCCGCCTGCCTGGCCACGCCGTTCCGGATCAAGGGCGTCAACTACTCGATCTCCTCGGCCTGCGCCACCTCGGCCCACTGCATCGGCAGCGCCATGGAGCAGATCCAGCTGGGCAAGCAGGACGTGGTCTTCGCCGGGGGCGGCGAGGAGGAACACTGGACCCTGTCGTGCCTGTTCGACGCCATGGGGGCGTTGTCGACCCACTACAATGACACCCCCGACAAGGCCTCGCGGCCCTACGACAAGGCCCGCGACGGCTTCGTGATCGCCGGCGGCGGCGGCATGCTGGTGCTCGAGGAGCTCGAGCACGCGCGTGCCCGCGGCGCCAGGATCTACGCCGAGGTGACCGGCTACGGCGCCACCTCCGACGGCCACGACATGGTCGCGCCCTCCGGCGAGGGTGCGTCACGCTGCATGCGTCAGGCGCTGGCCACCGTGAACGGCGAGATCGACTACATCAACACCCACGGCACCTCCACCCCGGTGGGCGATGTCGCCGAGCTCAAGGCGATTCGCGAGGTGTTCGGCGACAGCACCCCGGCGATGAGTTCCACCAAGTCGCTGACCGGCCACTCCCTGGGGGCCACCGGCGTGCAGGAGGCGATCTACTCGCTGCTGATGATGGAGAACGACTTCATCGCCGCCTCCGCCAACGTCGAGACCCTCGACGAGCAGGCCGACGGCTTCGACATCGTCACGACGCGTCGCGACGGCGTGAAGGTCGAACGCGTTCTCTCCAACAGCTTCGGCTTCGGTGGCACCAACGCCTGCCTGGTGCTGGAGAAGTTCCGCGACTGACCCCGGCGGAGCCGGGCCGATACGCAAGAGGCGCCCCGATGGGGCGCCTCTTGCGTCGTGACCACCGGCGAGCGGTGCGTCAGGCCATCGGCTTCTCGGCCGCCGGGGCCGCTTCCGGCATCGTCGGCCGGGGCACCTCGGAGATCTCCGCGAGCCGCGCCTCGATCCACGCCTCCACCTCGACCAGCACCTCCTCGGGCGAGCGCCCGACGGTCTCGATGGGCTCGCCGACCACCAGCGAGAGACGCCCGGGGTTCTTCACCCAGTGCCTGCCCGGCCAGCGCTCGCCGGCATTGTGGGCCACCGGTACCACCGGTCTGCCCGCCCGACAGGCGATCACCGCGCCGCTCTTGTTGTAGCGCTTGCGGCACCCCGGTGCCACCCGGGTGCCCTCGGGAAAGATCAGCACCGACAGCCCCTCCTCCAGGCGCGTCTTGCCTTGGCTGAGCACCTGTCGCATGGCCCGGGCCGGCTTCGAGCGATCCAGGGCGATGGGGTGCAGCAGGCGCAACCCCCAGCCGAACAGTGGAATGTTGAGCAACTCGCGCTTGAGCACCGTGCACACCGGCGGCTTGATCAGCTGCAGGTAGACCGTCTCCCATTCACACTGGTGATTGGCCAGGATCACGCAGGGCCCCTCGGGCAACCGCTCGCGCCCGCGAACGTCGTAGCGCACCCCACAGGCGAGGCGGAACCAGGCGATGATGAAGTGGTTGTAGAGATTCAGCAGCCGGTAGCGCTTGGCCAGCGGCAGCAGGGGCGCCACCGGCAGGAACAACACCCCGCTGATCAATATGGCCAGAAAATAGCCGGCATAGAACAGCAGGCTACGCAGCACGTTCATGGTCACTCCTCGACCTCCGAGTCGGAGCGGATGCGGTCGTTGGCACGGCACCAGGCATCCAGCATGCGACCCAGCTCCAGCCGCCAGGGTTTCTGGTGCACACCGAACACCGCCAGCACCCGACGACAGTTGAGCACCCGGCGCAGTGGCTGGTCGTGGTGGTGGCGGAGCGCCTTGACGCCGCCCAGTTCGAGGTGCTCGCCACGGCCCTCCAGGCGGGTCGCCAACTGGGTGCGCACCATGGAGATGAAGGTGTAGGCGCTGACCGGCTCGGTACCGGCCAGGTGGTAGCTGCCCCAAGCACCGGCACCGCAGTGCTGCTGCTGGAGCATGCCGATCAACGCCATGGCCACGGCATCCGCCGAGGTCGGGCAGAAGGTCACGTCGGACTCGCCGCGCAGCTCTCCTCCCGCCACCAGGGTATCGATCAGTTCATTCAGCCAGGCGTTGCTGCCCTCCAGGGCGAACAGCGGCCCCAGCCGCACGATCAGGTGCCGCGGGTGCTCGGCGCGGATACGATCGCCGGTGGCGACCAGCCGACGCAGGCTCTCATCCCGCGGGGCGGGGATGACATGCTCGTCGATCGGCGCCTCGAAGCCATCCTGGTAGAGCTGGTCGGAGACGCACCACACCAGCGGCACGTCGGCCGTCAGACAGGCCTCCATGCACGCCTCCACCGCCTCGGCATGGGCGGTGACGGCGGCCGGCTCGGCGCTGATCGGCCGCGCCAGGGGCGGAATCACCAGGGCATCGGGGGCGATCTCCTCGAGCCGCCCCTCATCGAGCGCGAGGCCGACCTCGATGACCAGTTCGGTATCGCTACGCCGGCTGGCCTCCCGGACCAGCGCCAGGCTCAGGCAGTGGCCGGCATCGAGTATCAGCAGCTTCACGGCGTCTCCTTCGGGTTCCAACGCCGCCCGGGCATCAGTGGCAGCTCACTCAGAACGGGATCTCGTCGTCGAAGTCATCGAAGCTGCCCGGGTCGGGAGCACCATAGTTGCCGCCCTGCTGGCCGCCGCCCTGCTGGGGCGCCGGCTGGGGCGCCGGCTGGGGCGCCGGCTGCGGAGCCGGGCGTTGCTGGGGCTGGCCGCCGCCGAAGCCGCCACCCTGCTGGGCCGCGTTGCCATACCCGCCCGGCGCCTGCTGCTGCCCCGGATAGCCCCCCCCTTGCTGGGGAGCCATGCCGCCGCCCTGCTGGGCTGAGCCGCTACCCTGGAAGTCGCCGCCGCTGCGGGAATCGAGCATCTGCATGTCGTTGGCGACGATCTCGGTGCTGTAGCGGTCCTGGCCGTCCTGGCCCTGCCACTTGCGGGTCTGCAGCCGCCCCTCGATGTAGATGCGCGCCCCTTTCTTGAGGTACTGCTGGGCGATCTCGGCGAGCTTGTTGAACATCACCACCGTGTGCCATTCGGTACGCTCCTGGCGCTGGCCGCTCTGGCGGTCCGTCCAGGTATCGGTGGTGGCGAGGCGCAGGTTGGCGACCGGATTGCCGGAAGGCATGAAGCGAACTTCCGGATCCTGTCCCAGGTTGCCGATGAGAATGACCTTGTTGACGCCGCGGGCCATGAGGGACTCCTTGCTGTCGTGAATTCGTGATGCGGTGGAATGCGTGGCGCGAACGGCGCCCTGTGTCAGATCATACGCTGCTCAGGCGTCGCTGTGGCCCCTGCGTGACTCAATCAGCCGCGTCAGGGCCTCCTCGTCGAGGCGCTGGCGATCCACCTTGAGGTAGGCTAGCCGCTCCTCGGGCACCACCAGCACGTCCTCGACCCCGGCCACCTCGGCGAGATGCGCCATCAGCGTCTCCAGCGCGTCGCCATGGGGCTCGCCCTCCAGCGCCACCACCTCGCTGGAGAGGTGCCGGGGGGCCGTCATGCCGACCATCAGCGCCAACCACACCAGGCCGAGCAGGGCACAACCGAGAAAGACCGCCGACAGCCCCCACTGCTGGGCCAGGAAACCGCCCAGCACCCCGCCCAGGAAGGCGCCGAGAAACTGGCTGGTGGAATAGATGCCCATGGCGGTGCCCTTGGCCCCGGCCGGGGCCAACTTGCTGAGCATCGAGGGCAGGGTGGCCTCGAGCAGGTTGAACGCGGTGAAGAACAGCAACAACCAGCCGAACAGCCCCCACCACCCCGCGGCGAGCCCCGCCAGCCCGCCCAGGCTAAGGGTGATGGCGGCGATCGCCAGCAGGCACATGGCCTTCATGCGGCGCTGCTTCTCGGCGACGATCACCAGCGGCACCATGAAGGCGAAGGCCAGCACCATGACCCCCAGGTAGGTCAGCCCATGGCGCTCGAGGGCGATGCCCGCCTCCAGCAACCGGAAGGGCACGGCGACGAAGATCGCCATCAGGATCAGGTGCAGGGCGAAGATCGACAGGTCCATCCGCCACAGATCGCTGCGGGCGACGATCGCCCGCCACTGGTCACGGTCGAGCCCCACGTCGCGGTGGCGCAACCGGCGTGGCGCCGGCGGTACCAGCTTCCACAGCACCAGCAGCCCGAGGACGGCGAGCAGCGCGGTGAACCAGAACACCGCCGACAGCCCCCGCCACGACGCCAGCCAGGGCCCGAGCACCATGGCCACGGCGAAGGCCACACCGATCGACAGGCCGATGGTCGCCATGGCCGCGGTGCGGACCTGCTCGCGGGTCTGATCGGCGAGCAACGCCATGATCGCCGCGGCCACCGCCCCGCTGCCCTGCAGGCAGCGCCCCAGCACCACCCCGCCGATGCTGTCCGCCTGGGCGGCGACCACGCTGCCGATCAGGAACAGCAGCAGCCCGGCGGCGATCACCGGCTTGCGACCGAGGCGATCGGAGAGCAGGCCGAAGGGAATCTGCAACACCGCCTGGGTCAGTCCGTAGATACCCAGCGCCAGGCCCACCAGCAGCGGCGTGGCGCCGGCCAGATCGTCGGCATGGAGTGCCAGTACCGGCAACACCATGAACAGGCCCAGCATGCGCGTGGCATAGAGGCCGGCCAGGCCCGTGATGGCGCGCCGCTCGGTGGCTAACAGCAGTCCTGAGACCTTTCGCATAGAGTTTTCGGCATTCCGTGAGCGGGCATCGTCTACCCGTTGGTGGACCGCACATTCTAGCGGCTCGCCGCCCCCCAGGGAAAGCCGCTCGCCGGCAACGCTTTTGCCGGTGATGCGGCGGCGGACGTATAATCGGGCTTTTGCCGTGCGTCTCGAGGTGGGAATGGACAGGATTCTGGTCAGGGGTGCCCGCACCCACAACCTCAAGCAGATCGATGTGGAGCTGCCCCGCGACGCCCTGATCGTGGTCACCGGGCTCTCCGGCTCCGGGAAGTCGTCGC
>NZ_JASCQN010000007.1:0-35199 GCF_030010475.1 Halomonas kalidii | reverse complement strand
CGTTCTCGCGGGCGCAGGTCTTGGCGATCTCGTAGCCGGCGTCGGCGTGGCGCATCACCCCGGTGCCCGGGTCGTTGCGCAGCACCCGGCCCAGGCGGGCATGGGCGTCGGCGCTGCCGTCGGCGACGATCACCACCCCGGCGTGCTGGGAGTAGCCCATGCCCACGCCGCCGCCGTGGTGCAGCGAGACCCAGGTGGCGCCGCTGGCGGTGTTGAGCAGCGGCCAGTCGGAGACGGCGTCGCTGCCGTCCCGCATCGCCTCGGTCTCGCGGTTGGGGCTCGCCACCGAGCCGGAGTCGAGGTGGTCGCGGCCGATGACGATGGGCGCCTTGAGCTCGCCGTTCTTGACCATCGCGTTGAAGGCCTGGCCGAGGCGGGCGCGATCCTTGAGGCCCACCCAGCAGATGCGCGCCGGCAGCCCCTGGAAGGCAATCCGCTCGCGGGCCATGTCCAGCCAGTTGTGCAGGTGCGGGTCGTCGGGGATCAGCTCCTTGACCTTCTGGTCGGTCCTGTAGATGTCCTCCGGGTCGCCGGACAGCGCCGCCCAGCGGAAGGGGCCGATGCCCTGGCAGAACAGCGGGCGGATGTAGGCCGGCACGAAGCCGGGGAAGGCGAAGGCGTTCTCGACCCCTTCCTCCTGGGCCATCTGGCGGATGTTGTTGCCGTAGTCGAAGGTCGGCACGCCCAGCGCCTGGAAGTCGAGCATGGCCTGGACGTGCACCGCCATGGACTGCTTGGCGGCCTTCACCGTGACCTCGGGCTCGGTCTTGCCGCGCGCCACGTACTCGTCCCAGCTCCAGCCCGACGGCAGGTAGCCGTGCAGCGGGTCGTGGGCGCTGGTCTGGTCGGTGACCATGTCCGGCTTGACGCCACGCTTGACCAGCTCGGGCAGTACGTCGGCGGCGTTGGCGCACAGCCCGATGGAGACCGCCTGGCCCTCGGCGGTGTAGCGCTCGATACGGGCCAGGGCGTCGTCGAGGTCGGTGGCCTGCTCGTCCAGGTAGCGGGTGCGCAGGCGGAAGTCGAGGCGCGACTGCTGGCACTCGATGTTCAGCGAACAGGCGCCGGCCAGGCTCGCCGCCAGGGGCTGGGCGCCGCCCATGCCGCCGAGGCCGGCGGTGAGGATCCAGCGGCCGGAGAGGTCGCCGGCGTAGTGCTGGCGCCCGGCCTCGACGAAGGTCTCGTAGGTGCCCTGGACGATGCCCTGGGAGCCGATGTAGATCCACGAGCCGGCGGTCATCTGGCCGTACATCATCAGGCCTTTCTTATCCAGCTCGTTGAAGTGCTCCCAGTTGGCCCAGGCCGGCACCAGGTTGGAGTTGGCGATCAGCACCCGCGGGGCGTCCTTGTGGGTCTCGAACACCCCCACCGGCTTGCCGGACTGGACCAGCAGGGTCTGGGTGTCCTCCAGGCGCTGCAGGGTCGCGACGATGGTGTCGAAGCACTGCCAGTCGCGGGCGGCGCGGCCGATGCCGCCGTAGACCACCAGGTCCTCGGGGCGCTCGGCGACGTCGGGGTGGAGGTTGTTCATCAGCATGCGCAGCGGCGCCTCGGTGAGCCAGCTCTTGCAGCTGCGCTCGGCACCGGTGGGGGCGGCGATCCGGCGGCTGGGGTCGTGACGCTTGTCATCGATATGGGTCATGCGGGAATCCTCTCGGGTGCGCTGACACTCGGGCCCTGACGGGCCTCTCTGAATCGGGGCCGGACATGCTCAAGACATGTCGCCGGCTCTGGATATGTATATACACATTTACGAGAACCTACCCATGACGTCAAATCGACGAAACAAACCAACCACGACAGAATCCTATTAATTTCTTTTTTTTCAAATATTTATATGAATTCTTGTTAGACCAAAGTCGTACTGGTGCGATACATATACAAACGTACGTTCTATAGATGTGTATATACATATAGGCAGCAAGATCACACCGCCGACATGCCGGCATGACACCGACGGACAGACGTCTGACACAAGGAACGGGCAAGATAAGGGGAAAGGCGATGCGCCATGGCCAGGCTGTCGTCCCGGGCCATGACGGACATGCAGGGGCGGGTCAGAGCCCAGCGGAATGCAGAGAGGCGTTGAGCTTGTAGCGGGTACCGGGATGGAGCAATTGGGTATAGCTGATCAACTGTTCACCCGACCAGGTCCGGCGCACGACCAGCAGGCAGGACTCGCTCACGGGGATAGCCAGCAGAGCCGCCTCTTCCTCGGTGGGGGAAACGGATTCGACCACGTTCTCGATATCCGTAACGGGATAGCGCGCGACCAGGACGGCATTGGGTGTATGTTTCTCGAAATCCTGCTCCAGGTAATCCGGTGCTACGCGCGGATTGACATGGCGCCTTTCCAGCTGCAGCGGCACGTCATCTTCCATGTGTACGATCTCGGAGTAAAAGACAAGGGTACCGGTCTTGACTCCGAGGTAGATGGCAACCTGCTCATTGGCGGCCACTTCCTTTAATTGGACGACGCGACTGCTGTGGCGTCCTCCGCGATTGCGAATCTCGTCGGCGATGTTACGGATGTCGAAGAGAGATGACTCTGCCTTGCGCTCGACGACGAAGGTACCGGATCCCGTGCGGCGAATCAGGAGGCCGCGCTGGACCAGATCACGGATGGCCTTGTTGGCCGTCATGCGGCTGACCCCGAAGTCCTTGGCCAGGCGATTCTCGGCGGGGATCCGGTCCCCGGGGACGAAGCCCCCCCTTTCGATTTCCTTGAGCAGGTATTCCTTTATCCGCTCATATGACGGTCGACTACCCGACATCTCTTGACACTCCATGTGGCAATGAAAGACGCAAATTGGTGGCAGGCATTCTCCAGACTCCTGCGACAAAATACAGGGCTAAGCCCTAATGCAGCAGGCCTTGCCCTTCTTCCCGCTGCCGCACGGGCAGGGGTCGTTGCGACCCGGCTTGAGGCGGGTCACGGACGGGGTGCCGTCGAGGTAATACCAGCGCCCCGCCTCACGCACGAAGCGCGAGGCCTCCTCGAGTACCGCCCAGCGGCGGCCTTCGCGGAAGGTGGCACGAAAGTGGACGCGACCGGTATCGTCCCGCTCGTCACGGTCAAGCACCTCGAGCCGCACCCACTGCGTGGTGTCATCCGGCGCGAGGCTCGCCGGGCGGGTGGAGGGATGCCAGGTCGCCAGCAGGTAGTCGGTCAGGTTCAGGGCGAAGGCCCCGTAGCGCGAGCGCATCAGGGCCTCGGGCGTGGGGGCCGGCTCGCCGGCATGGTAGCGCCCACAGCACGCGCTCAGCATCGCGCCACTGCCACAGGGGCAAGCTGAAGAAGCGGTCACCGCCACTCGGCCTCTCCTCGGATATCGATGGGCCGTCATCATACCGCAGGACGCCACTCTCGCGTGTCATCACCCCCCTGGGCCCCTTCTCTTGTCCTGGATCACTGCAGTGCAGCATGGAGTGTGCTACACCTGTAGCCCTGCGGCGGTTACAGCGACGCCTCGTGCCGGAGGTAACAGGATGCCCGAGCGGCCCCCCCACCAACGCCCCACCTGGCATGCCCTGCCGGCCGAGGAGTCGCTGACGCGACTCGATGCGACGCCGCGGGGGTTGAGCGACCAGCAGGCACGCTCGCGACTGGCCCGCCATGGCCCGAACCAGTTGCACCAGGAACGCGGGCGGCCCTGGTGGAAGCGCCTGCTCGCGCAGTTCAACAACATCCTGATGCTGATCCTGCTCGCCGCGGCCGTCGCCAGCCTGGGGCTTGGCCATCACCTCGACGCCACGGCCATTCTCGGCGTGGTGCTGATCATCGCGCTGATCGGCTTTCTCCAGGAGGGCAAGGCGGAGCAGGCGCTCGAGAGCATCCGCAACATGCTCTCGCCTCGGGCCCAGGTGCTGCGCGACGGCCGGCGCGACGTGATCCCCGCCGAGGAGCTGGTGCCCGGCGACATCGTGCTGGTGGAGAGCGGCGACCGCGTACCGGCCGACCTGCGCCTGCTCGAGGCCCGGCGGTTGCGCACCGAGGAGGCCGCGCTGACCGGCGAGTCGACGCCGGTGGACAAGGCCACCCAGGCCGTGCACCGGGAGGCCGACCTCGGCGACCGCAGCAGCATGGCCTATGCCGGCACCATCGTGGTCCAGGGCACCGCCCTGGGGCTGGTGGTGGAGACCGGCAGCCACACCGAGATCGGCCGCATCTCGGAAATGCTGCGCGGCGTGGAGACCCTCAAGACGCCCCTGCTGCAACAGCTCGACCGCGCCGGACGGGTGCTGGCGGTGTTCATCCTCGGCGCCGCCGCCCTCACCGCCGCCTTCGGCGTCGCGGTTCACGACCAGCCCGTGGGCGAGATGTTCATGGCCGCCGTCGGCCTGGCCGTGGCCGCCATCCCCGAGGGCCTGCCGGCCATCGTCACCATCGGCCTGGCGCTGGGCGTGCAGGCCATGGCCCGGCGCAACGCCATCATCCGCCGCCTGCCGGCGGTGGAGACCCTGGGATCGATCTCCACCATCTTCTCCGACAAGACCGGCACCCTGACCCGCAACGAGATGACCGCCCGGGCAATCTGGCTGCCAGAGGGCGAGATCCGCATCGACGGCACCGGCTTCGCGCCACAGGGCGACTTCCACGAAGTCGAGGATGGCCGGACGCGCGAGGCGGCGCTGGACCTCGACGAGCACCATGCGCTGCGCCACTTCCTCAAGGTCGGCGTGCTGTGCAACGACGCCGAACTGGCCGAGGAGCACGGCCGCTGGCACATCCATGGCGACCCCACCGAGGGGGCCCTGGTGGTGGCCGCGGCCAAGGCCGGCCTCGGGGCACGCGAGCTGCGCGGTGACCACGCCCGCCAGGACGCCATCCCCTTCGAGTCCGAACGCAAGTACATGGCCACCCTCCACGAGGTCGACGGCGAGCAGTACCTGCTGGTCAAGGGGGCGCCCGACCGGCTGCTGGAGATGTGCCACCGGGTGCGCACCGACAGCGGCGGGGACGA
This sequence comes from Halomonas kalidii, assembly GCF_030010475.1. Taxonomy (NCBI): domain Bacteria; kingdom Pseudomonadati; phylum Pseudomonadota; class Gammaproteobacteria; order Oceanospirillales; family Halomonadaceae; genus Halomonas; species Halomonas kalidii. The sequence goes on along the minus strand of NZ_JASCQN010000007.1, from coordinate 30,235 downwards.
GCTCGATCTCGCGACCTGGGAGGAACGCATCCATGCCCTCTCCTCCCGCGGCCTGCGGGTGCTGGCGCTGGCCGAGAAGCGCCTGGAAGGCATCGACGACCTGGCCGACGAGCATGCCGAGGAGGGGCTGGTGCTGCTCGGCCTGGTGGGCCTGCTCGACCCGCCCCGCGACGAGGCCATCGCCGCCGTGAAGCAGTGCCTGGAGGCCGGCATCCGCCCGGTGATGGTCACCGGTGACCATGCCGTGACGGCGCGCGCCATCGCCGAGCAGCTCGGTTTCGCCCACACCGACCGCGCCCTGACCGGCCGCGATGTCGAGGCCATGTCCGACGGGGAGCTGGAGGCGTGCATCCTCGAGGTGGATGTCTTCGCCCGCGCCGCCCCGGAGCACAAGCTGCGCCTGGTCAAGGCGATGCAGGCGCAGGGTGGCATCTGCGCCATGACCGGCGACGGGGTCAACGACGGCCCGGCGCTCAAGCGCGCCGATGTCGGCGTGGCCATGGGCATCCAGGGTACCGAGGCCGCCAAGGAGGCCGCCGAGATGGTGCTCGCCGACGACAACTTCGCCACCATCGCCGCCGCCATCGAGGAGGGCCGCAAGGTCTACGACAACATCCGCAAGACCATCACCTTCCTGCTGCCCACCAACGGTGGCCAGGGCCTGGCGATCATGCTGGCGGTGCTGGGCGGCATCCTGCTGCCGGTGACGCCGCTGCAGGCACTGTGGGTCAACATGGTGGTGGCGGTGACGCTGGGCCTGGCGCTCGCCTTCGAGAAAGCCGAGCCCGACATCATGCGGCGCCGGCCCCGCGACCCGACGGCCGCCCTGCTCGACCTGTTCCTGCTGTGGCGGGTGGTGTTCGTCTCGGTGCTGCTGCTGGTCGGGGTGTTCGGGGTGTTCGCCTGGATCCTGCTCTACCAGCAGGGCAGCGAGGCGCTGGCCCGGGCCGGTGCGGTGAACATGCTGGTGATGGGCAGCGCCGCCTACCTGATCAACAGCCGTTTCCTGATCCGCAGCTCGCTGTCGATGCAGGGAATCTTCGGCAGCCGGCCGGTGTGGATCGCCATCGCCCTGGTGGTCGCGCTGCAGCTCGCCTGGACCTACCTGCCCTTCATGCAGCTGATCTTCGGCAGCGCCGCCCTGGGCCTCGTCCACTGGCTGGTGATCGTCGCCGGCAGCGTGGCGATCCTGCTGACCGTCGAGTTGGAGAAGTGGGTGTTGCGCCGCCGCGATGTCACCGACAGTGGCTCGCCCTCCAGACGCCGGCACGACGAGCACGCCGCGGCCCGCTGATCAAGAACGTCGCTTGGTGCGGGCGGTGGCCTCGGCGGTCATGGGATCCTCGGGCCAGGGGTGCCTGGGGTAGCGCCCGCGCATGTCCTTGCGCACCTCCGGGTAGCCGTTGGCCCAGAAGCTCGCCAGGTCGCGGGTGACCTGCAGCGGACGCCGCGCCGGCGAGAGCAGGTGCAGCAGCACCGCCACGCGTTCGCCGGCGACGCGCGGCGAGGCCCGCCAGCCGAACACCTCCTGCAGCTTCACCGCCAGCACCGGCTCACCGCCCTCCCGACAGGGCGCGTAGTCGAGCCGGATGCCGGAACCGCTGGGCACCGTCAGCCGCTCGGGGGCGAGCTCGTCGAGACGCGAGCGCAGCGACCAGGCGAGGGTATCGAGCAGCAGCCGTCCCAGCGGCAGCTTGTCGACCGCCTCAAGCCGCGTCACGCCATCGAGGTGCGGCCCCAGCCAGTCGTCCAGGCGTTCGAGCAGCGCCGCGTCCGACCAGTCGGGCCAGTCGTCACCCAGCTCGCGGCGCAGCAATGCCACCCGCCCTCGCAGCTGTTCGGCGGCCTCGTCGAAGGGTAATCGCCCGCGTCGCCGCAGGGCATCGAGCAGCGCCCGGCGCACCGCCTCGGGCGGCAGCGCCTGCAGGGGCCGGCGCTCCAGCACCACCGCCCCCAGGCCGCGCACCTGCTCGCCGACCAGCCGGCCCTGCTCGTCCGACCACTCGAGGTTCGCGCGCCATTCGGCGGTCTCGGGATAGAGCGCCTCGAGCCGGTCGGGCGAGAGCGCCACGCCGCGGAAGATCCGTGCGCCGGCGGCCTCGCCGTCGAGCTCGGCGGCCACCAGCAGTTCGGCATGGGCCAGGGGGTGCTCCTCCGGCAGGACCGCCAGGCCACCGCTCGCCAGCCGGAAGCGCCCGGGGGCCAGGCGTTGGGCGATACGCTCCGGATAGGCCAGCGCCAGCAGCTCCCCCAGCGGCACCAGGCTCGCGACCTCCAGCCGGCAGCCGCCGAGGCGGGCCAGGCGGCGGGCGTCGTGCTGCCACTGGCGATGGGCCCGGCCATCCGCCAGGCATGCCTCGAGCGCCCGCTCCAGGTCGCGCTCGCCCGCGAGGTCGCGCCCCTCCAGTGCCGCCACCAGGGCGCAGGCCAGGGGCAGCGCGTCGAGGGCGACGGCGCGCTCGAGCATCACCGCCAGGCGGGGATGGGTCGGCCAGCGGGTGCAGGCTCGCCCCAGCGCGGTGAGATGGAAGGCCTCGTCGAGCACCCCGAGCCGGCGAAGCAGGTCGCGCCCCGCGGCCAGGGCCGCGGCGGGCGGCGGGGTCACCCAGGCCAGCCGGTTCGGCTCGGTGATGCCCCAACGGGCCAGTTCGAAGGCGAGCGGCGCCAGATCGGCCTGGCGGATCTCCGGCTCGCCGTGGGGCACGAGCGGCTGTTCCTCGGCCCACAGGCGCACGCAGACCCCGGGGCCCTGGCGGCCGGCGCGACCGCGACGCTGGTCGGCGCTGGCGCGATTGACCCGCCGGGTCTCGAGGCGGGTGAGGCCGCTGCGCGGCTGGAAGACCGGCACCCGCTCGTGGCCGGCATCGACGACGATGCGCACCCCGTCCACGGTGACGCTCGACTCGGCGATGGCGGTGGCCAGCACCACCCGGCGCCTGCCCCCGGGGTCGGGGCGCAGGGCGCGGCGCTGGGCCTCGAGTGGCAGCCGGCCGTGCAGCTCCATGATGACCAGGTCCCGACGTCGGCCCGCCAGCTCCCGGGCCAGGCGGCGGATCTCGCCGACGCCGGGCAGGATCACCAGGGCATCGCCCTCGCTCGCCTCCAGTGCCTCGAGCACCGCCCGGGCCTGCTGGGAAGCGGCCTCATCGCGGCTGGTCAGGGAGCGATAGCGAGTCTCCACGGGAAAGGTCCGGCCCGGGCAGTCGATCAGCGGGGTGTCCACGCCCAGCACCGCGAGCAGCGAGTCCACGTCCAGGGTCGCCGACATCACCAGCAGCCGCAGGTCGTCACGCAGCCCCTCCTGGGCATCCAGGGCCAGCGCCAGGCCCAGGTCGGCCTCGAGGCTGCGCTCGTGGAATTCGTCGAAGAGGATGCCGGCCACCCCCTCGAGCATGGGATCGTCCTGGAGCATGCGGGTCAGCACGCCCTGGGTGACCACCTCGAGGCGGGTGTCGGGCCCCACCCGGCTCTCGCCGCGCATCCGGTAGCCCACCGTCTGCCCAGTCTCTTCACCCAGCATGCTCGCCATAAAGCCCGCGGCCAGCCGCGCGGCGACGCGACGCGGCTCCAGCAGCAGCAGCCTGCCACCCCGACACCAGGGCGCGTCGAGCAGCGCCAGCGGCACCCGGGTGGTCTTGCCGGCGCCGGGCTCAGCGACCAGCAGGGCGCGGTTGTGGCCTACCAGCGCCTCGCGAATGGCGCCCAGCCGCGCCTCGATGGGCAGCGTCGACGCGGAGGTCATCAGGCCTCGCGCGGCCTGACCCCGCACCCCTTGAGGATCACCTGGGTCAGGAAGGCGGTGATCCGCTCCACGTCGGCATCGGAGAGCTCCTCCTTGCCGGTGATGCCGAGCACCTGGGCCTCGAAGTCGGCGTAGTGCTGGGTGGCCGACCAGATCAGGAAGATCAGCCACACCGGGTCGACCGGGTCCATCAGGCCGCGCTCCGCCCACTGCTCGAAGATCCGCGCGCGGGCCTGCACCCAGTCGCGCAGCCCGCCACGCAGGTAGTCCTGCAGGAAGGGCGCCCCGCCGAGGATCTCGGCGGCGAACAGCCGCGAGCCCTCCGGGTGACGGCGCGACAGCTGCATCTTGCTGCGGATAAAGGCCTCGAGGACTTCCGCGGGATCGTCTTCCACCGAGATATCGTCGAGCAGCGCGTTCCAGCGCTCCATCATCCGCTCCAGCAGGCGCACGTAGAGGCCCCGCTTGCTGCCCATGTAATAGAGCACATTGGACTTGGGTAGCCCGGCCTGCTCGGCGATATCCTGAAGACTGGCACCGCGATAGCCGTGCCGGGCGAAGACCCGTTCGGCAGCCGCCAGGATCTCGCGCTCGTTACGCTCGCGCGTCATGCCGTTGGTCTCCCCCTTCTCGCGCACACTCCTTCCGGAAGGCGTCTTCCACTGCGTCATCGGCAACCTCACTGCCCCAAGTCGTGGCCCGGCCCTCGCCCAGGCGATCGGGTGTCCGGGATAGTGCACCAGCCTTGTGCGGGGTGCAAACGGGCTTGCAAACCGATCGATTCTGAACCATGCTGGAAACATCCTGACCAATTGGTCAACACCAGACGGCATCTGCCACCCGTATCAACAAGAGACAATCAACAAGAGACAAGGCGATGATCGATTTCCTGCTCAACGGGCAGCCTCGCCACTGCGAGGCCTCACCCGAGACCAGCGTGCTCGAGCTGCTGCGCGAGTCGCTCGGCCAGACCGGCACCAAGGAGGGCTGCGCCTCGGGCGACTGCGGCGCCTGCACCGTGGCCATCGGCGAGACCGGGCCCGACGGGCGCGTGCGCTACCACAGCGCCAATGCCTGCATCACCCCCGCCCACCAGCTCCACGGTCGCCAGCTGGTCACCGTGGAGGGCCTGGCCGACGGCGAGCGGCTCCACCCCGCCCAGGCCGCCATGGTCGAATGCCACGGCAGCCAGTGCGGCTTCTGCACCCCGGGCATCGTCATGTCGCTGTTCACCCTGCACGAAGAGCAGCGCCCGGGGGATGACAAGGTACCGGCACCGTTGACACCCCAGCGGTTGGAGGCCGCGCTCGGCGGCAACCTCTGTCGCTGCACCGGCTATCGGCCGATCCGCGACGCCGCCCTGACCATGGGCGAGCACCCCGAGCGGCGTCCGCCGTGGCTCGATGCGGCGGCGCCGACACCCGCCGCCCCCCAAACCGATGCCCGCTTCGCCCAGCCGACCACCCTGGCGGAACTGGTCGAGCTGCGCCGCCGCCACCCCGACGCGCGGCTGGTGGCCGGGGCCACCGATCTCTGGCTCGAGACCACCCAGCGCCTCGAGCGCTTCGAGCGGCTGATCGACGTGACCCGGGTTGCCGAACTCGACACCATCGAGGAGACCACCCTCGACGACGGCCGCCCCGGCTGGTGGATCGGCGCCGCCGTCACCTATTCGCGCCTGGAGCCGCTGCTCGACGAGCATTACGAGGCCTTCGCCCACCTGCTGCACCGCCTCGGCTCGGCCCAGGTCCGCAACCGCGGCACCCTGGGCGGCAACGTCGCCAACGCCTCGCCTATCGGCGACACCCCGCCGGTGCTGCTGGCGCTGGGCTCGCGGCTGTGGCTCGCCGGCCCCGAGGGCGAGCGCGAGCTGCCGCTGGACGACTTCTTCCTCGACTACAAGCGGACCGCCCTGGGCGAGGGCGAGGCGATCCGCGCCATCTTCCTGCCGCGCCCCGAAGCGGGTCGGACCCTCAAGGTCTGGAAGCTGTCCAAGCGTCGAGAGGACGACATCTCCGCGGTGCTCGGCGCCTTCAGCTGGAGGCTCGAGGACGGCATCCTGCGCGACGTGCGCCTGGCCTTCGGCGGCATGGCCGCCATCCCCAAGCGCGCCGCCGCCGCCGAGGCCGCCCTGGAGGGGCAGGCCCCCTCGACCGCCGCCTTCCAGGCCGCCCGGCTCGCGCTGGCGCGAGACTTCCAGCCCATGAGCGACGTGCGTGGCAGCGCCCACTACCGCCGGCTCTCCGCCGCCAACCTGCTCGAGCGCCTGCGCCTGGCCCTGCTTCGTGACCACCGGGTGCAGCCGTCGTCCCACACCGACCGGGAGGTGATGCTCCATGCGTACGCTCACTAAGTTCGTTCAGGCGCCCGGCGCCGCACCCGACGTCTCGGCCGACTCCGCCAGGGTTCGCGAGGAGCAGCGGGGACGGATCAAGGGCGACGGCCCCCTGGCCCGGGAGACCACGTCCCGCGATGACCGCCCCACCACCAGCCGCGGGGCGGCCGGCAGCGCCAGCGCCCACGAGAGCGCGGTCAAGCATGTCACCGGCCGCGCCACCTATATCGACGACATCCGCGCCCCCGCCGACTGCCTGCACGTGGCGCTGGGCCTCTCGCCGGTGGCCCATGGCCGGCTGACCCGCCTCGACCTGCAAAAGGTCAGGGCGATGCCCGGCGTGGTCGACGTGATCTCGATCGCCGACGTGCCCGGCCATACCGATATCGGCCCGGTGTTCCCCGGCGACCCGATCTTCGTCGAGGACGAGATCAGCTACGTCGGCCAGGTGCTGTTCGCCGTGGCCGCCGAGAGCCATCGCGCCGCTCGCGAGGCGGTAAGCGCCGCGTGGGCCGAGGGGATAGCCGAGATCGACGAGCAGCCGGCCAGCCTCGACCCGGTGGCCGCCGCCGAGCGCGGTGAAGTCGTGCGCCCCACCCACGTCCAGCAGAGCGGCGACTGGGAGGCCGCCCTGGCCGGTGCCAGCCATGTGGTGGAGAGCGAGCAGTTCGTCGGCGGCCAGGAGCACTTCTACCTCGAGGGCCAGGCCTGCCTGGTGCAGCCCACCGAGGACGAGGGCGTGGTCGTCTACACCTCCAACCAGCACCCCAGCGAGACCCAGAAGCTGGTCGCCGAGGTGCTGGGGATCCCCTTCCATGCCGTCACCGTGGAGATGCGCCGCATGGGCGGCGGCTTCGGCGGCAAGGAGACCCAGGCCTCGCCCTGGGCCTGCATCGCCGCGCTGATCGCCCGGCGCACCGGGCGCACCACCCGCGTCCGCCTGCCGCGGGCCGAGGACATGCGCGTCACCGGCAAGCGCCACCCCTTCCACAACCGCTACCGGCTCGGCGTCGATGACCAGGGGGTGATCCAGGGGGGCGAGATCACCGTGATCGGCGACTGCGGCTACTCGCCGGACCTCTCCGAGGCGATCGTCGACCGCGCCATGTTCCACTCGGACAACGCCTACTCCCTGGGCGAGGCCCGGGTCACCGGCCACCGCGCCCGCACCCACACCGCCTCCAACACCGCCTTCCGCGGCTTCGGTGGCCCCCAGGGCATGATGGTGATCGAGGCGGCCATGGACGATATCGCCCGCAGGATCGGCGAAGACCCGCTCACCGTGCGCAAGCGCAACCTCTACCGCGAAGGCCGCAATGTCACCCACTACGGCCAGACGGTGGACCAGATCGCCCTGCTCCACGACCTGGTCGGACAGCTCGAGGCGAGCAGCGATTACTGGGCCCGCCGCCAGGCGATCACCGCGTTCAATGCCGAGAGCCCGGTCATCCGCCGCGGCCTGGCGCTGACCCCGGTGAAGTTCGGCATCTCCTTCACCGCCAAGCACCTCAACCAGGCCGGCGCCCTGCTCCACGTCTATACCGACGGCAGCGTGATGATCAACCACGGCGGCACCGAGATGGGCCAGGGTCTGCACACCAAGATCTGCCAGGTGGTGGCCCGGGAGCTGGCGCTCGACCTCGACACGGTGCGCATCACCGCCACTCGCACCGACAAGGTGCCCAACACCTCGCCCACCGCCGCCTCCAGCGGCGCCGACCTCAACGGCCAGGCCGCCCGCGACGCCTGTGTGAAGCTCAAGGAACGGCTGTTCGACTTCGCCAGCGAGCACTTCTTCGCCGAGCTCGGCGGCCTCGACCGCGAGGGCATGCGCCTGGAGGCCGGCCACCTGGTGGCCGGCGTTGGCGAGAGCGAGCGGCGCATTCCCTGGGGCGAGCTCGTCCAGGCGGCGTATCTCGCCCGCATCTCGCTCTCCGAGAAGGGCTTCTACGCCACCCCGCTGATCCACTACGACCGTGAGACCGGCAAGGGCCGGCCCTTCTACTACTACGCCCATGGCGCCGCCGTGGCCGAGGTCAGCGTCGACACCCTCACCGGCGAGTACCAGGTCGACCGGGTCGACATCCTCCACGACGTGGGCGACTCGCTGAACCCGGCCATCGACCTCGGCCAGGTCGAGGGCGGCTTCATCCAGGGCGTGGGCTGGCTGACCAGCGAGGAGCTGAAGTGGAACGACGCCGGCCGCCTGATCTCCGACGGCCCGGCCACCTACAAGATCCCCACCTACGGCGACCTGCCGCCGGTGTTCAACGTCACCCTGCTCGAGGGCCACCCCAACTCCATGGCCAGCATCTACCGCTCCAAGGCGGTGGGCGAGCCGCCCTTCATGCTCGGCATGTCGGTGTGGTCGGCGCTGCGCGACGCCCTGGCCAGCCTCGCCGACTACCGCGAGGCGCCGCGCCTCGACACCCCGGCCACCCCCGAGCGGGTGCTGCTCGCCGCCGAGGCGCTGCGCTCGCGCCACGATCCCCGGCCGCTGGAGACGGGAGGAGCGTGATCATGGGCACACCCGGCACCGGCGCCACGTCGCGCCCCGAGAGCTGGCACGCCGCGCTGCATCGCCTGCAGCGCGACGGCCTGCCCCACGCCCTGGCGACCCAGGTCACCAGCGCCGGCTCCACGCCCCGGGAGCCCGGGGCGCGGATGGTGATCACCGCCGACGCGGTCTACGATACCCTCGGCGGCGGCACCTTCGAGTGGCAGACCATCGAGGCGGCACGCCAGCGCCTCGCCTCGAGCGAGCCGGGGATGACCCTCGAGGCCTTCTCGCTGGGCGGGCGCAGCGGCCAGTGCTGCGGCGGCTTCGTCAACGTGCTGATCGAGGTGTTCCCGGGCAGCCGTACCACGCTGGCGCTGTTCGGCGCCGGCCACGTGGGCCAGGAGCTCGTGCGCCTGGCCGCGCCGCTGCCCTGGCGGGTGCTGTGGCACGACAGTCGCGACGGCGCCTTCCCCGCCTGGGCCACCGGCCAGCCACGCCTCGAATGCCGGGCGAGCCCCGATCCCGCGGCCGCGGTGGCGGCCCTGCCGGCCGGCGCCCACGCCCTGGTGCTGACCCACGACCACGCCGAGGACCGTGCCCTGGTCGACGCCCTCCTGAGGCGCGGCGACACGGCGTCGCTCGGCCTGATCGGCTCGAAGAGCAAGTGGGCCAGCTTCCGCTCCCGGCTGACGGATGCCGGTCATGGGGACGAGGCCCTGGCGACGGTGCGCTGCCCCATCGGCGTCGCCTCGGGTGGCACCGGTGGCGACAAGACCCCCTACGCCATCGCCCTGGCCGCCCTCGCCGAGCTATTGCCGCTGGCCGAGACACCCGAGCGCGGCGACCAGCGCGGCCTCGACCCCGCCGAACTGCGACGCGTCTTTACCTAAGTTTCCTGTGGGGTCAGACCCCAAAGTTTGCTGAGGGGTCTGACCCCAAAAGAGAATGAGCCCTGACACCATGACGACGACACACTCGCGCCTGCTGCGCGCCGAACTGCTGAGCTTCGACACCGACCCCGGCGAGGGCGATTCCCCGGCCGCGGGCAGCGTGCGCCACCTCGAGGATGGTGCCCTGTGGATCGAGGACGGCTGCATCCGCGCCGTGGACGACTACGCCAGGCTGGCCCCCGAGTTGCCCGAGGGGCTGGAAGTCATCGACCACCGTGGGAAATTGATCCTCCCCGGCTTCATCGACAGCCATGTGCACTACGTCCAACTGGAGATCATCGCCTCCTACGGTCGCCAGCTGCTCGACTGGCTCAACGACTACACCTTCCCGGAAGAACAGCAGTTTTCCAGCCGCGAGCACGCCGAAGCGCTCTCCGAGGCCTTCCTCGACGAGCTGCTGCGGGTGGGCACCACCACCGCCCAGGTGTTCTGTTCGAGCCATCCGGTGTCGGTGGACGCCTTCTTCGCCGCCAGCCACCGGCGCGGCCTGTGCATGCTCGCCGGCAAGGTGCTGATGGACCGCCACGCCCCCGCGGCGCTGTGCGACGATACCGAGGGCGGTATCCGCGACACCGAGCGGCTGATCGGCGACTGGCACGGCAAGGGCCGGCTCGGTTACAGCCTGACCCCGCGCTTCGCCCCCACCTCCACCCGGGCCCAGCTCGATGCCGCCGGCGCCCTGATGCGCAACGACGCGAGCCTCTGGCTGCAGACCCATCTCGCCGAGAACACCGGCGAGCTGGACTGGGTGGCCGAGCTGTTCCCCGGCAGCCGCGACTACCTCGAGGTCTACGAGCAGTCCGGCCTGGTGGGGCCACGCAGCACCTTCGCCCACGGCATCCACCTGGACCAGGAGATGCGCGGCCGGCTGGCCGAGCGCGGGGCGAATCTCGCCTTCTGCCCCAGCTCCAACATGTTCCTGGGCAGCGGCCTGTTCGACCGCCAGGCTCCCCGCGAGAAGGGCCTCGCCATCACCTACGCCAGCGACGTGGGCGGCGGCACCGACCTGTCGGGCCTGGCCACCCTCAAGGCCGCCTACCAGGTGGGCCAGCTGCGCGGTCAGCCGCTCACCGCCTGGCAGGGCTTCTTCGGGCTGACCCTGGGCAACGCCCGGGCGCTGTCGCTCGACGACCGCATCGGCCGCCTGGCCCCGGGACTCGACGCCGACTTCGTGGTCCTCGACCCCGCGGCCACCCCGCTGCTGGCCCGGCGCACGGCGCGCTGCCGTTCGCTCGCCGAGACCCTCTTCGCGCTGATGATGATGGGCGACGACCGCACCGTGCTGGAGACCTGGGCAGGCGGCCGCCGCCAGCACCGCCGCGAACCCTGAGAGAATCCAGCACGGGCATCGCTTCCTGGTGCTCGTGAATCCCGGCATATGTGTCTTTTTTAGGAGCTGTTAACATAAGGAAATATTTCTACAAGCTCCCTTTCACAAGTAGCCGGCCATGCCTGCTACCTTGAAGACGCAAGCCGGATATTCCCCCAACGTTTTCGCGAATATTCGGCTTCGGCTCGCATCAAACGGACCACGCGTGCCATGCAACAGAACTGATGCTGTAGCACCATTTCAGCAGACCAGAGTGCAACGCAGACGTTACCGCGAAATGGAACTTTCCAAGGAGACGACATGCGCAAGACGACACTCGCACTGAGCCTTTCCCTGGCCGCCGGCGGCCTTGGCATGGCAGCCCAGGCCCAGGACGAGATGCCTGATCAGGAGATTCAGGGCCTCTATTCCGCCGATGCCATCCTCGATGCCGATGTCTACCTGATGAGCGATCCCGATGAACGCGTCGGTGAAGTCGAGGATATCCTGCTCGACGACGACAAGCAGGTCCAGTCACTGGTGATCGAGAGCGGTGCCACTCTCGGCCTTGGTGGGCGCGAGATCGTGCTCGACAACGACCACTACCGCCTCGAAGCCAGTACCGAGGAGGACGGCGATCCGGTCTACCGCATTCTCGTCGACGCATCGGCCGACGAACTGGGCGAGCTGCCCGAGTACGACCGGGACTGGTGGGAACAGGCGCGTCAGAATGCAGCGGATGCCTGGGAATCCACCCGCGAAGGTGCCCAGAGCGCCTGGCAGCGCACCCGCGATGCGGTCAGCGGCGACTGACCAGCCCCTCGGCGACAAGCGACATGACAATCCCCCGGCCCTGCCGGGGGTTTTGCGTGAGCAACCTGGTGAGTTTACACAGCTAGGCGCTCGCGGCCAGTTGCCGGTGCAGCGCCAGGCGGCGTTCGTTGCCGATGAAGGCGGCCTCGATGGCGGTGCCGGCCAGCTCGATGAAGACCTCCCTCGACCAACCGAAGGCCTGGTGACAGGCCAGGTAGTTGTCGAGCACGCCACCGCCGAAATAGGCCGGATCGTCGGAGTTGATCGTCAGCCGCAGGCCGGCCTCGAGCAGCCGTGGCAGCGGGTGGTCCTCGATGCGCTCGACCACCCTGAGACGCACGTTGGAGAGCGGGCAGACGGTGAGCACGATGCCCTCGTCGCGCAGTCGCGCCACCAGCGCCGGATCCTCCAGGCAGCGCACGCCATGGTCGATGCGGCAGACGTCGAGCCGATCCAGCGCCTCGCGAATGTACTCGGGGGGGCCCTCCTCGCCGGCATGGGCCACCCGTGGAATGCCCAGCGCACGGGCCCGCTCGAACACCTCGGCGAACTTCGCCGGCGGATTGCCGCGCTCGGCGCTGTCCAGCCCCACGGCGTCGAGCATCTCCCAGTAGGGGGCCGCGCGCTCCAGCACCTGCATCGCCTCCTCGGCGGGACGATCGCGCAGGAAGGCCATGATCAATGCCGAGGAGAGCCCCAGCTCTCGCTCGGCCGCCCGGCGGGCCAGGCTCAGGCCCTCCATCACCACCGGGAGCGGAATGCCCCGGGACAGGTGCGCCTGGGGGTCGAAGTGCATCTCGACATGCACCACGCCCTCGGCACTGGCACGGCGGAAGTAGTCCATGGCCAGGTCATGGAAGTCCTCGGCGGTGCGCAGCACGCTCATGCCCCGGTAGTAGAGGTCGAGAAAGGACTGCAGGTCGGTGAAGTCATAGGCCGCCCGCGCCTGTTCCACCGAGGCATAGGGCAGTTGAATGCGGTTGCGCTCGGCCAGCGCGAACATCAGCTCGGGCTCCAGGGACCCCTCGATATGCAGATGCAGCTCGGCCTTGGGCAGGCGTTTCAGGAAATCATGCACGACTCACCTCGCTCACGGTCATTTGCCTTATCCTGAAATAAACTGACCGTTTGCGCAAAGCCCCTCGGTCGGACATCGGGGCAATCGCAGTTGGAAATTAGAGCGAGGTGGCCGGGGGGCATCAGACGCCCCTCCCTCATAGTTCGCGCAGCAGCGCCGCCAGCTCGGCACGCCGCATCGCGAGCCGCTCCTCGGCCTGTTCCCGGCGCTGCGCCAGCGACGCGATGCGTGCATCCTGTGCCTCCAGCTCGGCCACGTAGCGCTGGCCCGGCTCGGTGTCGATGCCCACGGCGGCGAGATTGCCGCGGATCCTGGCCTGGCTGTCGGCGGCCCGCTGCAGGTCGCGCGCCAGGTCCCTCAGCTCGTCTTCCACCTCGGCGACCCCGCGCCGATGCTCGAGCAGGGCAGCCAGGGCCTCGGCGGTGTCGTCATCGGCGGCATCGGTCCACTGCGCCAGCAGCTCGGTGTCGGCATCCACCAGGGCGACGGTCTGGCTGCGGGTCACCTCTTCCCGGGCCTCGACCACGGCACTGCCACCGGGGTCGAGTTCCACCCGCAGCCGCCGATGGGTGGGGGTGGACTCGACCAGGGCGTCGGAAGAGAAACGCCAGCCCGCCCGCGCCGGATGCTCGATCATCACGCGGCGGGGAGCGCGAGCCTCGCTGTCGAGGGCATAGCGTGTGGTGACCCGCGAGAGCCGCGTGGCTCTCAGAGTGCCATCGACGATGGTGACCCGCGCCAGGCTCTCCTCGGGACGGGACTCGCTGCTGATGCGCACCTGGCGGTCGGCGGCGAAGCTGGCCAGGCGAGCATCGCCGGCCGGGAGCCCCGGCAGGTTGACGTCCCCCACATGGCCGACGCCGTCCTCGTAGACGGTGACCAGCCCCGTCGGCAGGAAGCTCTCGGTGCGGTTCTCCAGGCGCACCGCGGCCACGGGATGGTCCTCGCCGCGCTCCGGCTGGAAGACCGAGAGACGCTCGGCGGGCACCCGGGCATCGATATAGGGCACCGACAGGGTCCGCCCCGCCGCCAGATCCACCGGCTGGGGCAGCCGCCAGGTGGCCGCCGTGGCGCCCTGCGTGGCCAGGGCCGGCTGCGCCGGCTCGGCGACGGCGGCCATGTCGCTCGCCGCCATGCCTCGCGCCAGGGCGGACTCCATCGCGGGGGCCCGCACGGCGCCCTGGTCGGGCCGCGGCGGGGCCGCCGTGTCGGCGCTGACCGGCACCTCGTGACGCGTGTGCCAGTAGCGCTGGAGCAGGCGCTGGGACAGCGTCACCGGGGCCCCGCTGGAGAGCGTCAGGGTCACCGCATCCCAGTCGGCGCCGCTGGCATTCTCGATCACCGCCCAGGCCTGCAGGCGCGCCTCCCGCTCACCATCGAGCAGCAGCCGGTAGGCGGTCTTCCACACCGGCGCGGCCACCACGTAGGAGAGGCCCACCTCGCGTTCCCCCTGCCCTTCGAGGGCGATGTCGATACGGCGCATCTCGTCGGTGCGCCCCCGCCCGCTGATCCGGGCCGCCTGGCGCAATCGCTCGCGCAGGGTCGCGTCGAGGATCTCGAGCCGCGCCCCGCTGGCCAGCCTCAGGGTCGTCACGATGCCCTCGTCATCGAGCACCGCCAGGGTCCGGGTTTCCTCCTGCCCCTCGCCCCGTGGCGGTCGGACGTCGACGCCGAGCAGCAGCCCCTCGACGCTGCGGCCCCCCGACGTGGCCCTCACGGGCACTCCCTGCAGGGCACCGGCCAGACGCACCACCGAGCCCATGTCCTCGGGCCCGAAGGGCAGCCGGCGAAAGGTTTCCTCCACGGCGGCGAGGCCATCCAGCGTCAGGGAGACCAGTCGACCCTCGGGGTCGCGTACCACCAGGCTCTTGAGGATGTCGTCGACCTGCTCCAGGGGCACGTCGAGGTGCAGGATGCCGTTCCCCTCCAGCGGCGCGGTCCGGTGTATCTCCGCCAGGCCTCCCGAGGAGAGCGTGACCGTCGCCACCCGCTGCTCCGCCGCCAGCGGACCGGCGAGGCCGCCACCGACCCACAACAGCAAGGCGACGGCACCCGGCCGCACGCCCCACCACGACGATGCTCTCGTCCTCTGGCACTGCCCCATGGCGGTCTCCCCCTCGGCGTCGCCCCGACAGGCTATCAGGTATAGCCGTTCAACCGGCCGTCAACCAGTTGCAGGGTGTGCTGCACGCCGGGGGGATCGACCGCCCCGCCGAGTCGATGCACCAGATAGACCACCGACCGCCCGCCCAGCCAGCCATCGAGCCAGCGGGCGATGCGCGACGCGGTCCCGGCATCCAGGCCGGCGAAGGGTTCGTCGAGGATCACCAGGTCCGGCTCGCGCAGCACCAGCCGGGCCAGCGCCAGGCGCCGCGCCTGCCCGCCCGAGAGCCGGCGGCCGCCCTCCCCGACCCGGGTCGCGAGCCCAGCGGGCAGCGCTTCGGCCCAGTCGGCCAGCTCCATCGCCGCCAGCGCCCGCCACAGGCGCGCCTCGCTCGCCGCAGGGTCGGCGACACGCAGGTTGGCGGCCAGGCTGGCGTCGAACAGGTCGACCCGCTGGGTGAGCATCGCCACCCGTTCGGCGAGCCGCGACGGTGACAGTCGCCCGACGTCGATGCCCCCCAGTCGGACCCGCCCCTCGGTGGCCCCGAGCCTCCCGGCGAGCAGGGCGGCGACGCTGGACTTGCCGGCCCCCGAGGCACCGCAGAGCGCCAACCGCTCGCCGGGGGCCAGGGAGAGAGTGACATCGTCCAGTGCCGGCGCCAGGGCGCCGGGGTAGCGCAGCGTCACCCCCGCCAGGGTCACCGCCGGCGGGCCCGGCGGCAGCCCTTCACCCGCCTCCACGTCGGGCGGTCGGGCCGCCTCCAGGGCGTTGAGGCGCTCGGCGGCGGCCCGGGTCGCTCCCAGCCGCGTGAAGGCCATCGGCAGGCCGGCCAGCGCCTCGTTCATCGCCAGCACGGCCAGTGTCATCATCACCACCAGCGACCCCGCGAGGCCCCCGTCGGCATGGGCAAGCGCCGCCAGCCACAGTACCGCCACCAGGGTCGCCCCCACCGCCACACCGACCAGGGCGTTACCCAGCGCCGTCCATTGCCCGAGCCGTCGCTGGTCGGCCTCGATACGCGCCTCGATGGCGTCCAGCCGCCGGCGATGCTCGGCCAGGCTGCCGTAGGCCTCGAGCTCGGCGAGGCCCTGCCACTGCTCGATCAGCCGCCCCCGCAGCCGCTCCAGGTCGGCGACCCGGCGGTGGCTCGTCGCCATGCCGAGGCGTGCCTGGCCCAGGGTGATCCAGGCCAGGGCCAGGCCCAGCAGCACGACCACCGCTCCCCCGGCCGCCGGTGACCACAGGGCCAGGAAGCCGCCCAGCCCGAGCACCGCCAGGGCCGCCACCGCCGGCGGCGCCAGCAGCCGCAGGTAGAGGCCGTCGAGGGTGTCGATATCGGCCGTCAGGCGGTGCAACCAGTCGCTGGCACGGCGCCGCGACAGGGTGCGTTCGTCCAGTCCCGCCAGCACCCCGAACAACCGGCCCCGCAGGTCGGCCAGCAGCCTCAGCACGGTGTCGTGGTTGTAGAGGCGCTCGAGGTAGCGCGACACGGTGCGGGTCACGGCGAAGGCGCGAATGCCACCACCGGGCACATAGACATCCAGGCTCGCCGCCAGCCCGGCCGCCAGGGCGATGCCGGCCAGGGCACTCGCGGTGATGAACCAGCCGGAGAGCGCCAGCAGCCCCACGGCGGAGAGCAGCGTCAGGGCCATCAGCGCCGCGCCCGCGACCAACCGCCGTCGCCGCCGGTCGAGCAGACGCAGCCAGGGAGCCAGGGTGGTACGCAGCGGGCCCACGCGCCGGGGGTCAGCCATGCGGGACCTCCTGCGCCACCGCCTCATCCGGCTGTGCTGCCACCAGCTCGAGCCGGCGATCCCCCAGCGCCATCAGCGCCGGGTGGTGGGTGGCGATCACCAGGCTGCGCCCCGCGCCGGCCAGCTCGGCCAGGGCCTCGACCACCCGCGCCTCGGTGTCGGCATCCAGGCTGGCGGTGGGCTCGTCGAGCAGCACCAGCGGCGCCGGCGAGAGGAAGACCCGGGCCAGGGCCAGGCGCTGGGCCTGGCCGCCCGAGAGACCGACCCCGCGCTCACCGAGCGCTGTCGCCAGCCCCCGGGGCAGGCCGGCCACCAACTCACCGAGGCCCGCCCGGCCGAGCGCCGCCAGCATGGCGGGCTCATCGGCGTCGGGCGCCGCCAGGCGCAGGTTGTCGGCCAGGCTGCCCTGGATCAGCAGCGGCCGCTGGTCCATCCAGGCGAAGGAGAGGCCCTCGGCCAGCCGCCGCTCGCCCGTCCCGGGACCGACGAAGCCGGCCAGCAGCTGCAGCAGGGTCGACTTGCCCGCCCCCGACGGCCCCGTCACGACCAGCACCTCGCCCCGCCTCACCACCAGGTCCAGCGGCCCCAGCACGGCTCCCCGGCCGGGATATGCCACCGTGACGGCAGCCAGGCGTACCAGCTCGCCGGGGCCCGCCGGGGCCGGCCGGTGGCCCTCGGCACGCACGGGGTCGGGGGCCTCGGCGAGCAGCGCCACCAGGCCATCGGCGGCCCCCAGCGCCGCGGCCCGGTCGTGGTAGTGCTGGGACAGGGTACGCAGCGGCTGGAAGAATTCCGGCGCCAGCAACAGCACCAGCAGGCCGGAGAACAGGGTGAGCTCGGACGACGGGCCGTAGTCGATGTAGCCGAGCAGGCCGAAGCCCACATAGATCGCCACCACGGCGATGGCCACCGAGGCGAAGAACTCGAGTACCGCCGAGGAGAGGAAGGCCAGGCGCAGGGTACGCATGCTCAGGCGCCGATAGTCGTCGGCGGCGGCATGCACTTCGGCGGTGGCCTCCCGGGTGCGACCGAACAGCTGCAGGGTGGTGATCCCCCGCACCCGATCGATGAAGTGTCCCGAGAGCCTGGCCACGGCGGCGAACTGCTCGCGGTTGAGCCGCTCGGCTCCCATGCCGACCAGCGCCATGAACAGCGGGATCAAGGGGGCCGAGAGCAACAGGAAGAGCGCCGCCAGCCAGTCGAGCCAGGCCACCACGACGAGGCTCAGCAGCGGCAGCGCCAGTGCCAGGCGCAACTGGGGCAGGAAGCGGGCGAAGTAGCCGTCCAGCGCCTCCACCTGCTCCACCAGTTGGTTGGCCAGCGACGCCGAGTGGCGAGAGGCCAGTCGCACCGGCCCCAGCCGCGCCAGGTGGTCGAGCAGCGCCGCCCGCGCCCGGCGACGGATGCGCAGGCTGGCCTCGAGTCCGGCCGCCTCCTGCCCCCATTGGGCCAGGGCCCGCAGGGGCAACACGGCGGCCAGGGCGAGAAACCCAAGCCAGAGCTCGCCCGGGGGGCGCGCCGCCACCACGAGCGCCGCTACCAGCCAGGCCAGCAGCCCCAGCTGCACCAGGGTCAGGGCCCCGGCGACCACCCCGGCCAGCGTCGCCAGGCCCAGCAGGCGGCGCTCGTGGACGGCCAGCGCATCGAGCCAGCGCCGCGGCGTCAGGGCCTCGCCCGGCGTGCCCTGCTCACTCATGGGCTCAGTGATACCCCTCGCCCACCTTGACCTTGCCGCGGAAGACCCAGTAGGTCCAGGCGGTATAGGCCAGCACGATGGGGATCACGAAGAGCACGCCGAGCAGCAGGAAGAGCTGGGACTCCGGTGCCGAGGCGGCGTCCCAGATGGTGTAGTTCGGCGGCACGATCACCGGCCACTTGCTGGCCACCAGCCCCAGGTAGGTGAAGATATAGAGCCCCAGGGTCGCCACGAAGGGCAGCCCCTCGCTGCGGCGGCGAACCGAACGGAACACCACGAAGGCGCAGGACAGCGCCAGGGCGGGCAGGATCCAGATCAGCTGGATATGGTCGAACCAGCGTGTCCAGACGGCCGGGTTCACGAAGGGAGTCCAGAGGCTGATGATCAGGAACACCGCGAGCACCGCGGCCAGCAATGGCGGCGTGATGCGATAGGCCCACGCCTGGATATGGCCCTCGGACTTCATGATCAGCCAGGTGGCGCCGAGCAGCGCGTAGCCGGCCATCAGCCCCAGACCGGTCACCACGGTGAAGGGGGTCAGCCAGTCCAACGCTCCACCCACGTAGACGAAGTCCTCCACCGCGAAGCCCTGGATATAGGTGCCCACGACCGCGCCCTGGGCGAAGGCGGCCACCGCCGACCCCCAACAGAAGGCGCGGTTCCACCAGCGGCGGTTGCGGCGCGACTTGAAGCGGAACTCGAAGGCGATACCGCGGAAGATCAGCCCCGCGAGCATCAGGAAGACGCCGATGTAGAGCGCCGGCAGGAACACCGAGTAGACCAGCGGGAAGGCCCCCAGCAGCCCGGCCCCGCCCAGCACCAGCCAGGTCTCGTTGCCGTCCCACACCGGGGCCACCGAGTTCATCATCACGTCCCGGGCCGCCTCGTCCGGCGCGAAGGGAAAGAGGATTCCCACCCCCAGGTCGAAGCCGTCCATCAGCACGTACATGATCACGCCGAAACCGATGATGACGGCCCAGATCAGCGAAAGGTCGAACGTCTCCATGGCCTATCTCCTCCAGGTCGGGGCGGCGTCTTGCTCGAAAGGGGTGTGGGCGGCCGAGAGCGGGCGCATGGGCCGCTCGACCTCGCCTTGCACGGCGTGTTCGTCCTCGGGCAGCATGCCGTTGCGCACCACTCGGGTGAGGTAGTAGATCCCGGCCCAGAACACCACGCCATAGACCGCCACGTAGCCCACCAGGGTGAACAGCGCCATGCCGCCGGTCAGCGACGGCGTCAGGCCCTCGGCATGGGTCATCATGCCGTAGACCAGCCAGGGGGCTCGGCCCGTCTCGGTGACGAACCAGCCGGCGAGCACGGCCAGGAAGGGCGTCACCGTCATCACCCGCATCAGTTGCAGGAAGCCCCGATGCTCGTAGACCCGGCCACCGCGGCGCAGCCAGAGACCGGCCAGCGCAACGGCGATCATCAGGAAGCCCATCGCCACCATGATCCGGAATGACCAGAACACGATCCACACCGGCGGCTGTTCCTCCGGGGGCAGCTCAGTGATCCCCGGCAACTCGCCGTCCAGGTGATGGGTCAGGATCAGGCTGGCCAGCCCCGGGATGCCGAGCTCGAAGCGATTTTCCTGGGCGTCCTGATCCGGCAGGGCAAACAACAGCAGGGGGGCGCCCTCCCGTGTGTCCCAGTTGCCTTCCATGGCGGCCACCTTGGTGGGCTGGTGCTCCAGGGTATTGAGGCCATGGAAATCGCCTACCACCGCCTGGGCCGGCGCCAGCACCAGCAGCAGCCACAGACACATGGAGAAGGCCTTGCGGTTGGCCTCGACGTCGCGGCCGAGCAGCAGGTACCAGGCACTGACCCCGGCCACCACGAAGCCCCCGGTGAGGAACGACGCCATCACCATGTGCGTGAAACGGTACCGGAAGGAGGGGTTGAAGATCGCCGTGCTCCAGTCGGTGATACGGAAGCGGCCGTCGATCAGCTCCGCACCGGCCGGCGTCTGCATCCAGCTGTTGGCGGAGAGAATCCAGAACGACGAGATGAAGGTCCCGATGGCCACCATGATGGCGGCGAACAGGTGTACGCCCTGGGGGACCTTGCCGCGCCCGAACAGCAGTACGCCGAGGAAGCCCGCCTCGAGGAAGAAGGCGGTGACCACCTCGTAGCTGAGCATCGGCCCGAGGAAGTTGGAGGCCGCCAGCGAGAAGTTGCTCCAGTTGGTGCCGAACTGGAAGGACATGACGATGCCCGAGACCACCCCCATGCCGAATACCACGGCGAAGACCCGGGTCCAGAACATCGCCAGGCGATCCCAGGCCGGGTTGTCGGTCTTGTAGAAGAGGCCGTTGAGCACGGCGATATAGGACGCCAGGCCGATGGTGAACACCGGAAAGATGGCGTGGAAGGAGACCACGAAGGCGAATTGCAATCGTGACAACAACAGGGGATCCAGTTCCATGGCGCATGCCTCGTCACTGCAATGGGTTCAAAGGGTCGCAAGGGATGCGGCGGCACTCTCCGGTGCCGTCGTGCCTCCGGCCTGGTGCTTGCCCAGTCCCGCCGTGACGCATTCCACCTCGACGGCTCGTCCCGTCAAGCCTAGTTCAGGGACGGGGAGAGCATGACGCATCCCGCCGATGATCCGCCTGATGGAACTTCTGGCAGTTTGCGACGTCGCTCCGCGATCATGATGCCGAACGAGGCGTCCATTGCCGCTGTGTCGCGTTGTCGCAGCCCGGTCGGTCAGACATTGCCGCCCCGCAGCACCAGGTGCACCAGCCAGCCGGTATAGGCAACGAACATCGTCAGCAGCACGGCGCCCTCGAGGCGGTTGATGCGCCCCTGACGTCCCCGCCAGCCCAGGGCGAACACCGCCATCATCGCGGTCATGACGGTCATCAGGGTCCAGTCGCGCAGCAGCACCTCGGCGCCCACCTGGATCGGCGTGATCACCGCCGCCAGGCCCACCACGCCCAGGGTATTGAAGAGATTCGACCCCACCACGTTGCCCAGCACCAGGTCGTGCTCGCGCCGGCGCAGGGCACTGATCGACGAGGCCAGCTCGGGCAGCGAGGTGCCCACCGCCACCACGGTCAGGCCGATGATCAGGTCGCTGACGCCGAACCCCTGGGCGATGGCCACCGCCCCCCACACCAGGATCCGCGAGCTCACCACCAGCAGCACCAGGCCGATGCCGGTCCAGGCGAGCCCGACCCTCAGCGACATGGGGTGAACCGCCAGGCTCTCCTCCGTGTCCGCGGCCAGCGGGTCGGCCTGGCCGCGCCTGGCCAGGAAGATGCTGGCGCCGATGAAGCCGGCCAGCAGGACCAGCAGCAGCCCCCCCTCCCAGCGACCGATCACCCCGCCCCACATCAGCAGTGCCGAGAGCAGGGTCACCGCGCCCAGCACCGGCAGCTCGCGGCGAATCACCCCCGAGTGCACCGCCAGCGGCGAGATCAGCGCCACCAGCCCCAGGATCAGGCCGATGTTGGCGATGTTGGAGCCGTAGGCGTTGCCCAGTGCCAGGCCGGGATTGCCCTGTCCGGCCGCCAGCGCCGAGACCATCAACTCGGGCGCCGAGGTACCGAAGCCGATCACCAGCATGCCGATCAGCAGCGGCGAGAGCCCCAGCCGTCGGGAGGTCGCGGCCGCCCCATCGACGAAGCGCTCGGCGCTCCACACCAGCAGGATCAACCCCGCCGCCACCGCTACCGCCGGAAGTATCATTCGTCTCGTCCCTGGTACATGCAAAGGCGCATGTTTGCCTATGGTATGGGTAACGTCAACGTGCCACACTTTCTTCAGACGGTCCGACCCGACTCCGGTGGACCCTCCAGGGAGAGTGACTGCCGCGGTGCCCAAGCGTTACATAAGAGTCCCGGCCCTACCCGGGAGCGAGCCCCTCGTGGATCGCTCCCCGCCGGAGGTGCGCACCTCGCGCCGACGCCTGCGCGCCTGCCACGAGTGCGACTGGCTGGTGGCCCTGCCGCCGCTGAGTCCCGGCGAGAAGGCCGACTGCCCGCGCTGTGGTCACACCCTGGTCACGCGCCACTTCCGGCCCGCCCAGCGCAGCATGGCACTGGCGCTCTCGGCGCTGCTGGCCCTGGCCATGGCGGTCTCCTTCCCCTTCGTCAGCTTCAGCATCGGCGGCATCGGCAACCGCATCGAGCTGTCGCAGACCGCCACCACCCTGATCGGCTTCCATCAGCCCATCGTCGCCATCGCGGTGATTCTCACCATCATCGTGCTGCCGGCGGTCTACCTGCTGGGCGTGATCTGGCTGCAGCTCGGCCTGTTGAGAAACGACCCGCTCCCGGCCAGTCGCAGCATCGCCAGGTCGCTCGCCCACCTGAACCCCTGGATGATGGCCGATGTGTTCATCATCGGGGCCCTGGTGAGCCTGATCAAGATCGCCGAGATGGCACAGATCGAACTCGGCATGTCGTTCTGGGCCTTCTGCGTCTTCGCCCTGCTGCTGCTGCTCACCACCCAGTCCATCGACTCCGACTGGATGTGGTTCTCGCTGGCCGGTGAGCCGCTGGCCCCCGAGGGTGCGAAGACCGGTGAAACCGCCGCCCCCCAGGGGCTCGCCGGCTGCGCCACCTGCGGGCTGGTCAACCGCCTGGAACCCGATCGCCACAGTCACTGCCGGCGCTGCGGCGAACGGCTCCAGGCCCGCCTGCCCCATAGCCTGCAACGCACCTGGGCGCTGCTGGCGGCGGCCGCGGTGATGTACATTCCCGCCAATGTCTATCCGATCATGACCACCACCAACCTGGGCAACAGTTCCCCCTCCACCATCATCGGCGGCGTGGTCGAACTGCTCGAGATGGGGTCCTGGCCGGTCGCCCTGGTGATCTTCGTCGCCAGCGTGATCGTCCCGGTCGGCAAGATGGTCGCCCTGGCCTGGCTCTGCCTGGTCGTCGAGCGCAGCCACGAGCTCAATGCCGTCACCCGTACGCGACTCTACCGGATCACCGAATTCATCGGCCGCTGGTCGATGGTCGACGTCTTCGTGGTCGCCATCCTGGTGGCGCTGATCCGGGCCGGGTCGCTGATGTCGATCACCCCCGGGCCCGCCGCCCTGGCCTTCGGCGCCGTGGTGGTGATCACCATGCTGTCCGCCATGACCTTCGACCCTCGACTGATCTGGGACACGCCCCTGCCACGCCGGTCCCGCACAGCACCCGGCCGCACTCGACAAGGAACCCCCGGATGAGCGATTCCCCGCGCCCCGACGACGCCTCTGGACGGGAGATGCATCGCGCCAAGGCCTCGCCCCAGACACGCCTCTCGCCGATCTGGATCGTGCCGATCGTGGCGATCCTGATCGGCGCCTGGCTGGTCTACGACAACTACCGCGGCCGCGGCCCGCAGATCACCCTGGTGATGAGCAGCGCCGAAGGCATCGAGGCCGGCAGCACCCTGATCAAGACCCGCAACGTGGAGGTCGGACGGGTCGAGCGCGTCAACCTCTCCGAGGACCTCTCCACCGCGGTGATCACCGCCCGCATGAGCCCCGACACCGAGGCCATGCTGGTCGAGGACAGCCGCTTCTGGGTGGTCAAGCCACGCATCGGCCGCGAAGGCATCAGCGGCCTGGGCACGGTCCTCTCCGGCGCCTATATCCAGCTCGAACCGGGCACCAGCGAACAGAGCACCCGGGAGTTCCAGGTCAGCGACCAGCCACCGGTGGCCCCCGCCGGGGCCGACGGCCTGCGCATCAACCTGATCAGCCAGTTGGGCAATTCACTGCGGGTCGGCGACCCGGTGACCTACCAGGGCTATACCGTGGGCCGGATCGAGGACGCCCACTTCGACCCCCAGACCCGCAACATGCAACACCGGGTCTTCATCGAGTCGCCCTACGAGGCCCTGGTCACCGACGCCACGCGCTTCTGGTCGGCCAGCGGCATCGACCTGCGCCTCGACACCGAAGGCATCCGGGTCAACGTCGAGTCGCTCGAGGCGCTGCTCGGTGGCGGCGTCGCCTTCGGGGTCCCCGAGGAACTGCCGGTGGGCAGACCGGTCCAGCCCGAGGTCACCTTCACCCTCTATGCCGACGAGGATGCCGCCCGCCAGGGCACCTTCAACCGCTACCTCGAGTACGTGCTGATGGTGGACGACACGGTGCGCGGGCTCTCCCGCGGTGCGCCGGTGGAGTTTCGCGGCGTGCGCATCGGCACCGTGGCCGCGGTACCCTGGAACTTCACCGCCCCCCAGCCCGACTCCCGCTCGCGCTTCGCCATTCCGGTGCTGATTCGCATCGAGCCCCAACGCCTCGGCATCACCGGCGAGGAGCTCGACCTCGACGAGTGGCGCGAGCGCTTCGACCGCCTGTTCGGCGTCGGCCTGCGCGCCTCGCTGAAGAGTGGCAGCCTGCTGACCGGCGCGATGTTCGTCGACCTCAACTTCCACCGCGACCTGACCGACGAATACGTCGCCGAGACCTTCGCCGAGCGCAGCGTCTTCCCCACCACCCCCGGCGGTTTCGCCCGGATCGAGGCCCAGGTCACCGACCTGCTCGACAAGCTCAACGGCCTGGAGCTGGAGCCGCTGCTGGCCGGCCTCGATCGCAACCTCTCGGCCTCCGAGGCGATGCTCGGCGAGGTGCGCGAACTCTCCGCCTCGCTGCAGGGGGTACTCGACGACCCGGACACCCGCGGCATGCCGGCCAACCTCAACGCCACCCTGGAGGAGTTGCGCCAGACCCTTGAGGGGCTGTCGCCGGAGTCCGCCGCCTATCGGGAGCTGACCGGGGCCGTGGAACGCCTCGACCGACTGATGCGTGACCTGCAGCCGGTGGCGCGTACCCTGAGCGAGAACCCCCGCGCCCTGCTGTTCGACAGCCTGGACACGGCGGACCCGCAGCCGCGGGCACCGCGACGAGACCCCTGAGGAAGGATGCCCATGAGACCCCGACTCCAGCCCCCCGGGCCCTGGCTGATCGCCGCCGTCGCGGCCCTCTGGCTGACCGGCTGTGCCAGCGCCGGCTCCTCCGCCACCCGCTACCTGCTGCCCGAGGGCAACATGGGCACCACCGCCGCCAGTGACACGGCCGAGCACCTGCTGCTGGTGCGACCACCGCGACTCGCCCACTACCTGGACGTGGACGGCATCGTGCTGCAGCTCGACGACATCACCCTCAACGAGGCCCGGGAGCACCAGTGGGCGGAGGCCCTGGGCCGCCAGCTCGAACGCGGCCTGAGGGCCCGGCTGGCGAGCCGCCTGACCGACACCCGGGTGCTGCTCGACGATCGCAACGAGCGGGGGACCACGGCGATCACCCTGCGTCTCGAGGTCGACCGCTTCCAGGGGCGCCACGACGGCCTGGCGGTGGCCGGCGGACAGTGGCAGCTGCGCGGTGCCGACGGTCGCCTGTTGACCATGGACGGTTTCCTGGTCGAGACCGAGCTCGACGCCGACGGCTACCCGGCCCTGGTCCGCGCCCTGGGCCGCAGCTGGGACGAGGTCGCCGACCGGATCGCCGAGGCGGTACGCCGCCAGCGCTGAACCTGCGCGCCATGCACTATGCTTGGGAGACGACCGCATACAGGGACGTCACCATGCACGAGACCGATCAGGGGCATTCCCCCCGCCACACCGTGGCCCTCGAGCTCCAGGCCCAGGCACAGCGGGCCCGCAAGGCACTGCTGATTGTGCTCGCCACCGAGAGCCCGGCCACGGCGCTCGCCGAACTCGACCGTGCCGTCGAGGCACTGGCGCGCATCGAGGCGCTCGCCAGCCAGCACGACTTCGTCGACCTGCCGATGCTCGACGACGTCCGCAGCAGCGTCGACCGCCTGGCCTGCGAGCTCTACCACCAGGGGGCCTGCGACGACCTGGACACGATGGCGCTCACCGCCTTCATCGACCGCCATGCCCGGGGGCTCACCGCCCTGGAGGGCATCGGCCCGGCCAGCGCCCGCAAGCTGTTCGCCCACGGCATCAGCAACCTCGAGCAGCTGCGCGCCCTGGACCCCGCGGCGCTCGACGAGGTCGAGGGCCTGGGAATCGCCACCCTGGCGCGCATCAAGGCCAACCTCTGAGCCTCGGGGAACCGGCGCGATAGACAGGCTGCATTCTGCGCCGGGCTCTGGCATAATGCCCCGCACGCGGCGATCGCTGGTCCCTCCTGCCGCGCCAGATTCCTTTTTCACGCCCCGGCCCGGGACTGGCCACGCCGCTTCGTCTGCGTGGCGCGACCGGGGCGTCTCTGCGGAGACCGCATGACATTTTCCGAACTCGGCTTGCGTGCCGAACTGCTTCGCGCTGTCGAAGAACAGGGCTATACCGTCCCCACCCCGATCCAGCGCCAGGCGATTCCCGCCGTGCTGGCGGGTGGCGACCTGCTCGCCAGTGCCCAGACCGGCACCGGCAAGACCGCCGGCTTCACCCTGCCGCTGCTGCAGCGGCTGGCCGGCGGGTCACGCCCCGGCGCACGCCAGATCCGCGCCCTGGTACTGACCCCCACCCGTGAACTCGCCGCCCAGGTCGGCGAGAGCGTGGCCGACTACGGTCGCCACCTGAAGCTGCGTTCCCACGTCATCTTCGGTGGCGTCGGCCAGCAGCCCCAGGTGGATGCCATCCGCCCCGGCCTCGATGTGCTGGTGGCCACCCCGGGTCGGCTGCTCGACCTGCACCAGCAGAGGCACGTGGACCTCTCGAAGGTCGAGACCCTGGTGCTCGACGAAGCCGACCGCATGCTCGACATGGGCTTCATCCACGACATCAGGAAGGTACTGCGCGTGCTGCCCGAGAAGCGCCAGAACCTGCTGTTCTCGGCGACCTTCTCCGACGAGATCCAGCAACTCGCCGGCAAGCTGCTCGACAACCCGGCGCTGATCGAGGTGGCACGCCGCAACACCACCGCCGAGACCGTCGACCAGGCCATCTACCGCGTCGACCGCGAGAAGAAGCGCGATCTGCTCGCCCACCTGATCACCGAGCACCGCTGGCACCAGGTGCTGGTCTTCACCCGCACCAAGCATGGCGCCAACCGCCTCGCCGAACAGCTGTCCAAGCAGGACATCCCGGCCATGGCGATCCACGGCAACAAGAGCCAGTCGGCACGCACCAAGGCGCTGGCGGCCTTCAAGACCGGCGACCTGCAGGTGCTGGTGGCCACCGATATCGCCGCCCGCGGCCTCGATATCAGCGAACTGCCCCACGTGGTCAACTTCGAGCTGCCCAACGTCGCCGAGGACTACGTCCACCGCATCGGTCGCACCGGCCGCGCCGGCAGCGATGGCCAGGCCGTCTCGCTGGTCTGCGTCGACGAGCACGGCCTGCTCAAGGGCATCGAGCGGCTGATCAAGCGCGACCTGGAGAAGCGTATCGAGCCGGGCTTCGAGCCCGATCCGAACGCCAAGCCGGAGCCCATCGAGAACGGCCGTGGCGGTCGCGGCGGGCGCAACGGCCGCTCCAATGACCAGGCGCGTCGCGGCAACGGCGACAACCGCGGCAATGCCGGCCGCGGCGGCCAGCGCAACGACGGCAACCGCGGCGGCGACGAGGCCCGCGCCCCGCGACGGCGTCGCGGCCGCGGCCAGGGCTCCCGCCAGGCCTGACCCGGGCGCTGGCGTCTTGCATCGCGATGTGCGAATGTAAGCCGCTGCATACCGGAAGCGTCAGGAGCGATCATGGACTCACGCCTTCCCGGCCGCGATGCCGGCAGCAAGGCAGGCCGTCGACACGGGTGACGGAGCCATGTTGAAGCGACTACTGGGCAAGGCGCCCGTCGAGGTCTGGGTGATCAAGCAACTCGACCCGGACCTCCTCCACCTCTGCGGCCAGGGCACCCTGGAGACGCGTCGGAAGCGCAAGGACGTGCTGGAAGCGCTGGCCGACGGGAGCTTCCAGGGAGCGGTGGCCATGACCGGGAGCGGGGTGGTGCTCAACGCCCGTCTGTTCGCGGCCCTGGTTCCCGTCGAGCAGCTCCAGCTGCTGCCCGACGGCCACGCCCGCTGGCAGCAGCGCGACTGGCGGGTGGCCCAGGTCCCCCAGCGCTGCTGGACCTACGAGGGCCGCCTGATCGCCCAGGCCACCCCCCACGGCAACGCCACCGGCCTGGTCAGCAGCGAGGATGTCTCGAGCATCCGCCGACGCGTCGACCAGGAGCCCCCCAGGCACGACGGCGTGGTCGACTTCCGTCCGGCCGAGGCCCTGGAGGACGACCCCCGGATCGCCCCCAGGAACCACGAACGCGACAACGACACACGGCGATTGCCGGGCCAGGGCAGGGAGTGGCGGCGTGACGACGACCACTGAGCGACACACCGGCGACCGCCGCCACACCATGGCGGTCTTCGTCATGCTGATGGTGCTGGTGGGACTCAACCTGCGCCCCGCCCTCTCGTCGCTGGCGCCGCTGCTGACCCGCATCCAGCAGGACACCGGGCTCTCGCCGCTCGCCATCGGCGCCCTGACCACCCTGCCCGTGCTCTGTCTCGGCCTGTTCGCCCCCCTGGCGCCCTGGCTGGCGAAACGCCTCGGTCCCGAGCAGGCCCTCGCCGCCGCCCTCCTGCTGCTGGCCGCTGGCCTGCTGCTTCGCGGCGCCCCGCTCCCGGTGCTGCTGTTCGCCGGCACCCTGCTGGTGGGGGCGGCCATCGGCGTGGCCGGCACCCTGCTGCCGGCGCTGGTCAAGCGCGAGCTACCCGCCGGTGCCGACCTGATGACCGGGGTCTATACCATGGCGCTCTGCCTCGGCGGAGCGCTGGGCGCCGGCCTCAGCATCCCCCTGGCCGACCTCCTGGGCGGTTGGCACGCCGGCCTGGCCAGCTGGTCGGTGCTCGCCGCCCTCGCCCTGGTGGCCTGGCTGGCACTGATGCCGCGCCGCCGGGTCGGCGCCAGGGTGCCGGGGGCCGCCGGCTCGACCCGCGAACTGCTGGGGCAACCGCTGGCCTGGCAGGTGATGCTGCTGATGGGCTCCCAGTCGTCGCTGGCCTATATCGTCTTCGGCTGGCTGCCGACCCTGCTGGTGGCCCGTGGCTATGGCGAAGCCGAGGCCGGCTGGATGATGGGCGCCTCGGTGATGGTGCAGTTGATCTCCGCCCTCGGCGCGCCCTGGCTCGCACGCTTCGGACGCGACCAGCGCCCGGCGTTGCTGCTGGTGCTCGGCTGCGTGGCAGCGGGCCTGTGGCTGCTGCTGCTGGGGCCGGTCGGCTGGCGCTGGGCCGGCGTGGTGCTGCTGGGTCTCGGCCAGGGTGGCAGTTTCAGCCTGGCGCTGACGCTGATCGTGCTGCGCACCGGCAACTCGCGCCTGGCCGGCAAGCTCTCCGGGCTCGCCCAGGGGGGCGGCTACACCCTCGCGGCCCTGGGCCCCCTGGGCGTCGGCGTGATGCTGCAGTTCGACGTCGGCCTGCCCGTCGTCACCCTGGTGTTGCTGCTGGTGACGGCAGCCGCCGCCGGCTTCGCCTGGCTGGCCGGGCGCAACCGGCGCCTGGACATCGACGAGCACGGGCAACTGGTGACCCGGCGCTAACCGCCATTACCGCAGACAACCGCCGGCGCCGCTTGTGGGAGCTTGGCTCCCAAGGTGCTCAATGCCTGCCTTGTGGGAGCTTGGCTCCGCCGAGCGATTGGCGCCGATAGGCGCCTTGGCGGTGGCCGCGGACGTGGCAGACAACCGCCGGCGCCGCTGCGCGGCGAATCGCCCCGCAAAGCGTGGCTCCCACAGGGTGCTCAATGCCTGCCTTGTGGGAGCTTGGCTCCGCCGAGCGATTGGCGCCGCAGGCGCCTTGGCGGTGGCCGCTGACGTGGCAGACAACCGCCGGCGCCGCTGCGCGCCGCATCGCCCCGCAAAGCGTGGCTCCCACAGGGTGCTCAATGCCAGCCTTGTGGGAGCTTGGCTCCGCCGAGCGATTGGCGCCGCAGGCGCCTTGGCGTTGGCCGCTGACGTGGCAGACAACCGCCGGCGCCGCTGCGCGCCGCATCGCCCCGCAAAGCGTGGCTCCCACAGGGTGCTCAATGCCTGCCTTGTGGGAGCT
>NZ_JASCQN010000006.1:0-1783 GCF_030010475.1 Halomonas kalidii | reverse complement strand
ACCCAAACAGTCTTTGCTCTGGCCGATCAGGTAATTCATTGTGAGCACTTGCCGACAGCCGGTGACGTCGTCGATAAGGAGGTGATCCAGCCGCAGGTTCCCCTACGGCTACCTTGTTACGACTTCACCCCAGTCATGAACCACACCGTGGTGATCGCCCTCCGAAGTTAGGCTAACCACTTCTGGTGCAGTCCACTCCCATGGTGTGACGGGCGGTGTGTACAAGGCCCGGGAACGTATTCACCGTGACATTCTGATTCACGATTACTAGCGATTCCGACTTCACGGAGTCGAGTTGCAGACTCCGATCCGGACTGAGACCAGCTTTTCGGGATTAGCTCCACCTCGCGGCTTCGCAACCCTTTGTACCGGCCATTGTAGCACGTGTGTAGCCCTACCCGTAAGGGCCATGATGACTTGACGTCGTCCCCACCTTCCTCCGGTTTGTCACCGGCAGTCTCCCTAGAGTTCCCGACCGAATCGCTGGCAAATAGGGACAAGGGTTGCGCTCGTTACGGGACTTAACCCAACATTTCACAACACGAGCTGACGACAGCCATGCAGCACCTGTCACTCGGTTCCCGAAGGCACTCCGCCGTCTCCGGCAGATTCCGAGGATGTCAAGGGTAGGTAAGGTTCTTCGCGTTGCATCGAATTAAACCACATGCTCCACCGCTTGTGCGGGCCCCCGTCAATTCATTTGAGTTTTAACCTTGCGGCCGTACTCCCCAGGCGGTCGACTTATCGCGTTAACTGCGCCACAAAGTCCGCGAGGGACCCAACGGCTAGTCGACATCGTTTACGGCGTGGACTACCAGGGTATCTAATCCTGTTTGCTACCCACGCTTTCGCACCTCAGTGTCAGTGTCAGTCCAGAAGGCCGCCTTCGCCACTGGTATTCCTCCCGATCTCTACGCATTTCACCGCTACACCGGGAATTCTACCTTCCTCTCCTGCACTCTAGCCTGACAGTTCCGGATGCCGTTCCCAGGTTGAGCCCGGGGCTTTCACAACCGGCTTATCAAGCCACCTACGCGCGCTTTACGCCCAGTAATTCCGATTAACGCTCGCACCCTCCGTATTACCGCGGCTGCTGGCACGGAGTTAGCCGGTGCTTCTTCTGTGAGTGATGTCCTTCCTCGAGGGTATTAGCCCCAAGGCCTTCTTCCTCACTGAAAGTGCTTTACAACCCGAAGGCCTTCTTCACACACGCGGCATGGCTGGATCAGGGTTGCCCCCATTGTCCAATATTCCCCACTGCTGCCTCCCGTAGGAGTTCGGGCCGTGTCTCAGTCCCGATGTGGCTGATCATCCTCTCAGACCAGCTACGGATCGTTGCCTTGGTGAGCCATTACCTCACCAACCAGCTAATCCGACATAGGCTCATCCGATAGCGCAAGGTCCGAAGATCCCCTGCTTTCTCCCGTAGGACGTATGCGGTATTAGCCTGGGTTTCCCCAGGTTATCCCCCACTACCGGGCAGATTCCTATGCATTACTCACCCGTCCGCCGCTCGTCAGCAGGGAGCAAGCTCCCCCTGTTACCGCTCGACTTGCATGTGTTAGGCCTGCCGCCAGCGTTCAATCTGAGCCATGATCAAACTCTTCAGTTTAAAGTCTGATAGTTCCTAAGGTGGAACCAAACCTGGCTCAAGGGTCAAACGTTCTCAAAAAGACCCGAAAGTCTTTGACGAGTCGCTTGCCTTGATGGTTCTGTGACTGGTCACCGACCCATCGACAAGCGCCCACATGAATTACCTGATCGATTGTTAAAGAGCGGCTCC
>NZ_JASCQN010000005.1:0-1760 GCF_030010475.1 Halomonas kalidii | reverse complement strand
GCGGTAGAGGAGCGTCGTGTAAGCCGATGAAGGTGAGTCGAGAGGCTTGCTGGAGGTATCACGAGTGCGAATGCTGACATGAGTAACGACAAGGGGAGTGAAAAACTCCCCCGCCGGAAGACCAAGGGTTTCTGTTCGACGCTAATCGGAGCAGAGTGAGTCGGCCCCTAAGGCGAGGCCGAAAGGCGTAGTCGATGGGAAACGGGTCAATATTCCCGTACCTCACGTGGTTGCGATGGGGGGACGAAGAAGGCTAGGTGGGCCAGGCGTTGGTTGTCCTGGTGAAAGCCGGTAGGCTGGGATCTTTGGCAAATCCGGGATCCCCAGGCCGAGAGGCGAGACGAAGGCACTACGGTGCCGAAGTCATCGATGCCACGCTTCCAGGAAAAGCCTCTAAGCTTCAGACCATGTGGGACCGTACCCCAAACCGACACAGGTGGTCAGGTAGAGAATACCCAGGCGCTTGAGAGAACTCGGGTGAAGGAACTAGGCAAAATGGTGCCGTAACTTCGGGAGAAGGCACGCCGCGGTAGTGTGAAGGCCCTCGCGGCCGGAGCACGAGGCGGTCGAAGATACCAGGTGGCTGCAACTGTTTATTAAAAACACAGCACTCTGCAAACGCGCAAGCGGACGTATAGGGTGTGACGCCTGCCCGGTGCCGGAAGGTTAATTGATGGTGTTAGCGCAAGCGAAGCTCCTGATCGAAGCCCCGGTAAACGGCGGCCGTAACTATAACGGTCCTAAGGTAGCGAAATTCCTTGTCGGGTAAGTTCCGACCTGCACGAATGGCGTAATGATGGCCACGCTGTCTCCACCCGAGACTCAGTGAAATTGAAATCGCAGTGAAGATGCTGTGTACCCGCGGCTAGACGGAAAGACCCCGTGAACCTTTACTACAGCTTCACACTGGATGCTGATGTTGCTTGTGTAGGATAGCTGGGAGGCTTGGAAACCCGGACGCCAGTTCGGGTGGAGCCAACCTTGAAATACCAGCCTGGCATCATTGGCGTTCTAACTCAGGTCCGTGATCCGGATCGAGGACAGTGTGTGGTGGGTAGTTTGACTGGGGCGGTCTCCTCCTAAAGGGTAACGGAGGAGCACGAAGGTACCCTCAGCACGGTTGGAAATCGTGCAGTGAGTGCAAGAGCATAAGGGTGCTTGACTGCGAGACAGACACGTCGAGCAGGTACGAAAGTAGGTTCTAGTGATCCGGTGGTTCTGTATGGAAGGGCCATCGCTCAACGGATAAAAGGTACTCCGGGGATAACAGGCTGATACCGCCCAAGAGTTCACATCGACGGCGGTGTTTGGCACCTCGATGTCGGCTCATCACATCCTGGGGCTGAAGTCGGTCCCAAGGGTATGGCTGTTCGCCATTTAAAGTGGTACGCGAGCTGGGTTTAGAACGTCGTGAGACAGTTCGGTCCCTATCTGCCGTGGGCGTTGGACGTTTGAGAAGAGCTGCTCCTAGTACGAGAGGACCGGAGTGGACGCACCTCTGGTGTTCCGGTTGTCACGCCAGTGGCATTGCCGGGTAGCTATGTGCGGACAGGATAACCGCTGAAGGCATCTAAGCGGGAAGCCCCCTTCAAGATGAGACGTCCCCGAGGCCTCGAGCCTCCTGAAGGGCCCAGCGAGACCAGCTGGTTGATAGGCCGGGTGTGGAAGCGCTGCAA
Organism: Halomonas kalidii; assembly: GCF_030010475.1. Classification (NCBI taxonomy): domain Bacteria; kingdom Pseudomonadati; phylum Pseudomonadota; class Gammaproteobacteria; order Oceanospirillales; family Halomonadaceae; genus Halomonas; species Halomonas kalidii. The sequence goes on along the minus strand of NZ_JASCQN010000005.1, from coordinate 84 downwards.
GGCGTTGAGCTAACCGGTACTAATGGCCCGTGAGGCTTGACCATATAACACCCAAGAGGTCTGTGATCGCAGACGATTGCGGAT
>NZ_JASCQN010000004.1:0-4175 GCF_030010475.1 Halomonas kalidii | reverse complement strand
TGGCTGGCACGGCAGCTGGACTTCGTGCGCTATACCCCGCAGTCGCTGATCGGCCAGACGGTCGAGCGCCACCTGCGGCTCAACCGGCTGGAGCTACCGGCCCGGTTGCATCTCGACAACACCTTTGCCTTGCTCCGCCTGGTCAGCGCCGGCGTGGGCTGGACCATCACCACGCCGCTGTGCCTCTATCAGGCGGGCTTCGCCGGCCTGGGGGTGAGGGTGGTGCGGCTGCCGACCGAGCCGCTGCGCCGCGAGCTGACCCTGGTGTCGCGTCGTGACGAGCTGGGTGGGCTGCCGGGCCAGCTGGCCAGCGACAGCCGCCGCCTGCTGGAACGGCACTTCCGCGTCGCTATCGAGCGTGAGCTGCCCTGGCTGGTGCCGGAGCTGCGTCTCGGCGACTGACGACGAGACGGCCTCTCGTCCTGAGCGGCCCGCTGCCTGGCGGTGAAGTCGCGATCGATGATGCCCCTGGCGGGTGCATTATCGATTTCATCGATAGTGCGAGCGTCACCGGGATCGATGATCTTTGTGCTTTGCCGACCCCTCTGCTCAGACTGGAACGATGCAGATTATCACCACGAATCGTTACCGGATACGGGGCACTACGACACGATGCCAAGAACAATACGGCTCTATGTACGCTGGGTGGATGCGTTCAACCGCCGGGTGGGGCGGATCATCATGTACCTGGTCTTCGTGATGATCGGTGTGCTGCTCTTCTCCTCCGTCTCGCGCACCGCCTTCAACAGCCCGCTGATCTGGAGCGTCGAGGTGTCCCAGTTCCTGATGGCGTCCTACTACCTGCTGGGCGGTGCCTATTCGATGCAGCTGGCCGCGCACGTGCGCATGGACCTGTTCTACTCGCGCTGGTCGGATCGTACCCGCGCCGTCGTCGATGCCTTCACCATCGTGCTGCTGTTCGTGTTCCTCGGTGCCCTGCTGGCCGGCGGGATCTCGAGTACCGAGTACGCCCTGCGCTACGGCGAGAAGAGCTACACCTCCTGGGCGCCGCCGCTGGCGCCGATCAAGATCATCATGACCTTCGGCATCGTGCTGATGCTGCTGCAGAGCCTCTCGACCTTTTTCAAGGACGTCGCCCGGGCGTGCGGGGAGGCTCTCGAATGAGCTATCAGATGATCGCCCTGACGATGTTCTCGACCATGATGCTGCTGCTGCTCACCGGGCAGCGGGTATTCGGGGTCATCGGCTTCGTCGGGGCGGCTTCGGCCCTGCTGCTGTGGGGCACCGGCGGGGTCGAGATGCCCTTCAACGCGGCGATCCAGCTGATGAACTGGTACCCGCTGCTGACGCTGCCGCTGTTCGTCTACATGGGCTACATGCTCTCGGAGTCGGGGATCGCCAGCGAGCTCTACGAGATGTTCCACGTATGGATGGGCTCGCTCAAGGGCGGGCTGGCCGTGGGCACCATCGGCCTGATGGTGGTGGTGTCGGCGATGAACGGACTGAGTGTGGCGGGCATGGCGATCGGGGCGACCATCGCCCTGCCGGAACTGCTGCGCCGCGGTTACGACAAGATCATGGTCACCGGGGTGATCCAGGCAGGGAGCTCGCTGGGCATCCTGGTGCCGCCCAGCGTGGTGCTGGTGCTCTACGGCATGATCGCCCGTCAGCCGGTCAGTCAGCTGTGGCTGGCGGGGGCGATTCCCGGGCTGATCATCGCCGCGCTGTTCGTCATCTACATCGTCATCCGTTGCCACTTCCAGCCCCACCTGGGGCCGGCATTGCCCGCCGAGGAACGGCAGATGAGCCTGGCCGAGAAGCTCCGGCTGCTGCGTGCCGGCATCCTGCCGCTGCTGATCTTCTTCTTCATGACCGGGCTGTTCCTGATGGGGGTGACCAGCCTGGTGGAGAGCTCGGCGGTGGGGGCGTTGGCGGCGACGCTGGCGGCGCTGGTCAAGCGGCGGCTGAGCTGGGCGGTGATCGAGAGCACCGTGCGCAAGACGCTGGGCATCAGTTGCATGTTCATGTGGATCATCCTCGCGGCGCTGTGCTTCGGCGCGGTGTTCGACGGCCTCGGTGCGGTGCGTGCCATAGAGAACATCTTCCTCGACCGCATCGGCATGAGCCCCTGGCAGATACTGGTGATGATGCAGCTCTCCTACATCCTGCTCGGCATGTTCCTCGACGATACCGCCATGCTGGTGATTGTGGCGCCGCTCTACGTGCCGCTGGTGATCAGCCTGGGGTTCGACCCGATCTGGTACGGGGTGCTCTACACCATCACCGTGCAGATCGCCTACATGACCCCGCCGTTCGGCTACAACCTCTTCCTGATGCGCGCCATGGCACCGCCCGAGATCTCGCTGGGCGATATCTACCGCAGTGTGTGGCCCTTCGTCGGGATCATGCTGATCGGGCTGGCGCTGATCACCGCTTTCCCGCAGCTGGCGCTGTGGCTACCGCAGCTCTATCGCGGCTACTGACTCCCAGGAGGTGAACCACGGCACGACGATCGAATACCACGACTCTTCCGACAACAAGCAAAACAGCAGGAGAAGACCCATGACCAATCGTCGCGATTTCCTCAAGAAGGCCGGGGTGGCCACCGCCGCCACGGTCGGTGCCGCGAGCATCGGCGCCCCCTATGTGCATGCCCAGTCACGCAGCCCGATCCGCTGGCGGCTGCAGACCTATGCCGGCCCGGCACTCGCCGAACATGTCATCAAGCCCTCCATCGATGCCTTCAACCGGGCCGCCAACGGCGAGATGGAAATCGAGCTCTACTACTCCGATCAGCTGGTACCCACCGGCGAGCTGTTCCGCGCCATGCAGCGTGGCACCATCGATGCCGTGCAGAGCGACGACGACTCGATCAATGCGCCGGTCGACGTCTCGGTGTTCGGTGGCTACTTCCCCTTCGCCTCGCGCTACAGCCTCGACGTGCCGGCGCTGTTCCACCACTACGGCCTCAAGGAGATCTGGGAAGAGGCCTACGGCGAGATCGAAGGCGTCACCTGGCTGGGCTCGGGGGCCTGGGACCCGTGCAACTTCGTCACCCGCGACCCGATACGCAGCATCGCCGACCTGGAGGGCAAGCGGGTCTTCACCTTCCCGACCGCCGGGCGCTTCCTCAGCCGCTTCGGCGTGGTGCCGGTGACGCTGCCCTGGGAGGACATCGAGGTCGCCATGCAGACCCGCGAGCTCGACGGCATCGCCTGGGCGGGCATCACCGAGGCCTATACCGTCGGCTGGGCCGATGTCAGCAACTACTACCTGACCAACAACATCTCCGGTGCCTGGTCGGGCTCCTACTTCGCCAATACCGAACGCTGGGACGAATTGCCCGAGCACCTCAAGACGCTGTTCAGGCTGTGCATGGACAGCTCCCACTACTATCGCCAGCACTGGTACTGGTGGGGCGAGGCGCACTATCGCACCACCGGCGGCAAGCTCGAGCTGACCTCGATCCCCGAGGAGGAGTGGCAGACCATCGAGGAGGAGGCGCTGGCGTTCTGGGACGAGATCGCCGCCGAGAGCGAGCGCAGTGCCAGGCTGGTGCAGATCCTCAAGGACTACCGCCAGACCATGCAGGATGCCGGCCCTCCGTATCGTTACGGTTGATACGACGCCTGGCTGACGCCCGCCGCCGGCGATACCGGCCAGGCGCTGCCGCGATGTCGTCGAATCCTGACATCGCTGTGCCCCGAAACCGATGCGGGGCCGGCCTGTCACGATCGGTTCCCGGGCCAAGGAGGAAGCGATGCGGAGTGGTTTCGGCTTCGATCTGCGTAGCATGGAAATCTTCGTCGAGACCCTCGAGCGTGGCAGCCAGACCGCCGCGGCCGAGAGCCTGGGCCTCAAGCAGTCGTCGGTGTCCCAGAGCCTGGCCAATCTCGAGGAGGCCCTGGGCGTGACCCTGCTGAACCGGCACTCGCGTCCGCTGGAACCCACCGGCGCCGGTCGCTTCTTCTACGATCGCGCCAAGCGCCTGCTGAACGAGGCGCGCAGCACGCGGCGGGAGTTGGTCTCGGGGGCCTTCGGTCGCCTGCATCAGGTGCGCATGGCGCTGGTCGACTCGCTGGCCACGGCGGTGGGGCAGCCGCTGATCGAGGTCATCAAGCGCCATACCGGCGACTATACGCTGACCACCGGGCTCTCCCATATGCATGGCCACTCGCTGCTGACGCGACATGTCGACATCATCATCTCCGACG